>DWYL01000199.1 GCA_019118685.1 Candidatus Blautia merdipullorum
ATTTTTCCTTTGTCATATACCGTCTCCTTTCCCTTCCGGTCAGCGCAAAATCAACATCTCTCCAACCTTATGCGCTTTTAATATTCATTCCAAAAGCCCTTCCTGATTTTTTCCAGGTACTCTCTGTCGGATTCTTCTCTGCTATCTGTCAGAAGCTCCTTATCTCTGTTATTTTTCATATCATCAAGCAGAGTGCCAAAATGAACAAGTTCCTTGCTGTTCTGCTGCCATCCAAGCGCTTTTCCTGTCAGTTTCATTCGTTCCGACACAAAGGACGCATCGGTTTTCAGAAGGTTCTGTGCCTTTGCAGCAGTTATATTATGATTCTCTGCGAGACGAAGAACAACCGCTTTAAAAGGAAGTGCAAATAATTCCATTAATGTCAGTATATCATCTACAGAAATCATCTCACCTGTGATACCGTACATTTTAATCTGCTCATCCAGCATATTGTCCGGCATTAATAATAAACCGGCAAAAGCATTCGCCTCCAGATCCTCCTGTGACATTGCCCTGTCATCTACTGTTTTTGACTCGAGCAACGAACCGCTGGTGATAATACCGGGTTCAATATCCTCCGCATAACAATGAATATGGTATAGTTCATGAGCAGCCGCAAAAAACTGTTTACACATTGAAAGTTCAGAGTTTACGCAGAGAAACAAGGTCCCTTTTTTTACAAATGTAAATGCCCATAATTCCTCATCTTTAAATGGGTATCTTAATATTTCCACAGACAATTCTCTTTTTCGTGCATAATTCGTAACAACCTGGAATATCGAGTCACGAATGATAGTGTTTCCACAATAATTTGCAGCAAATGCCCTGGCCCGAACATCTATTTCATTAAATTGTCTCGGCTGCTTATTAAATAAACTTTCTTCAAAAACATCTCCCATCAGTTATCCTCCCACGCGGTCATCACGGCATTCCCGTTCTCACGTACCTTTTTATGAAACAAAATCATATCAGAAAGTTCATCAGCTATTTCAAGCGCCTGTTTTGCCTGCTCAGACTGCACCTTACCCATGAATACATGAACAACATCTGTATCTGTCTGTACAGCGGATATTCTTGTCAGTTCTTCCATCTTTACCCCAAGATAATCTGCAATAGATTTAAGTTCGGCAGCATTGATCATTCGTGTGCCATTAAGCATCTTGTTAACTGTCTGTTTAGTTGTCCCGAGAGCATCCGCAAGATCCGTCTGTTTTTTATTCTGTTTTTTGAGCAGGACAAATATATTGCCTGCAATTATCGTATTTATATCAACCATTATCCTTGCCTCCTTCCCCGGTAAAAATTACTTAGTGTTACTTTTATTGTATAGTAATGGATTAATTTAATCAATAATATGTTTACCAAAAATAAATTTTATATATCTCAGGTAGCTATTATATTTACTTATTATCTATAGCAGAATTCTTCCCCTTCAAACTTTTCCCACAACCGTACCCTGAGACCGCATATTTCAGATACCCCCATAGTCGATCCCTGCTTTCCGCGCCTGTGTCATCTGGTCTTTTCTCGCAATGCGGTATATCTTTCCGTCCTTTTGGAACACTGCCCCGGTCTGTTTGAAGTAAAAAGACACCCCTGCGGCAATACACTGTTCTCTTACAGACAATACCCAGTTGTAATCCAGCAGTCTGGCGCCGTCTCCCGACTCTCCGCCGCAGGTTACATGTTCAATCTGACCTGCTGCCAGATACTTTTCTATATGGATCTCTCCCAGCATAGGCTCATGGATCGTCTCCTTATGTCTGACGGGCATTTCCAGGAACACAGGAAGCCGCCTGTCCGCCATTTCCTGATTCTCACAGGTACAGCAGACCGTTACATTTTCATATCCCCGTCCCCAGTCCGGCGGAATGCACTCCATGAATCGCTCGATCCTTTTGGTAATGATCACAAAATGCAGATCTTCCCGCGCCCGGATCATCTTCCAGATTTCCGGTCTCCATTCGTCCGCTTCCCGGATAAAAAAATCCGAAGTCATACAGGTATAAACCGGGCCGTCTTCCGGCTGAAGCTTATACGCCTTCCGGCGATCCCGCTTCAGGGGAAGGTCAAAAGTACTTGTTTTCGTCACAATACTGCTGTCTTTGCCGAATTCCGCATCCCTGCGGTAGACGTAACAGTTTCTGCATCCCGGACTTACTTTTCGGCATCCGTGCCATGGATTCCAGATCGCCATACAATTTCCCTTCTTTCATGAAAAATCATTTGTTATCCAACGTATATATCTCCACTGTTTTTGTCGCCGCCGCTTTCCTGAACGCGGCGTCATGCTCCACAAAAATCATTGCAGGAGAGAATTTTTTTATCAGATTTTCAATCTGAATGCGGGAATAAATATCAATATAGTTAAGAGGCTCGTCCCACACATACAGATGCGCCCGCTGACAAAGACTTCCCGCGATCAGCACCTTTTTCTTCTGTCCAGCCGAAAGATCCTCGATCCTCTTTTCAAAATGAACCCGTTCAAAACCCATCTTGCGCAGGACTGCTTTAAACAGGCTTTCTTCTATCTGTTTTTTCTCTGCGAAATCTGATAAAGATCCGGCAAGTCCCGCCGTGTCCTGCGGAACATAGGATATCACCAGGCCGGAACCCACGGCGACCGTTCCTCTGTGGTCGATGTCGTCTCCCTCCAGCAGTTTCAGCAGGCTGGATTTGCCGCTTCCGTTCCCGCCGTCAAGAGCAATCCGCTCTCCCCTTCTCACCGTAAACGACACAGGACGGCAGACTTCTTTTCCATCATAAACCGGAGCGACCTCAGAAAAGGAAACAAGTGTATCCGCAAAATAGGACAAAGGAAAAAGCTTCAGGTCTTCCGCCGTCTCCAGATTCTGAAGAAGCCCTGATTTTTCCTCCGCCGCTTTCAGTTTCCGCGCTTCTACAGACTTCGCCCGCTTCATCATCTTCGCAGATTTATGTCCGATAAATCCTCTGTCCACCGGTCCGTTCCCGTATTTGGCCGCCTCCGTTTTCTCCGACCAGGCGGCTGTCCTTCTGGCGGATTTTTCCAGACTGGAAATATCTTTTCTGAGCTTCGCGTCCCTGGCAAGTTCAGACTCCTGCCGCCGCAGAAAGCCGGCGTACCAGGACGAGAAATTACCCTTCTGCACTTCAATATCCGACCTGTTAATCGAAAGGATATGATCCACGCAGCCGTCCAGAAAACTCCGGTCATGGGACACCAGAATAAATCCTTTCTTCCTCTTCAGATACTCCGCCACGATTTCTCTGGCCTTCGCGTCCAGATGATTAGTCGGCTCATCGATCAGCAGGAAATGGCCGCTGTTCAGAAACAGAGCCGCGAGAAGCACCTTGGTCTGCTCCCCGTTGGAAAGTGTGCAAAACGGCCTCCAGAGCACATCCGCGTCCACTTCCAGCCAGGACAGCTCCCGCATCAGCTCCCATTCCTCTGCCGAAGGGCAGACTTCCGCAAACACTTCCTCTGTCAGCCTGCCGGCGTCCTCCACCGGATAGGGGAAATAGTCGAACTGTACCGACGCCTGTATCGTCCCGCTGTATTCATATTTTCCCTGCAGAAGATTGAGAAAAGTTGTTTTCCCTCTTCCGTTCCTTCCGGCAAAACCAAGTTTCCAGTCTGTATCGATCTGAAAACTGACATTTTCAAAAATATTATCATAACCCGACGGGTAGGCAAACGTAAGATTTTCAACCCGTATCATCGACACTGTACATTCCTCCTTCAAAGCGGCCTCTCCGCATGCCGCAGCAGCAGCGTCAGCGCAGGAAGGAGCTCTTCCTGTACCGACACCGGTCATAACAAAAAGCTGATCATAATTTAAAAAAGAGCTGCAGGAAAGCCGGTTCCCGCAGCCCATACTGATCCGGTATCTGACCGGAAATGGTTGTACAGCTACAATATAGAAAAGGACAGACTCTTAACTTTCCTGCAAAAGGCGCAATGATACTGTACTATCCCAATATCACCGCATATTTCCATTTTATCTGCAGAAAAAGTTAATCATCCCTTCTCACCTCGTCTACTAAATTATGGAATAGGATAACACATAAATGCGAAACAGGCAAGGGATCTTACCTGCAACATTTCCAGTTATCTTGTACTTATTTCTTCTTTGAATTTGCCATCGTAGCAATATCTCCCACACCATTTAAAACCATAGTTGGACGATATGCATAAGTTTTAAGTGTATCTTTCGTTGAGCATCCTGAGAGAACCAATACAGTAGACATACCACTTTCCATACCTGAAATCACATCTGTATCCATGCGATCTCCAACCATTACAGCTTCTGCGGAATGACATCCAAGCATATTTAAACCTGTTCGCATCATCAATGGATTCGGTTTCCCACAGAAATATGCCTGTGTGCCTGTTGCCATTTCTATAGGTGCAACCAATGCACGACAAGCAGGTGCAATGCCGTTCTCAATCGGCCCGGAAACATCTGAGTTTGCTCCGATCAGCTTTGCACCTTTCAGAACCAAATTCGTTGCTTTTGTTAATGTATCCAATGAATAGGATCGTCCCTCTCCCACAACAACATAATCCGGATTCACATCATTCATTGTGATACCTACATCATAAAGTGCATTTAACAGACCGGCTTCTCCTATCACAAATGCTGAACATCCTGCCGCCTGTTCTTTTAAAAAAGCTGCTGTTGCCAATGCACTGGTATAAAAATGTTCTTCCGGCACATCAAGTCCCATCCTTGCCAGTTTCTGATTTAATTCCCGTGGTGTATACCCGCTATTATTTGTCAAAAATAAGTATTCCTTCTTTTCATCATGTAACCACTGAATGAATTCTGGAACACCTGGCAATATCTGATTGCCATGATAAATCACACCATCCATATCGCAGATGAACCCTTTTTTCTCGTTAAAATCAATTATGGAATTTCCCATATTCATATATGCCCTGCCTTTCTTTTTCTTTAGAGTACGCCTTGTTCTTTTACTTCTGAAAAATCTATTTTCTACGACCATTGTAATATCGTATCATACGCACATAAAATCAAATACATAACGGCGTGAAATCAAAGTAAATTATTCTATCAGCAGAACCTTTTATGACAATATATCTTTTACACATGTACTCCGATAGTCACTAGGCGATATTTTATATCTTTCCTTAAATACCCGGTTAAATGTTCTCTGACTTTCAAAGCCACTATCCAGGCAAATATTTGTAATAGAATCACTCGTATTTTCCAAACGATGACATGCGTAGTTGAGCCTTGCATCGTTAAGATACTGGTTGAAATTCCTATGAAATGTTTTGGAAAAGAGTCTGGATAAGACATATTTGCTTACTCCAAGGTCTTTCGCCATCTCTTCCAGTGAAAGCTTCTTTTTGAAATTTGCTGATATATAGGAAACCGTCTGGTAAATAAGGTCATTGCTCCCCACATGGCTCTTCTCTACCAGATTCAGTTTTCCTATGCAGCGTGCCAACACAATTTGAAGATAAGCCTGTGCGACTGTAATATCTGACTGTTCTGTCTCTAAAATCGCATTGATAACCCTATATACCTCCGGCTCAACCTTTTCCGCTTTGATAACTGGATATTCAGGAGCCATGGACTGCATGATATCTGCAAATTTACCAATCGTAAATGGCGATGCGATCAGATAAGTCGCTTTATTTACACCGGGTGTCAGTACCTGATAGTGATGAATAATATCCGGAAATACAAAGCCTATATCTCCTTTTTCCATATGGTAAAGTTCCTGTCCGACACCAAGCTCTAATGTTCCACTTGTTACACAAACAATCTCCAGTGCATTATGAAGATGTGGTTCAATATGTTTTGACTTTTTATTTACTGCTATGATCTCCTCTTTTGTGTCAACATATTTTAACTGCATGAAATACTCCCCTTTGCAACATTTGTCTATATCTTCTTTCGATTTGGCAAGCAATCCTTTTTCATCTATCCTATAATCAACTTGTAAACAAGGAAAGGAGGAATCGCAAATGAGCAATCTTAAAAAATATCTGAACGACCTTTTAGTATTCTACGCTGACTATTTTGAGCATCCATATCATGTATAAATACTAAAAGGACTATTTTGTGAAAACTGAATATTTTTTCTTAAGACCATTTCACAAAAATGAAGTGGTCCTTTTTTTATAAACTTTCAATAAATCTTTTGAATGCAGCTTTCCCTTCCTCTGTTCTCTTATAAACTCCTGCATCCTCCAGGACTTTCGTAAATACAATCCCAATTTCTTTCTGTACGATAGAATGAATATTACTGTCTGTAATCTCGTATTTTGGCATCCATTCCTCTGCCCAGTCAGCATGGGCAGCCATCGTTTCATTCTGTCTTAAGTCTTCATGATTCAGAATTGCCTGTTCCAGTTCTGCCATTTCTTTTTTCAGTCTGTCCGGTAACACAGCCAGTCCCATAACTTCAATCAATCCAATATTTTCTTTTTTAATATGGTGATATTCAGCATGTGGATGGAAAAGTCCAAGCGGACACTCCTCGGTTGTGGTGTTATTACGCAAAACCAGATCCAGTTCATACAGATCTCCATGCATCCTTGCAATCGGCGTAATTGTATTGTGTGGGATACCATCAGTCTCACTGAAAATGTCAACTTCAGAATCTGAATAACCACGCCATTTCGTAAGAATATGATCTGCAGCCTCTACGATGCTCTCCGTTGTTCTCCCCTGCAGACGGATCACTGACATCGGCCACTTTACAATTCCTGCGTGTACATCTGGATATCCTTTTAATTCGAATTCCAGTTCGTAAGGTGCTTTTGCCATAGCAAAGACATAACCGCCACCCTGGAAATGATCATGGCTTAAAATAGATCCTCCTACGATTGGCAAATCTGCATTGGAACCTGCTGTATAATGCGGAAACTGCTTAACAAAATCAAGGAGCTTATCAAACGTCATCCGGTTAATCGCCATCGGAATATGTTTCTCATTAAAGATAATGCAATGTTCATTGTAATATACATATGGCGAATACTGCAAATAGTACTGCTCTCCACACAGAGTGATTGGTATGATCCTGTGGTTCTGTCTTGCCGGATGTGAGAAATGCCCTGCATACCCTTCGTTTTCCCTACAGAGCAGACACGCCGGATATCCGGATTTCTTTGCCACACCGGCTTTTGCAATATCCCGTGGATCTTTTTCTGGTTTTGACAAGTTAATCGTGATATCCATCTGACCAAATTCCGTATCCGTTGTCCACTTTTCATCCTTTACAATCCGATCAGTGCGGATATAGTTTGTTGCCTGACTGAAATGATAATAAAAATCGGTGGCTGACTTTGGAGACACCTGATATTTTTCTTCAAAAACTTTTCTTACCACAGACGGAGCTGGTGTCAGAATACCCATAATCTTTGTATCAAAAAGATCCTTCATTGTTACTGTATCATCTTCTAAAATTCCATGTGATTTTGCAAACGCCAGCATATCCTCTAAAATGAGGTGAAGTTCTCTCGGTTTTCCTGATTCTTCCGGTTCCTGATAATCCTGCCTTTGAAATAGTTCCAATAAACCATTGGTTACATACACTTTATCTGCATCATCTACCAGTCCATTTTGTAGTCCATAAGCTACCAGTTCTGAAATCAACTGATCAATCATATTGCTGTTCTCCCCTCATACTATGCTTCATAACCATTTGGATGATTTTTGTGCCAGTTCCATGCTGTTGTGATAATCGTCTCCAGATCATCAAATTGAGGTTTCCATCCAAGAATTTCTTTTGCTTTCTCACTGGATGCAATCAGCGTTGACGGATCTCCTGCTCTCCTAGGTTCTTCTTTTGCCGGAATCGGATGTCCTGTTACTTTTCTGGCTGTTTCTACCACTTCTTTTACTGTAAATCCAACGCCATTTCCCAAGTTGAAAATATTGCTTTCATTGCCTTTTCTTAAATATTCCATGGCAAGGATATGAGCCTGTGCAAGGTCGTTCACATGGATGTAATCCCTTACGCATGTGCCATCTTTTGTCTCATAATCATTTCCAAAGATGGAAATATACTCTCTTTTTCCATTCGGCACCTGTAAGATCAACGGAATCAGATGCGTTTCCGGATTATGGGCTTCCCCGATTTTTCCATTTGGATGTGCTCCACAGGCATTAAAATAGCGTAAGGATACAAAACGTAAATCATGGGCATTGGCTGTCCATTTAAACATCTTTTCCATGGAGAGTTTGGTTTCCCCATAGCAGTTTGTTGGAACTGTACGGTCTGTTTCAAGAATTGGAATTCGTTCCGGTTCTCCGTATGTGGCTGCTGTTGATGAAAATACAATCTTGTTGATTCCATGTGCAACCATACTTTCCAGTAATACTTCTGTTCCACACAGATTATTGTTGTAATATTTGAGTGGATTTACCATGCTCTCTCCAACCTGTGAATTAGCCGCAAAGTGGATGACTCCATCTATCTCCTCTTTTTCAAATACAGAATCTATAAACGCCCTGTCCCGGATATCTCCCTGATAAAATTTCGCATCCGGATGAACAGCCTTACGAAAGCCTGTTTCGAGATTGTCAACAACTACTACATTTTCCCCTGCCTCGATCAGCTCATACACAGTATGAGAACCAATGTAACCAGCTCCACCTAATACTAAAATGCTACTCATAGATTATTTCTCCTTTTCTTTGTTTTCGTGATTATAATACCTTTATGCCACCATACTTACGGATTTTTAATACTTCACAGGAACCTTTCCCAAAGATCTTATCCATCTCTTTTCGATAGTTTGGAACCAAATAATTCGGAACAAATGCCTGTATGGTTCCTGCAAATCCTCCACCATGAACTCTGCAAACGCCTTTTTCTCCGAACACAACATCACTCAGTGCCAACGCAATAGACACGTTCTGATGCTGTACATCATGGCATGTATATACATTCTGTAAATATTTAAAAGAAGAATTGCCTGATTCCTTTACCGTGGCAAGAAATTCTGGAAAATTATCCTGTTTTAATGCGTTCACTTCTTTTTGCACACGTTCATTTTCACACACAAAGTGGATTGCCCTAAGTGTGGCACGATCTCCTGCCTGTTCACGTATCAACGTGATATTGTCCATGATCTCCCTTTTGGATACCTCACGAAGAGCTTTCTTCCCAAAGCATTCCGCTA
>DWYL01000023.1 GCA_019118685.1 Candidatus Blautia merdipullorum
GCATACCATTTCAGATGATCCATGGGGATCTTCAGGCTGTCGGCCAGAGCCTGCGTCTGCGTCCGGAGCATATCCCGCCATCGGACGCCGGTATTGAAACCGAGGCGCTCCGCATCCTCCCGGCGCAGAGAAATAATAAGCGTCCATACATTTCCCTGATGAGCGTTCAGCTCCTGAGATACCTCTTTCAGCTTTACCTGGACACCATCATCCGTGAACAGCCCATGGCTGCCGAACCGCTCCGCACCAGGCCGGGTGCCGATATAGTCGGCATAAGTTTTCTGATTTAGTATCTCATGGGCATTGTCCTCAATGGCACGGGTAATAAATTCAGAGGCGGCTCCCACGGTCTTTTCTTTCTGGTAGTCTTCATACTCCAGCATCGTGGCACTATCCGGGAAATCCCGCAGGATCTTTTCAATGAACTTTTGCTGTTTCACTGTTGCGGTCGCCAGCTTGAAAGACTCATCGATCTTCTCCACACCTTCACGTGTGGCGATGTAGGTGGCGTACCCACCGACGGGCTTTTCCTGATCCGGCTTCAGATATTTGAACTTTGTGACCAGACGAGCCATGGGGAACCTCCTTCCGTTTTAGGGTAAGAAAAAGCAGGAGACCTCAAAAGAGATTTCCTGCCGGATGCGAATCATATTTTGTTCTATATCATTTGATGGCGGATTAGAGGATTGCTGTAATCACTCCCACTGCAAGACAGGCGGGCAGGCCAAGAAGCATACCAATACAGGACTGCCTGATATGAAAACGATAGTCCTTATATTCTTCCATATCCTCTGTGCCTGGTATCCTGACTTTTTTCGAATGGCAAAACCAGATGCAATCAAGTATCAGAGCGTCATACCAATCAATGATCAGCCAGATCAGGTAGGAATCCCGAAACCCTTTCCAGAATGTATCCGCTCCATTAAACTGTTTCAGGACAACAGCGAAGATGAACACAAAAGCAAGCAGGGCGATCCCCTTTCGGAGGATATCTGCCCTGGTAAAGCGTTGTTCTCTTTTTTCGATCAATCCTAATTCCATACATTTCTCCCGTATGGCCGGGGGATAATCTCCCACTGAGGTAAGGGGATTTTTCAGCGTCAGTGACACAATCAGAACTGTGAATAATAAGATACCAATCAGACTTTCTATCATGACCGCCATATTCACTTTACCTCCGATATCCATTTTATCGTTTTATGGAAAGCGTCTTCACGGCTGCGCCTGCAATCTTCCGGATATTGTCTCTCAATTTTAAACATTTTCAGCTTAGATGGATTTAATGGAACAAGAATGTGGCTTGCTTTTTCATATTCCAAGACATCCACCCGGAAAGCAAACCGGTGTTTTTCCAGGCGGTTTACCATATATGCCACTGCCTCTTTGCTGGGCCACATGAGATCTTCCTTTGCGTAAATAAATAAAATGTTTCCCTGAATGTTCTCCACATGAATGGCTGTATCCTCATCAAAATGTTTCAGCGGTTCTTCGTAGATGTAGGATAACTCGAACTGCTGATGGAGGATGAGGTTCCGGATTGCCGGCCCATATTTCAGATGCGCTGTCATACACGGAAAATCTTTTCCCCTGTATGTGAATTCGGAGGCAGATGAAAAAGTTTTCGATGCCATGCTTTTATTCCCGTACATGCCTCCCCATATACAGTGGATCGGGGAGAGGGCAACAACGCCGCAGATATCCGGCATAAGAGAAGCGCAAAGCAATACCAGTTCAGCGCCTTTTGAAATGCCATACATGATAATCTTTTCATATCCCTTCTTTTTCAGCCACAGGATTGCTTTTTCAAATGGATCGACAGGCACCCGAACCAGTTCTTTCGGCAGCCCGTCTACGTTCCAGTAACAAATACCTAACGCGGCGATGCCGCACCTGGCAAACATAGCACCCACATTCATCGGGATATTTTCATTCCCTTCGCTGCCGCCTACTACGATGACGACCTTTTTGGGATCATGATCCTTAACAGGGACATGATAAAGTCCATAGAAGCCCTCCTGTGCAACCGTCACATATTCCACTTTCCCAACTCTCCCTGTTTTTGCAGCTTGGATTGCTGTCCGTATTTTCTTTCTTTATCCCATTTAGAGTCCTTTTTGCAAACATAGAAATCACACTTTTCTGCGCCCTCTGCAAGTGTACCTGTCCTGTATAACACGCCGCCCATGAGATCAGCAGAAATAAAATCCATGGCACACATATAGGGTATCAGTTCTTCCAAATGCTCCTGTTTTCCAAGCGCACACAGGCCGCACCTGTGATAGTTGATGGTGTATTCGTCTGCATCCCTTCCGGGAATCGTCTCCGTCATCCAGTTGAATTCGCTGTCGGATATGGCATTTGCAATTCTGTCCTTCTTGACTTTCTTTTTTTGATATTCCATATCAAATGGATTTTTACTCCCGAAAGCTTTTTTAATGAGCGACGCCTGCATCGTGGCTGTCACCATTTCCCCGAACTGCTCATGGCTCATCGCCCCATCCATTGCCTTATAAACTGCCATCCAGACAATTCCGCCGGAAAGACAGATTCGCAGAGGATTTTTCGTAAAACCGCCTATGTCGGGTGTCCTCGCCAACATATCTTTAAAGTTTTTACGCGATTTCTTCTTCACCCTGAATGTATCCGTATTTTTGCAATTGGCTGCGATATATTTGAAAATAGCAGGTGTCATCGCTGACCACATCAGTTTTTCACAGATGGTGTTTTTCATATTCTATTCCTCCTCAAACGTACTCATAAACGAGGGACTGATTGCCGGAGCCATCCTGAAAGGGCTTCTCTGCCACTTTCTTAAATCCACGTTTTTCATAAAACTCCCACGATGCAAGAGTGTTCGTAAAAAGCCGCACACGATCTGCTCCATCAGCTTTTGCCCGATTCAAAAATTGTGTGACCAATGCGGTTCCCAACCCCTTTCTGTAATTCCTTCTGGACGAAAGGGCAACGAGTTCCAGATCGCATTTCCCAACGGTTTCCTTATCCCTTTCCTGTAGCTGACGGAAAAAGGCATCAAACTGCTTCTGGAATGGTGCTGACATTTTATATCTTTTCAGATAGAACTTGAGGAACATTTTACACCAACGGCCATAGTGCTTTTTTGTCTCATACTGAGCTGCCAGAGCCTTGCTGAAACGCTTATCATATTTTCCACAGATGAATCCTACGACCTGATGATCCTCCGTTTCCGCAACATAGGTGAAATTGCATTTTTCAATCAGGATCTGTGCGTAGTCACGCAAAAGTATTTTATCGTTCTGATCCACAGAGCATGAAAAGAATCCTTCGTAGAAGCAATCCCCGCAGGCCGCAGCATCTTCTTCCTTATATGGACGAACAGTAAACATGGATGTACCCTCCTATGCGCAAATAGGTTAGTGATAACTAACTAATATTATATCAGGAGACATGCAGGATTGCAATTCATTT
>DWYL01000200.1 GCA_019118685.1 Candidatus Blautia merdipullorum
CTAGCCAAAATAAAGCACCACCTCCAAAGTTTATAAAAATTTTATATTTGTACACACTGTACACAAACGTGCTGTGTACATCTTTTTTCTAGGAAATATGAGGGTTTGCGGGGCGTTTTTCCACTTTGTACACAGAAAGCCGGTAATACTAACCGGCTTTCTGAAAAAGCCGTTCCGAGCAGACGGCGCGACCTAAAGCCGCGGCCGTCGCTCTGCACTCTAAAGCCTCCATAGGAGATGTCACACACCAAAATGAGTATCCCGCGTTTTGGCGGCCGGCCCGGCCATAGGCGCGGGCGCGGCCTCCGTCGCGCGGTCCTGGGCACCATCCTCAAGAAGCTCTTCCATAGTGAAAAGCACTGAGTTTAAACGGTCTCTGAATTGAGACAAAACATGCGAAGAGCAGGAACTTTCAACAACATCAGCAAATCGGGAAATAATTTCCTTTTCAACCCGATCTTGATACTCTCCTAGATCATCCACCAGCACCAAATCTTGAAAATGATGCATGAAAGCAATATTGATTATAAATTCAGCAAGAAGAAACTCCTTTACCAGATCAGAATCGCTCAAAGAATTAACGTTTGAAATAAGCTCACCGCATTTTGACATTATACAGCCCTCCCAAAACTACCAATCTACCAATCAAGCAGATTTCAACATATTCATATCGCACAAAAATGGAACAGGAACCTCATATACCTTCTCTGAATTGTCATTCAAATTTAGGATGCGAAGCAGAACCACACCGAGAGAGACCAGTACCGTGGCGCGAATTGGGATACAACCATGGATATAATAGCGTAGCCAATAACAGCCGCGATAATGAGAATAGACGCAATCCTTCAAACATGGAACAGAAGAATCAAACTGTTTGACCAACAAACGCATTTTGGTCTTATTGAGATTTAACTTGTACACGATAAAATACCTCCTTTAAAGCTTGAGATAATCAAGAAAAAATGATACAATGCACATAGATAAGTGTAGCATATATGTAGTGCATCTAGGTGCTAGCTCCTGTATATCTATAAGATAACTCAAGGATAGCACCTATGTAAACTTAAAAAAATTAATAAAAAAGAGGAATTATATAAGTATGCCTTCTAAAAAACCACAATTTGTAATCCGAGCAGATCAAGAAGTATTAGACAAAATCGCATATATAGCAAAAGAAAATGAGAGAAACACAACGCAGGAAATAGTTTATTTACTAAAGCAAAAAATAAAAGCCTATGAAACAGAACACGGTGAAATAATCCTTCCGGAAAAACCGACACGAGCAGAAGCATGGAAGGCAGAAAAAGAGTTGATCAAAAATCCGAAAAAGACAGCGCGAGAAAAATTAGGAGAATCCCTCAGAAATGGATTCGACTTCGGAAATGCAGATAAATAAATTGTAGGTGACTCACTGCGACGTTTCTAGCATCATTTACCAGCGGGTTAGCTTCTTGACGCGATAACGAGCCCTATCTCTAGCATAAAAGGCCAGTATGGACGTTACGCGCGCCTTATAAGCGCACACAACGCCCATACCGACCATGGCGCACACAACCTTGTCTGGAATCGGGGACGATAGCGTTGGAGGCAATTCCGCCGGCACGCCGGCGAGGGGATTCGCCACCCGCTAGAATTCGCGAATCCCGCTTTTATGTAATCAAGAGGACGAAAGGGGAACTGCGTTCTGAACTGCACCCCAAAAGTTGGACAAGAAAGTCAACGAAAGGGGTGCAGAAATCTATGGGAAAAGAATTGTTCAGTGAGGAATTAAAATTAGCAGTTGTTCAGTATGTACTGGAAGGGCATACGCGCAAAGAGGCATCCGAGAAATTTTGCGTATCCTGTACGCCGATTGAAAAATGGGTAAACTTGTATAAGCTGCATGGTGCAAAAGGCCTTCTAAGCAGAAATCTGGTTGGCCGACAAAAAGGCTTTGATGGCGAGTTTCGCCTAAAAGTGTTACAATACAAGCAGGAACATCACTTATCCTGTACACAGACAGCTATGCACTTTTGCCTTGATGTTGTAACAGTGTGCCGGTGGGAGAAGAAATTCCAAAAGGAAGGTGCACGGGGACTTATGAAAAAGCAGGCGACAAAAGGTAGCGAAAAACGACAAAAGAAGCAGGAACAGTCGGAGCTGCAACAGGAAAACAAGCGGCTGTCAGAAGAAAATTACCGGTTGAGAATGGAGAATGATTACCTAAAAAAATTAAACGCCTTAATTCAGAAGCGGGAAAAACCCGAATAAGCGATGTTGTGGCTGCTGTTACAGAATTAAGGCGTGATTATCCTCTGGCAGCATTACTTAAACTGGCCGGCATTCCCCGAAGTACATACTACTATCATTCCCGGAAAGCCAATGCTGTGGATAAATACGCAAAAGAAAGGGCGGAAATCATAGCAATTTATCAGGAGAATCAAGGCCGGTACGGGTATCGGCGGATTGGTATGGAATTACGCAACAGAGGCTTTTGTCTGAACCACAAGACGGTACAAAAGCTGATGAAGGAGTCAGGCCTAAAATGTATGGTACGAATGAAAAAGTATCGTTCTTACCGTGGAGAAGTCGGCAAGATTGCACCAAATCTACTGGCTAGAGATTTCCATGCGGAAAGGCCGAATCAGAAATGGGTAACTGATGTGACTGAGTTTTCCCTGTTTGGAAGCAAACTTTATCTCTCTCCTGTGCTTGACCTGTATAATGGTGAGATCATCAGCTATGCCATCAGTGAACGGGCTAATTACCGCCAGGTGGATGAGATGCTGGATAAAGCATTCTCCCGGCTCCCGGACAGCAGCGGGCTGATCCTTCATTCGGATCAGGGCTGGCAATATCAGAACGTCAGGTATCAAAAAAGACTGTTAGAAAAAGGCATTCGGCAAAGTATGTCCAGAAAGGGAAACTGTCTGGACAATGCGGTTATGGAGAACTTCTTCGGACTGTTAAAATCGGAACTGCTATACCTGCGGACGTTCCAATCATTAGACGAGTTCTGCCAGGAACTGATCGCTTATCTTGAGTACTATAACCATAACCGAATCAAAGAAAAATTGAATGGGTTAAGTCCTGTCGACTGTGTGAAACTTTTTCTGTAAATAGCTACTAAGTATAGGTCTTCTATGATAAAATCTAAATCATAGGAGGCCTATTATTATGGCAAGAGAAAAGAAACCGGTACATAAGGTCGTTATGACCGAAGGAAAACGCAGCATCATTCAGCAGCTCCTTCAGGAGTATGACATTCAGTCCGCAGAAGATATTCAGGAGGCATTGAAAGACCTGCTGGGCGGTACAATCAAAGAAATGATGGAAGCGGAGATGGATGAACACCTTGGTTATCAGAAATCCCAGCGTTCTGACAGTGACGATTACCGCAATGGATATAAGAGCAAAAGAGTCAACAGCAGTTATGGGACAATGGATATCCAGGTTCCCCAGGATCGCAAATCTACGTTTGAACCGCAAGTTGTCCGCAAACGCCAGAAGGATATCTCATCCATTGACCAGAAAATCATCTCTATGTATGCCAAGGGAATGACCACCCGGCAGATTTCAGAAACGCTGGAGGATATCTACGGATTTGAAGCGTCAGAAGGCTTCATTTCCGACGTAACAGACAAAATCCTGCCCCAGATTGAAGACTGGCAAAAACGTCCGCTGTCGGAAATTTATCCAGTGCTCTATATCGATGCCATTCATTATTCTGTCCGGGATAATGGAGTCATCCGGAAGCTGGCAGCCTATGTCATTCTTGGAATCAATCTGGACGGTCAGAAAGAGGTTCTGACCATTCAGGTGGGAGACAACGAAAGCGCAAAATACTGGCTTTCCGTGCTGAATGAATTGAAAAACCGCGGAGTGAAAGAGATCCTGATCCTCTGCGCCGATGGGCTGAGCGGAATCAAAGAAGCAATCGCCGCGGCATACCCTAAGACGGAATACCAGCGCTGCATTGTACACCAGGTAAGGAATACCCTGAAATACGTGGCAGACAAAGACCGCAAGCCATTTGCTAATGATTTAAAGACCATTTACCATGCGCCATCAGAAGAGCAGGCCCTGGACGCTCTGGAGAAGGTAAGAGAAAAATGGTCTGTGAAATATCCGAATTCGATGAGAAGCTGGAAGCAGAACTGGGATGCCATCTGTCCGATTTTCAAGTTTTCCCCAGAAGTCAGGAAGGTCATTTACACAACCAATGCGATCGAATCGCTGAATTCCACCTATCGAAAGCTGAACCGCCAGAGAAGCGTATTTCCAAGCGATACAGCCCTTTTAAAAGCGCTTTATCTGGCGACTTTTGAAGCTACAAAAAAATGGACCATGCCGATCCGGAATTGGGGACAGGTATATGGGGAGCTGAGCATCATGTACGAAGGCAGGCTCCCAGAGTAAGAGATCACTGATAAAAACGGGCGGAGACCCCGCCCGTACTTGACATGCTCAGCATGTGCTGTTATATATAACCCAAGGGCTGAAAGCTCTCAGACTCGCTTTCAGCCCAACAATTATCATAGAAGATCTGTAATTACAGAGATTTTTTCACAGGCTCCTGTTAAACGGATGTAGGCACGAACCTTATCTGCACTTTCACCAGCTTGCTCTGCAACAATGTCCCGCGATTTTTTGCCTTTTAACTTGTGTTGATTTTCAACACAAGTTAGATCTGTCCTCATACCTTGCCTTTTGATGGCTTCCAGCTTCATTTTATATGCCATAGCCCGTTCGCTAGGCAGGATGTGTTCCCTTTGCAAATTGGCGTCCACCATCTGGATGATGGCTTCATCCCGGGTCATTTCCTTGACGATTACCCGCATATGGATAAGGCCC
>DWYL01000201.1 GCA_019118685.1 Candidatus Blautia merdipullorum
ACAAAGATATAACGATGAACCTGTGTATCCAGATCCGGGATGTGATTGATATTATCAAGGAAAGGGAGCATCTTTCTTTCCAGGAAGCTGCTGGAGCTTTTTACCATTCTAAGACATATCAGGCTCTGCAGAATACTGAAAATACGCTTTGGGCGGAGTCAGCAGGATATATCGCAGACCGGTTCTATGAAGAACAAGAACAGAAGGAATTACAGACAAATGTACAACTTTTCGATTAGCAAGATTTTTTCAAAAATTGAAAGAAGCCGAAAACCTTGATTTTTCAAGGAATTTTCGGCTTCTCGGTTACGTCCCGTGCGGGAATCGAACCCACAGCTAGCGCTTAGGAGGCGCTTGTTTTATCCGTTAAACTAACAGGACATATGTTTGATTTACTGCCTTACTATGATACTATAAATCCCCCCTTTTGGCAAGGGGGGATTTGGGCTCATTTTGGGATATTTTCGATCTGTGCTGTTCTTAGTCGTCTTCTCCATGTCCATTTTTATGCCCATATCCATGGTGTCCGTGCTGGAAAGTCTCGGAGGAATCGCCGCTGCCGGTGGATTCCTGTGCGGCGTCTGAGCTGTCATCGGTACTGTCTGAGGAGTTTTTCCGGGAGTTTCCCTGAGAATTCCCCTGAGAGTTTCCCTGAGAGTCTTCCTGGGAATATTCCTGGATCAGTTCCCGGATCTGGGACATGGTCATATCCTGCACTTCTTCCAGAGTAACAGAAGGGTTCAGTTCTTTCAGGGTCAGATAGGCCTGATATTTGCCGAAGGAAAGCCCTGCATCATGGGCATGGTGGATCTCCTCTGTGTCTCCTGAATGGCAGTGAATGTTTTCATAGCCTGAGGCACAGGACTCTACTGTCTCCAGAATCTGGCTGTTCTGGCTATCGCTGTTCCCGGCCACAGTAAGCACTACATCTGCATTGTCAGAGAGGTAAACCTCCATCTCCTGATCCGCCAGGAGGGATTCCAGGGCATCGGAGTAATCCATATATTTCAAATCCAGAGAATCCGCCAGAGCCTTGCCGTCTTCATTATAGCCGGTGACAGAGATGATCCGGTCAAAACGGTTGATCCCCAGCTCCAGGGAAGGATTCACATCTACGCTGATATAGGCAGTGGGAGTAAAGTAGAGGTAAGAGCCTCCTGCCAGAAAGACCAGAAGGGCGCAGGCAGCGGCCGCCGCAAAATTCCGGAGAGGAGAGTTTCTTTTCTTTTTCCGGGCATATACCTTTTCAGAAAGATATTCTTTGGTCCGTTCCTTCAGTTCCTCCTCAGCCCGGACCTGATCGAAGGCGGCTTTCAGTTTTTCTTTTTCCTTCATTTCTCCACCTCCTCCAATTTGTCTTTCAGCATTTGCCTGGCCCGGTTCAAAAGGGTATAGACAGTATTTACATTTTTCCTCAGGATGCGGCTGATCTCTGCCGCAGAATACTCTTCATAATAATAGAGATACACCACGTCCTTGTACTTTGCAGGAAGGGACAGAACCGCTTCCAGCACATCGCTGTAATCTTCCGTCCCTTTGGCCGGCACTGCCCTGAGAGTATCCAGAGGCAGGGTCTTACTGTGGAAAAAGCTTTTCAGGAGATCCTTGCAGGCATTGACTGTGACCCGTATGATCCAGGCTTTCTCATGCTCCGGGCTGTCAAAATCCGGAGAGTGGAGGACATACTTCAGGAATACAGTCTGGAATATATCCTCTGTGTCCGCAGCATTTTTCAAATGTACCATACAGATCCTCCTTACTGTGTCCCCGTACAGATCAATGGCCCTTCCGGCTTCTTCCTCACTTCGCATCTCTTTTTCCATCCTTCTTTAATTATGGCAGTTTCCCCGTCCTCTGTGATGGCCGGCTCCATGACGACTCCCGGCTGCCAGGCCGGAGGAAATCTTCTCCTGATAATGATCACAGCCCCCGTCACCGTCTGCATCTGTGTACTGACAGGATCCGTCCTGGTGGTAATCGCAGATTCCGTCGCTGTCTGCATCTGTGTACTGGCAGGATCCGTCCTGGTGATAATCACAGATTCCGTCTCCATCGGCATCTGTACAGTTCATGCCGTCACCCTGCCAGGATGGGGCAGACTCTGTGGCAGCGGCAGCTCTTCCCTGGCTGCCAGCACCATTTCCAAAGCCTGAGGCAAATACAGCTGTGCTTCCAAGAACAACTACAGCAGTTCCGATGATAATTCCTTTTCCTAATCTCTTCATAAAAAAACGCCTCCCAACATGTTGACTTTTTTCCTGTTTCACTATAAACACGATTGAGAAAGGCATTTTCATTCAAAATTTTAAATTTTTAAAAAACTTTTGGATCCCTGTGATACCGCGGCTCTTTTGCGGGCCGGTTATGGTAAGAAATATTATAGCAGAAGGAGTTGCTGTGTCAAGTTATACTAATAGAGAACTATTTTCTGAAAAATATAAAATTACAAAATAATTTTCATATATTTATCGTAAATTCCGCTTATACTTCCAGTCGTAAGAAGGAAATGAGGCAATCTTTTAAGAGAAGGGAAAGAGGCAGAATCCGGTATTCAAGACCTGATGAACTTTCCTGCCAGAGAAAAAACAGACGATAACCAGGCTGGGCATCCAGGGAAGCAGGGGAAACTCTGATATCACAAAAAGGAATAAATTTTTCATATGGATTCAATTAATAAACATTTCATTCCATTTCATGCTATTGAAGTCAAAAATGCAGTGTGATAAGTTGTTGATAAATATGTATTAAAAAATCAAAAAAACGAAAATATTAATACATATTATCAGATTTCAGGAGGTAAAATGAAATGGAAAGAAAAGAAAACAGCGGCTATATGAAAGGATTTATTCCTTTTATTATTGCTGCTGCAGTGCTGAGTCTTTGCGGCGGATTTACTGCGGCGGTGCCGGCGAATGTGGTAACGGACTGGGGGCTGGATTCCGGAGCCACCACCTGGATCACCCTGGCCTACTCTCTGGGCGCCGCAGCCATGGCCCCTATCATGGGAAAACTAGGGGATGTTCTGGGAAGGAGGACCACCATCCTTTTAAGTATGATCATTTACGGCGGAGGCCAGCTGCTTATCGCCCTGTGTCCTGAGGGAGGATTCATTCCCATCCTGGTGTTCCGTTTCCTGGTAGGACTGGGAGCGGCAGGCATCGCCCCTGTAGTCATGGCCTACATTATGACAGAATTTCCCCAGGAGAAACTGGGAAAAGGATTTGCCATCTATATGTTCACATCCTGCGGTATGGTTGTGTTCGGACCTACGGTAGGAGGCATTATCATGACCTTCACAGGCTGGCGTCCTGTTATGTGGATCTGCGTGGCCTGCTGTGTGATCGCTTTGCTTTTGTGCTTTGCAATGATCGGCAAAGATGAAGGGCCGAAAAAGACGCTGGCGGGATTCGACTTTGCAGGCGCAGTGTTTGTACTGGTATTTTTCTCTATGGTGCTGTCCATCCCTACATTCGGACAGAACTCCGGCTGGACCGCTGTGCCTACTTTGATCTGTGTGGCATTGGGCGTTGTTTCCCTGCTTATCCTGCTGGCCATCGAGAAGAAAGCGGAGAATCCCATCCTTAACGGAAAATTTATGGCAAGAAAACGTTTTATCCTGCCGGTTGTGGTACTGTTTTTGTCTCAGGGCCTTCTCCAGTCCTGTATGACCAACATTATCATGTTCTCCATTTACACCACAGGAGACCGGACCCTTTCCGGAATCGCCACTTCGGTTATGTACATAGGAATGGCCCTGGGAACTATTGTGATCGGACCTATGGCAGATAAGAAAGAGCCAAGAGGAGTGGCGGGGATCGCCCTGGTATTTGTGGCGGCAGGAGCCGCGCTCCAGATGCTCTTCTCCGCAAATACGCCCCTGGTGCTTATGTGCTTCTCCCTGTTCCTGATCGGGCTGGGCCTTGGAGGAAACGGAACCATCTTTATGAAGGTGGTCCTGTCAGGACTGGACCGGGCAGCGGCGGGCTCCGGTTCCGGCACCTATAATGTATTTCGCGATATGTCCGCGCCTTTCGGCGTAGCAGTGTTCGTACCTCTGTTCTCTTCCGGAATCGCCTCAGGCACCGCAGAATTAATGGCAGGAGGCGCAGAGGAAGCGGCCGCTACAATCCAGGCATGTGTAAGCTCTCTTCACACCACTGCCCTGGTTCAGGTAATCTCTGTGATCATCGGCATAGTCATCTGCTTCATGCTGCCGAAAATCTACGAAGATCGGAAAAAAGCAAACCAGTAAAACTATATGACGAAGGGGTCTGTTCCGAAAAAAAGAACAGGCCCTTTTCTTGACTTTTATTAAAATTTAAGAAGTTCTGTTAACATTTGTAAATGACAAAGATGTTTGACTTCGATATAATTATAAATATATGTCAAAAAAGGGGGAATTATCTATTACAGCATATGAGTTTTACCGCAATGTTTTCCGTCTGAAAGACAAAGAACTTATACAAGAGCTTATTAACGAAACTGAGATCAGACGACTGAAAAAAGGAGAACACATCGTCCATATCGGAGAGGTACAGAAGGATGTATATTTTCTGGAAACAGGAGTCGCAAGAGGATATTTCCTGGACATAAACGGGAAAGACGTCACAGACTGCTTTGGCTTTCGGCAGGGAACCGCGGTAGTATCCTTTGGACAGCTAGAACTGAATGCTCCGTCTTCAATGACAATAGAAATGCTGGAAGAAGGTTCTTTTTTCTGCATTCCTGTCGCGGCTGTAATCCGGCTGCAGCAACGTTATAAAGAGGCTATGATCCTTTATAACCAACTGCTGATCACAGCGCTGAAAGAGCATTGGGAACTGAAACGTATCCTGAATTCCTATACAGCAGTACAGAGATATCAATGGTTTTTAAAAGAATATCCGGGGCTGATCGATAAAGTGAGCAATAAGTATATTGCTTCTTTTTTAGGCATGACGCCTGTGACATTGAGCCGTCTGCGGAGAAGCCTCAGAGAAGAGCAGAAATCAGATAAAACCCCATAAAATAGAAAAAGTTGAATAATTGAATCAAGTGGAATCATTCAATTATTTGTTGAAAGTTGGAGAAAATAGTATATAATGTATAAAAGTAGTATACAAAATAGGTTTATAAACTACAGAGATAAAATATGCATCATTCTATACATAATTTTACCAGAAAGATAATGCAGTGAAGGAGAGATTACATGTCAGAATTTGGAGATACAATCCCTTATACAGTAGGAAACAATACCATTGATTTAAGCGCCCAGCTGGAAAAGCAGCTCAATGATCAGATGTCAGATGATCCCTTAGATATGCAGGAAGAAGAAAATAAAAATAAGACTGACAACACTGAAAAGCCGGAGCTCCATACTGTGGATCTTAAGACTGTAGATATAAAAAGAGAAGTAAAAACTGAGGAAAAAACCCAAGAACAAGGGAAAGAGGAAACTCCGGGAAAGGAGCAGTCCAAGGACAAAACTATAAGTCTGATCAATGAAAGCAAATACCTGCGCTACATTTCCGAGCTGAGAAAGGCAGACAGCGAGCTGGCTCTGGCAAAGGCAGAGTCTGCGGAACTAGTCCGCCAGATGGACAACTACAGAGGCCACTATACAGAATACGAGGAGATCATCCAAAAGCTGATCAAGGAGCATAACACAAAACTGGAAATGCACATGCAGACCCTTACAGAGCTTTCCCAGAATATCCAGAAAAACAGCGAATCTCTCAGCAGCAGCATTGACAGAGAGATCCAGCGGCTGACCAATCAGCTTGACCAGGCCATTCAGGGAAGCATCAAAGAATCCTGCGATCAGGAACTGACCAAGGTCGGCGAGGCTACACAGGTATTGTATGATTACAGCGAAAAAGTGAAAAGCCAGTATATCCGATTCCAGACTCTGGAGAAAGTAAAATTTGGTTTATTTATTTTCAGCAGTGTATCCGCTCCGATTGTCCTCATCTTAACTATCTTGAATATATTGCACATTATATAAGGAAACGAAGGAAGAAAACTGTTGGCAAACGAGCTGAGATTTTTCTTCCTTTTCCGGTTTTCAGGGGCAGACCGGATGGGATAGAAACATTATCCAAAACAGGTAATATTTGAAACGTAGTGTAAGAAAAGGTATAAATATGTTATAATATCAAACACGGCAGGGTTTCTGCCCTTGGACAGACAGCCCGTCTGCTCCGGCAGTATGCGAAAACCTCCGCCAGTCTGTGTCCTGAAAAAACAGACAGGGCATAGTTCTAACAAAATTGTAGATAAATCAAAGAATCAGAGGTCTGTTTATGGGAATGAATTTTAATAGATTACGTAAAAATAAAGACGCGGTCATGAGGGGGGCTGCTCTTTTTTTGCTAGACATCTTCCTCATTGCCTGCTGTATGGTAGGCGCCCTATGGCTGAGATATGACTTTCAGCTGAGTAATATTGATCCGTTTTTCTGGCAGTCCATTGTGGAATACCTGCCGATCAACATTATATGTACCGTGATCATCAACCTGATCTTCAGGCTGTATACCAGTCTCTGGAGATTTGCCAGCATCGTAGAACTGAAAAACGCAGTATGTGCTGTGTTTATATCCTCTTTGATCCAGCGGATCGGGATGAAGATCCTGGACCTGCCGGTGCCCAGAAGTTATATTTTCATCTATATTATGCTGCAGGCAGGCTGTGTGATCATCCCAAGATTTGCCTACCGGTTTATCCGGATCATGTGGAGCAACCACAGATCTGCTTCCAAGATCAGTCCTAAGGTAACCATGGTAGTGGGGGCAGGAGCCGCAGGTTATAACATTATCCGGGAGATTAAAAACAGCAAGCACCTGAACAGCATTGTGCCCTGTATCATTGATGACGACGACCAGAAGCAGGGCACATACCTCCAGGGAATCCCCATTGTAGGAAAGAAGGAAGACATTCCTGAGACCGTGAAGCGGTACGGCATTGAGGAAATCATTATCGCCATTCCTACATTGTCTGAGGAGGAGAGGAAAAAGCTCCTGGATATCTGCCAGGAGACAGCCTGCAAGATCAAGATCCTTCCGGGAATCTACCAGATGGTAAACGAAGAGATCAACCTGGGCATGCTCCAGGAGGTGAAGATCGAGGATCTTCTGGGAAGAGAGCCGGTGCAGCTGAAAATGAATGAGGTTGCGGAATACATAGAAAACAAAGTAATCCTGGTAACAGGAGGGGGCGGCTCCATAGGCAGCGAGATCTGCCGGCAAGTTGCCCTTCACAATCCGAAACAGCTGATCATCGTAGATATTTATGAAAACAACGCCTACGATATACAGATGGAGCTGAAGCGGAACTATCCGGATCTGGATCTGGTGACGCTGATCGCCTCAGTAAGAGAGAAAAAAAGAATCCAGGAGATATTTGAACAATACCGGCCAGATATTGTATACCATGCAGCGGCCCACAAACATGTGCCTCTCATGGAGGACAGCCCTAACGAGGCTATTAAGAACAACGTCCTGGGAACCTATAACGTGGCGGAAGCCGCAGACAAATATCATGTGAAGAAAATGGTGCTGATCTCCACAGACAAGGCAGTGCGCCCCACAAATGTTATGGGAGCATCCAAAAGGATCTGCGAGATCATCATACAGGTCTTCGCCCAGTTCTCCAAGACAGAATACGCTGCAGTCCGGTTCGGAAACGTGCTGGGAAGCAACGGCAGCGTGATCCCTCTGTTTCGGAAACAGATTGAAAAGGGCGGTCCTGTGACTGTAACGGATCCTGAGATCATCCGTTACTTTATGACCATTCCTGAGGCGGTGAACCTGGTGCTTCTGTGCGGAGCCTACGCCAAAGGAGGAGAAATCTTCATCCTGGATATGGGAGAACCGGTGAAGATCCTGGACCTGGCCAAAAAGATGATCCGCCTTTCCGGACATGTGCCGGGAGAGGATATTAAAATTGAATTTACAGGACTGCGCCCGGGAGAAAAACTCTACGAAGAACTGCTCATTGATGAAAAAAATCTGGTAGAGACAGAAAACAAGAGGATCTTCGTAGTACAGATGGGTCCCCTGGAGGTAGAAGAAACAAAAGAAAAAATCGATCATATAATCAGACATGCATACGAGGCAGACACAGATATACGGCAGTGTATCAAGGAAATCGTTCCGGAATATAAAAGGAAGGACGGAGCGGAAGAATAGAGAAAATAGTTATATTATAGAATGGAAGGGGATTTGAAGGTGGACTTAGGTTTAAGAAAAAAAAAGGTTTTAATAATAGGGGCGAGCAAAGGAATTGGCCGAGGAATTGTAAACGGGTTTGCAGAGGAACAAACTAATTTAGTAATTCTAGCTAGAACAGAAAGTTTACTGAAGGAAGTTAGCAAAGAAGCGTTAGAAAAAGGCGCCATTAGTTGTTCGTATATGGCAAAAGATATTATGAACTGCGATACGAAGGAACTAGCAAGAGAAATTATTGAAAAATATGGGGTCTTCGATATTGTAGTTCATAATGTAGGGGGCTCGTTAATAAGTCGTGATCACCTTGCAGGATCTGAAGAATGGGAGTATGCATTAAGGTTTAATGCCCTGGCTTCTATCGATATGAACAGTGTGTTGATTCCGCCTATGATTGAAAGAGGATATGGACGTGTGATTCACATTTCTTCTATATCAGCGGTTATGCTTAGAGGAAACCCATTATATGCTTCAGCTAAAGCTTTTTTAAATGCATATGTAACAACAGTAGGCCGCCAACTTGCACCAACTGGTGTTTTAATGTGTTCAGTTATGCCAGGAGCAGTTGCATTTCCGGGAAGTTACTGGGATAAGTTTGTTCAAGAAGGACATCCCAGAGTGAATGACTTTCTCAGACACCATCAAGCGGCAAATAGATTTGGTACCCCGGAAGAAATTGCAAATGCAGTTGTCTTTATGGCGAGTAATAAATCAAGTTTTATGCAGGCAACAAATATACCGGTTGATGGGGCAAATATGTAGAAAGTAATTAGAATAGGTATCAGGAATGAAGAGAGCAATAGACATAATAGTTTCAGGAATTGGATTAGTGATATTATCACCGATATGTTTAATTTTGGCAATTTGTATTGTTGCAGACTCTCCGGGAGGTGTGTTTTTCAGAGGCCCTAGAGTTGGAAAAAACGGGAAGATATTTTATATATATAAATTCCGTTCTATGGTTAAAGATGCAGAAGGACATGGAAAATGGAATGTGGGAGATAACGATACAAGAATTACTAGAATGGGACATTTTCTCAGAAAAAGCAAGTTAGATGAAATCCCTCAGTTAATTAATGTGTTTAAGGGAGATATGAGTCTGGTAGGATATAGACCAGAATTAAAATACTATGTCGATATGTATACAGAGAGGGAAAAGCCTATCCTGGATCTAAAACCGGGAATAACAGACTGGGCATCTATTACAAATTTTGATCAGTTTATTGGATTTACTAAAGCTACTGATCCGGATCAATATTATCTGAATGTTGTACGTCCATTAAAGCTCAAACTACAACTGTATTATAGATATCATCATAACCTGAGGGATGATTTTAGATGTATAATGTGGACGGGATACAAAGTTCTGACCAGATCTTCAAGACTTCCAAAGGAGATTCAGAAAATTGTCGATGATTACAAAGACACAAATAGCAAACAAAAATAGGTATGAATTTATCAATGTACTTAAAGTTTTAGCGGCTATATTAATCACTAATTCACATTATACGG
>DWYL01000202.1 GCA_019118685.1 Candidatus Blautia merdipullorum
AAACGCTGTCTTGAGGACAGGACATTCAGGGAAGAACTTTTGGAGCAATTTGGAATAAAAGGAAAAGAAAAATAGGAGTTATATACATAAGAATGAGCCAGGCGGCATAGGAAAAATATCATAAGAGTATATAATAATGTTGTATAACTTGTAAACAGAGGGATCCTGTTTACAGAAGATAAATAAGGATATACAATGAACGAATGAACAGGAGCCGCGCCCCGGTAAAGGCGCGGCTCCTGAAATTCGTTCAGCCAGGCTCTCTGTCTATGGTCTTCCGGGTCAGATCCCGCACCCATTTGTTTTTCCGGTAATGGTGCAGTACCCAGGGGATTTTGCCTACTTCATCCAGACAGGTGCAGGCGTATACCACCAGCACCGGCCAGTGAAACAGAAAGGTGCCTGCGGCGGCCAGGGGAACGGCAATACACCACATAGTTATGGCCAGGCTATACATATCAAACATAGTATCTCCTCCTGCGGCAAAGATTCCGTTGATGATAATGGTATTTACCGCCCGTCCGATCATATAGAAGGCCATGATCAGCATCATTCCCAGAAGATATTTCTGGGCGCCGGGAGTCAGTTTTACAAAACTCATGATCACCGGAGTCAGCACAAGCATGACCACTGTGGAGAGGCCTCCTGTGAGAAAGGCCAGTTTTACAAGCCGGTCACCGTAGAGTTTTCCTTTTTTCAGTTCTCCGGCTCCCAGCTCATTTCCAACCAGGATGCCGCCTCCGCTGGCAAGTCCGTTGCACAGGCAGCATACCAGATCCCGTACCACTGCGGCTACAGAGTTTGCTGCTGTGGCGTCTGTTCCCAGATGTCCCATAAATGCAGAATAGGAAGTAAAGCCAATGCCCCAGGCCAGGGAAGCACCCAGAATGGGAAGGGAGTATCGGAAGAAATCCTTTTCCAGCCAGCCTTCCCTGTGAAACAGCCGTTTCCACCGGGGATGTATGTAATCTTTCCGGTAAGAGCAGATCACTACCCAGCCCAGCTCCAGGATCCTGGAGATCAGTGTAGCCAGGGCGGCCCCTTCTTCGTTCATTGCCGGAAAGCCAAATAGCCCGTAGATAAAGATAGCATTGAGGATAATATTGCTCAGTACAGCGCCGGTACTTACTCTGGCAGCCTGGGCGGCATGTTCCGTAACCTTCATGATGGCCAGATAACACTGGGAGATCCCTGTGAGGAGATAGGACCAGCCGGCGATCTGCAGATAACGGATACCGATCTGGATCAGCACTTCTTCGTCGGTGAAGATCAGCATCAGATATCTGGGGAAGAAGACGCAGCCAATGAAAAATAGCAGGCTGACAATCCCGGCCAGTCTCAGGCCCATACAGAATAAGTCGTTAATAGTCTTTTTGTCGCCTTTTCCCCAGTATTGAGCTCCTAACACTACGATGCCGGAAACGATGGAACCAAGGACCATGTTCTGAATGAACTGGATCTGGGTGGCCAGGGAAACGGCAGACATGGTGTTCTGGTCTACCCGTCCAAGCATAAGGGCGTCTGCCGCCGCCACCAGGGCCAGCATCAGATTCTGAAGAGCAATGGGCAGAGCAAGATTCCACAGCTTGGAATAAAATTCTTTGTCACTGAAAAGTTTTATCTTTTTCATTGTCATAAGCTCCTGTTTTTCGTAACTCCCCCGGGCAAAATGCCAAGAGGGCTAATGCCATCACTCTATCATAATTGACGGAAGTTTGCAATTTCTTTAAAGGATAAATCTACGATAATTCTGGTATAACTCTTGGAATATGGTAAGATATAGATATAGCTTCCAAAAGGACTGAAGACGAAGAAAGCAGGAGTTTGAAAATGTCAAATATTACAAAATATGCCTTAGAATCCTCATTGAAAAAAATGATGCTCACAAAACCTCTGGATAAGATTACGATCCGGGATCTTACAGAGGACTGCGGGATCAGCCGCATGGCATTCTATTACCATTTTAAAGACATTTATGATTTGGTGGAGTGGGCCTGTGTGGAGGATGCCGCCAAAGCATTGGAGGGTAAGAAAACCTATACGACCTGGCAGCAGGGACTGCTGCAGATCTTTGAAGCTGTATATGAGAACCGGCCTTTTGTATTGAATGCCTTCCGTGCCCTGGATAGAGAAAAGATCGAGAAATTCCTTTTCGGGCTGACTTCGGATCTGATTTTAGGCGTTGTGGAAGAACAGGCGCAAGAAAAGTCTGTGACGGAAGAAGAAAAGCGGTTTATTGCAAATTTTTATAAATATAGTTTTGTGGGGATCATGCTGGATTGGATACAGAAGGGAATGAAAGAAGATTACAGGGAGACTGTGGATGCGGTCTGTATTATCCTTCATGGAACTATCGCCCATTCCATTGATAATTTTACAAAATACCGGAAATGATAAAAAACTGAGCATTTCCTTTATTCTGTAAATGGAAATGTATGTTGGATTGACGTAGGATAAGTCCATAGAAAAACATATGAAAACACAGCAAAATCTGCATCAGCGGATATCTGAATTTAGAAAGGCGGTATAATCTATGGCAAAAAAATCTGCAGCAATCGGGATTGTCTCCGCAGCAGCGGCAGGCGCAGGAGCAGCTTATCTGGTACGAAAGGTAAAAGGATCTGAAGGACCGGAAGCAGGGAAAAAGAAGGAGAAAAAAGAAAAGGGCAGACCCGGCACTGAACCAGGAGCAGGATACAGGAATACAGAACTTGGAAAACATGAGAAAAACCGGAAAGGAATCTATTACAGCAGCGGAAATTATGAAGCTTTTGCCAGGCCGGAGAAGCCGGAAGGCGTGGAGGAAAAGAATGCCTATATTGTAGGAAGCGGACTGGCGGCTCTGGCAGCGGCCTGCTTCCTGGTCCGGGACGGACAGATGCCGGGAGAACAGATCCATATTCTGGAAGCCATGGACATTGCAGGAGGAGCCTGCGACGGAATTTTCGACCCTTCCAGGGGCTATATCATGCGGGGCGGACGAGAAATGGAGGATCATTTTGAATGCCTCTGGGATCTTTTCCGCAGCATCCCTTCTCTGGAAGATCCGGAACTTTCTGTGCTGGATGAATTCTACCGGCTGAATAAACACGATCCCAATTATTCTCTGTGCCGTGCAACTAAAGACCGGGGAAAAGATGCACATACAGATGGAAGATTTAACTTAAGCCAGAAGGGCTGTATGGAGATCATGAAGCTGTTTCTGACAAAAGATGAGGACCTGTATGATAAGACTATTGAGGACGTATTTGACGAGGAAGTATTTGACTCGACTTTCTGGCTGTACTGGAGGACTATGTTTGCCTTTGAGAACTGGCACAGCGCCCTGGAAATGAAGCTGTATTTCCAGAGATTTATCCACCATATTGCAGGGCTCCCGGATTTCAGTGCTCTGAAATTTACACGTTACAATCAGTATGAATCTCTGATCCTGCCTATGCAGAGATATCTGGAGCAGGCTGGTGTGGATTTCCAGTTCCATACAGAAGTGACCAATGTGGTTTTCGAGATCAAAGAGGGGAAGAAAAGGGCCACAGCTATTGAATGCAGGGTCAAAGGAGTGGAAAAGGGAATTCTTCTTACAGAAAAGGATCTTGTTTTTGTAACCAATGGAAGCTGTACGGAAGGTACGATTTATGGGGACCAGGATCATGCGCCTAACGGAGATGCGCAAGTACGTACCAGCGGCTGCTGGAATTTGTGGAAAAATATTGCCAGACAGGATCCGGCATTTGGACGGCCTGAAAAGTTCTGCTCAGATATTGGGAAGACCAACTGGGAATCTGCGACGATTACCACCCTGGATGACCGGATCCTTCCTTATATCACGAATATCTGCAAGAGAGATCCCCAGACAGGAAAAGTGGTGACCGGAGGAATCGTAAGCTGTGTGGATTCCAACTGGCTGCTGAGCTGGACGATTAACCGGCAGGGGCAGTTTAAGGAACAGGACCCGGGGAAAGTCTGCGTCTGGGTCTATGGACTTTTTACCGATGTTCCGGGGAACTATGTGAAAAAACCGATGAAAGCCTGCACAGGAAAAGAAATCACCCAGGAATGGCTTTATCATTTAGGAGTTCCTGCTGAACAGATCCCGGATCTGGCAGAAAATAGTGCGGTATGTGTTCCTACGATGATGCCTTATATCACAGCCTTTTTTATGCCCAGGACTAAGGGAGACCGGCCAGAGGTGATTCCGGAAGGCTGTACAAACTTTGCTTTTCTCGGCCAGTTTGCAGATACGCCGAGAGATACGGTATTTACCACAGAATATTCTGTCCGTACAGCTATGGAGGCTGTCTACGGGCTTCTGGGTATTGACAGAGGCGTACCGGAGGTTTGGGGAAGTGTCTATGATATACGGGAACTTCTAAAAAGCAGCATATGCCTGATGGACGGAAAATCCCCTCTGGAGATCCGGCTTCCCGGACCTCTTAACGGATTGAAGAAGCCGGTGCTGCATTTTATTAAAGGGACAGTAATCGAAAAGGTCCTGCGGGATTATGATGTTCTGAGGGACGGTATGATTTAAAAAGGGGTATGCAAACGGACGCTGCCGGATTGTTTCATGATAGATTTTATGGTACACTGAACGAAATATGGATATTTCATTGTAAAAGGAGTACACTATGCCAGTTTTTGATTTTAATAACTCACCGGAGGACCAAAAGGTTCCTGAATGTACCTATAAAGTCTCTTATACCAGCAGCCCGGAAAGTTCTCCGGAGCATCCTATCCTGGTCCTGGACAACAAGGCGGGGAAACTTGTCCATCATTCCAACGGCATCTTTACCAATCCCATCCGGCGGACAGCCTTTGAGTTTAAAGGAGAGGAAGGGACTGTCAGCGAGGATATCCTGGAGATCGATGCCCGGTTTGTCAGCCTTCTGAAATGGCTGGGAGAAAACCATATTCATGTACGGCTTTCGGGGGCCGTAAAAGAAGGCAAGTATGCAGTATACAAGATACGGGAAACAGCCTTCGGGGGAGGGGCAAAGCTCTCCGCAGAGGATGGATTCCTTCAGTTTATGATCGAGCGGCTGCTTTCCAGTGACCCTCCATCTCAGGAAATCCCGGATGAAGACGAAGAAGAAACAGGGGACAGCATGAAACTGACCAGTATTCAGAGTATTACGGATTTTATGAACTGTGCAGGAAGGACTCTGCCGGACAATATCCGTCTTTGGGCCAGAAGAAATCTGGCTGTTGCCAAGTCCAATGAGGTGTCGCCAGAGGAGCGGCGTCATGCCCAGAGAGCTCTTTCTATTATGATGAATATTCAGTGGAAGGGAAATTACTTTGAGGCTATTGACCCGGCAGAGGCCCGGCGGATCCTGGATGAAGAGCTTTACGGCATGGAATCTGTAAAACAGAGGATCATTGAGACGATTATCCAGATTAACCGTACCCACACCCTGCCTGCCTATGGCCTCCTGCTTATCGGTCCCGCAGGAACGGGAAAATCTCAGATCGCTTATGCAGTGGCCCGTATCCTGAAGCTGCCCTGGACTACCCTGGATATGAGTTCCATCAATGACCCGGAACAGCTTACCGGAAGTTCCAGGATCTACGCCAATGCAAAGCCGGGGATCATCATGGAGGCTTTTTCCATGGCCGGAGAATCTAATCTGGTCTTTATTATCAATGAGCTGGATAAGGCGGCTTCCGGAAAAGGAAACGGCAATCCGGCGGATGTGCTCCTGACCCTTTTGGATAATCTGGGATTTACAGACAACTATATGGAGTGTATGATCCCCACATCAGGAGTTTATCCTATTGCCACAGCTAATGATAAGGATCAGATCAGCGCCCCTCTTAT
>DWYL01000203.1 GCA_019118685.1 Candidatus Blautia merdipullorum
CCATAGTCTTACCTCGTAGAAATGAAGAAAGCCCGTTCAGGGCGTTGACACACTACCTCTAAAATTTTTCGAATGTTCATGCTATACGTAGAAATGAAGAAAGCCCGTTCAGGGCGTTGACACACATTGCCTCTTCTAGCTCCCTCTTTTCTTTGATGTAGAAATGAAGAAAGCCCGTTCAGGGCGTTGACACAAAGTGATTTCTGATAGTCTATAAAGACCGTCGTTTGTTAAAGTAGAAATGAAGAAAGCCCGTTTAGGGCGTTGACACAAAATGGGGGAAATTACACCATATAACCATCCAGTGTAGAAATGAAAAAGTCCACTTACCCCACTAACACACCCCTACACCCCTTGAAATAACCCACTCAATCAGCAATATAGAACCCCAAAATTCATTTATCTCACTAAAACCGAGAAGATACTTCTCTACTCTATACATCTGCCATACCGAGGTGAAGAATACTCTATGCCAGGATATGTACTGCATCTCACCGCAGCCAGGATGTTTTTGAACCGGCTGCCTGGTGAGCATCCTTTTTGTAAGGATAAGATTTTAATGAATGATTTTTATATCGGCAATCTTCTGCCGGATACGGTGAAGGATAAGAGCCGTTCTCATTTCAGGGATCCTATGTTTTGGGATCGGATGATGGAATGGCCCCATCCTAAAAAATTTGTCAGAAAGTACCGGGAGCACATGGATGAGGCTGTGTACCAGGGGTTCTGGCTTCATTTGTATGTAGATAAACGGTTTTTCCGGGATTATATCCCGAAGGTAGCCGCTTTTTATGACAGCGATGGCCGGATAACGGATAAAAGAGAGGAGACGGAAAGAGTATTTCTGAAGAAACAGCGTGAGAGTGTAACAGTGGATCAATATCTGTCAGAGGAGTATTATTATGGGGACTATACCAGGATGAACAACTGGCTTTGGGAGAGATTCCATCTGCCGGAGGATCTGGAGCCGGGGGAGGATCCCGGGATACAGGAGGCGGATTATTCTGCTGTGGGAAGGATCCTGGGAAAGCTGGAAGAGTATAGAAAAGTTCCTGCAGATGCGGTTAAGCAGCTGCAGGTGTTTGACGCCGGGGAGCTGGTTGATTTTCTGGAAGATATTGTGACGGAAGCAATGAAGCAAGGCTTTGAGGAATAGAAAGGACATAGCTTTGAAGGTTATAGAAACATTTATCCGGGGAAAAGAGAATGATCCGGATACCTGTGAGGATGGAATCTTTATCGGTGAAAACATAGCGGCGGTCCTTGACGGAGTGACGGCAAAGGGCACCTGCCTGTGGAAGGGCAAAAAAAGCGGCTGTTTTGGAAAGAACCTGCTTTTGAAGTACCTGGAGACGTGCCGGGATACAGAAACGCCGGAGGAGTTTTTCTCCGGCCTTGACCTCCAGCTGGGACAGGCCATTGAAGAGAGGACTGATGAAATAGGGCCGGAAGACTTTCCAAGGGTATCGGTGATCGTGTATAATGAACGATGGAGAGAAATATGGTCATACGGGGACTGCCAGTGTCGTATCCATGACAAAGTATATGACCATGCTAAGAAGATCGACAAAATGAACGGAGAACTGAGAGCTTTCTATTTGGAATATTTTCTTTCCCAGGGCTGGAGTATGGAGGAATTGGAAGAAGAGGATCCGGGAAGAAAAGCTATTGAAAAAAATCTGATCATGCAGCTGGCCTTTGAGAACAAGCCGGGAAAGTTCAGCTATCCAGTCCTGAACGGTCAGGGGATCCGGCCGTCTATGATAAAGCGCTATCGGGTAAATCCGGGAGAGGAGATCGTCCTGGCAAGCGACGGTTATCCGGCGCTGAAAGGAAGCTGGCAGGAAAGTGAGAAGGCATTGCAGGATCTTCTGGAACAGGATCCTATGTGTTTCCGGCTATATCCCTCCACGAAGGGCGTAAAGCCTGGAAACGTAAGCTTTGATGACCGGGCGTACTGCAGGATACTGGCGGAGTAAGGCCAGAGAGACGGGAATGGAGAAAACTTCCGGAAAATACTGGAAGACAGGAAAAAGAGAATAAGTGATTAACCAGGGCGGCAGGAGGAAATACTATATCTTAGTACATGGGAGTTGGAGGCAGAGATATGGGAAATATACTTTTTTTGATCATAGACATGCAGAATGGATTTATCAATGGTTACACAAAGGATCTTCCGGAGAAAATACTGGAGTTTCAGAATAAGATCAGGGATTCTGTGATCACAGCGGGAACCCGTTATGTGAATCATAAAGGGACGGCTTGTTACGTTTTTGAAAATTGGAAGAGCTGTATGGAGGGAACCGAAGAGGCGGAGATCGTTCCGGAACTTCGGGGATGTATGTCCCAGGTATTTGATAAGGACAAGTACAGCTGCTGGAATGAGGAGATGAAACAGTTTATCCGTGACAATGGAGTAGAAAAAATCTATTTTGCCGGGGTCAATACAGGATGCTGTGTGCTGAACAGTGTGCTGGACTGCTATAATGACGTGGTGGACTGTACGATTATCGAAGATCTCTGCGGGTCTACATCAGGGATCAAAGAGCATGAAGCAGCCTTGACAGTGCTGAGAAGCTGCATTACCCAGGAAAGGGTTATTTCTTCCGAACAGGCGGAAATAGAGATCTGTCTGAATAACGCTTAAGTTTAAAAAAGCTGATGCCAGAGGGGCGAATGGGTGAAATTCGGTCCCGTCAGGTATTTGGCTTTTTATTTTCCTACAAATACTTTATGTATTGAAATTCATAATTGACTTAAGAAGTACTCTATGCTATAGTTTTTTTATAAAAAGACGATGAGGAGGATATGGGATGCAAAAAATACTAAAGTATACATGGCGGGAACTGAGAAAAACATTATCGGCAGAACAGACCTTTTATCTTGTTTTGGCATTTATTTTCTGGAAGTATCAAGCGGAAAGGAAAAAAAGCGACATTAAAGGGTTTAACCGGGAAGCTTTTGAGAAGGCCTTCGCTGAATATCCAAAACAAGTGCCTGAAGAAGCAGTCCGGCGTTTGGCAGAAAAGATAGACTGGAATTCGGGACAAAACAATCTGGATATCAAGAGTTCTATAAACAGATTAGGGGAATGGATAGAATCCCTTTTTCATAATCCGGTGAAGTTGACGCCAGAATATTCAGATAACAAAGAGCTGTACCAGGAATTCGGACCTGCTCTCCAGAGGGTGCTCCTGCTTTTAAATGAAGCGGTCACCTTGGCTTCCGAGGAAGGCGTATATCCGGCAACTCCAGCAAGCGCACAGAAACTTATTGCGGAGCTTTTCAAGGAACAACCGATCCTGAAGGCGGCGGATCTGTGCTGCGGTACAGGGCTGCCAGGATTGAATATTCTGGATGCAATCTCAGGAAAGTGGGAGGAAATAGAGTATTACGGCGCGGACAGAGACGATATTTTTTGCAGTATTGCCAAGATCCTATTGTGGGAGACGGGTATCCCGAAAGGAAAAATCGAATGCAGAAACCTTTTGGACCCGCCGGAAGGCCCCGGGGAAGACTTTGATTTTGTTTTTATGGATGTGCCAAGGGGGAGAAACAGAGGAGAATTCTGGGAGAGAGATGATGTACGGCTGGAGCGGTTTAACAGAAAAACAGTATATTCGGACTGGATATTTATTAAAGAAGCGCTGTATCAGCTCAACGAGAATGGGCGGGCGGCTGTTCTGGTGACGCCGGGTGCTTTGATCCGGGCGAATGAAAAAAGGCTCCGGGAACAGATCTTCCTTAATGACTGGCTGGAATGCGTGATTACTCTCCCTGCCGGCTTGTATCCGGGAACCTCTACCGGGACAGAACTTATGATCTTCTGTAAGAAAAAACAGCCTGCCCGGCAGAACAAAATACTTCTGGCAGACATCAGCCGGTATTCTATCAAGAGACATAACAATATCTCAGAAATTACTCATGAAGGGATTGAAGCGGCCGTCAAATGTCTGAGGGAATACAGGGAGATACCAGATATATGCACAGTCCTGACAAAAAGGAATATTAACCTTGAGACCTATTCCTTTAAACCTATGCAGTACATCCAGTATGGACCCCAGAGGCAGGGCGGAGAGACCTTCGCTCTGGGGGATATCAGTGAGATCATCCGGGGAAGCCAGACGCTGCCAAAAGAAACTTCCTCTGAAGAAGGAGATGCCTGTATTATCAATATCCGGGATATCCAGGATGAGCGGGTTCACTATCAGACCGCAGACAAAATCAGCCGTTTACACCCGGCCTGTAAAGAAAAGTTCCGGATCAGGGAAGATGATATCCTCCTTACATCCAAAGGGGCAGTAATAAAATCGGCCATTGTGGAAACACCGCCTCCCGAGGCTTTTGCAAGCGGGAATATTACCATACTGCGGACAAACAGGGAAAAGTATGATCCATATGTGCTGTTCGAGTACCTAAACTCTTCCCAGGGGATGCTGGAACTGGAAAAAATCCAGTCAGGAACCACTATAAGAATTCTGAACAATACAAACTTAAAGACCTTCCAGATTCCGGTATATGATAAAAGGTTAATGGAAAAAATCGGAAGCAGGCTGAAAAGAAATCGAAAAACATACTTTCAGAAACTGAAAAATCTGGAAGAAGATTACAATAAAGAACGGAATATTTTGAACGGGCTTTTAAAAGAGGAGGGAGAACATGAAACAAAAGAGCAATGAAACCTTGCTGGGTTCCCTTTTGGTACGGAATGTTTTGCACAGGTCCTTATCAGAACTTCTGCGTTCTGTAGGCTTGATTGTCTACAGAGCACCGATAAGCTTTTATACTATATTTATCGAGCCGTTTTTAGTGTGTGTCACCTTCAGTTTGCCCTGTCGGTATGGTTTGTTTTATATGTCTATATTCTTTTTGATTTCTAGATACTTTTTTAGTCAGGGAAAATTAAAGATTTGTCTGAAGATACCTTTCAACGTTGACAGCTTCTAAAGTCTAGCATGGTGCAGAGTTGTACCATGCCAGACTATTGTGAAGAGAAAAGTAATCCCGTGATATACTGAAAAAAATCAGTATATCACGGGGGTTCTATAGCTTTTGGCCGGAAATTGAACGGGAATTATGAGACATTTCCGTTTTTATCACAGGAAATAAGAACAGTTTTACTCATACTTCCAACATATAGACCTCCCATATAAGCACCTGCTGTAACAGTTGCTGAACCAACGTTTCCTGTTCTGCTAGAAGACTGACTTAATATTTTCCAGGTACTTACATAACTTCCGCTAGAGGCAGAAGCTGAAGTGCATGATGAAGTAGTGCCATCATAGTAAAAATTAGCCGTCACTTTAGCATACCATAAAGCCTCGCCGTTTGCATTCCTATATATTGTAGTTTTACTGGCATTTTTAATAGTTGATCTTAAGTTACTATCGGATTCTATAATGGTTTCAAAATAGCTGCCGTCAGACAGATATTCTTTAGTAGATTCTGTATTAGTGATAGGAGCGGCCATAACTATTGTAGACTGAAATATAAGTAATAAAGAAGCAAAAAATATTAGAACTATTTTTTTCTTAGTTTTCATTGTTCTCTCCTTCATTTAAAATATTTTGCTC
>DWYL01000204.1 GCA_019118685.1 Candidatus Blautia merdipullorum
CCCCTTTTTCTCTTTCCGGAAAAGTAATCTCCGCAATCACTGTCCCATTCTCATTCACCGCAAAAATTCTGTGTTGTTCTCTTTGAAAATCCATAGCCAATCCTGCCTCCTTTCTTTTACCTGATGTCTGCTCCAGCCTGTCAATAAATCTTTGCAAATCTGACACCTTTCTTCCCCCTCTCAATGCGCTTTTATAAAACAGATCTGACATATCCTGCCAGGGCTTTGATAAGCTCCAACTCTAGTTCGGGAGAAATTTCAATAGTCCCGGAATTATTTTCCAATATTATTCCTTCCTCCTCTGTCTGCTCCAGGAAAAGAGACTTTAATTCCATTTCCATTCCTTTCTGCTCCAAAACATCCTGAGCAAGTTTTAAAAGTCTTTCTTTTATATCCTCTCTCTGAAGCAGTTTCAGCCCAAACTTTTCCGCTTCCTCCGGCGCTGCCCCAACTGCAGTTTTCAGTACATTTCCAGCCTGCCTGGCAAGTATTTTTCCAAATTTTCCAAATCCTACAAAATCTGCTGCTTTATCACTGATCTTTTCACGCACTTCCTCTTCGTCAAGAAGTGCCATATAATCAATCTGTACGCCGCAGCCTACCAGCTCCACTCCGTTGTTCCTTTTTCTCATGTATATACTTTGAAATCTGAAATTTCTCCCCAATGCATCCTTTTTCAGATATTCATTGAATTTTTCCGCCAGTACTTCTCCATACCCATTCATCAGCTGGCATAGAAGTTCCACCTTGGCATCTTCCGAAAGTCTCTGCATAATTCCCAGAAGTACAGTCAATGCATCGTCTTCCATCTCCAACAGCATCCTAAGTACCAGATTAGGTTTAGATATTTTTCTGCACTTTTGTAGTATGCCTGGCATTAACGCAGAAATTGTCTTTTCAAAGTTAATATTTTCCACTGTAATACTGATATCAAACATCGTAATGTCTCCCCGAATCCTATATTATGTTTTCCTTTATTCTTCGCACAGCCTGTCTGCCGTTTCAAGAATGAGGCCTTTCAGTTCCAGATTATTTTTCCATTTATCTTCTATTCTTTCGTACCCGCAGACTGCTCCCAGGATATTCCCGGTAACCGCGCCTGTAGAATCGCTGTCTCCCTTATGATTTACTGACGCAATCATTCCTTCTGAAAAGCTTTCCGGATACCTGAGACTGCAGTATAGGGCAATAGCCAGTGTTTCTTCTGCAGTCCATCCTTCTCCAAGGTTCCGGATATTTTCCTCATCCGTAAATGTGTTTTTAGACAAATCCACTGCTTTTTTTAATAACATCTGCAGTTCATTATTATATTCCTTGTCCTCAAACAAATCCGGCACGACCTCTATTGCTTCCATTACAATATCTTCCAGGCAGTTCCCATAGGTACAGCCTTCATAGACCACCGCACTGATAATATGTGTCAGGATTGCCGCCGGAATATACCCTAATGGGTGGGTATGAGTCAAAGCTGCAATCTCAGCACCTGCCCTGTCCACTTTTTTTCTTTCCTCTAAGTCATCTACTTCATAATACAGTCCCAAGGGAGCCACTCTCATAATGCCCCCACACCCTTTGCTGTGATTAATGGGCTGTTGGATACTTCCGGGGATTCCTCCTTTTAAAGCACCCATACAGGTATTCCCTGGCGCCCTGTTTTGATTCAGTTCCGGAATATCCGCCAGCCACGTATATGGCTTTTGAGATTTACAGCATCTATAACTCTGTGTTGTCAGCCACTCCTGGTAAGCCTTCCACACAGACATCCGAACCTGATCTGTAAAGCCTTCTCCCGTATCTCCAAGTAAAATACCTGCTGCCGTAAAAAGAGCCATCTGGGTATCATCCGAAATCAGCGCAGTTCTGGTGTTAAAGTTAAGCTCATATGCCTGGATTCCCTTGGGCGGATATTGCTTTAATATCTCTTTATAGGACAAAAACTCTACCGGATAGCCCAGCGCATCCCCCACTGCACCGCCCATCATAGAACCTCTGATCTTATCTCTGTATTTTCTTTTATCCAGTTTCATCTGCTTCCCTTCTCCCTGAAATAAAACTAATAAACTTCTGTTCCCAATCTAAATCTATATTATGGATTTTTTACAAAGAAAATAGTGTTTTCATTATCCTGATCGCATCTTTCCGCACATTTAAATAATCGTTGGTATTCTTCTGTCTGGACCGAGTCTGTATAGTCATACTGAACATCTGTGGGCAGAATGGCAATATATTTCTTGTCCGCATCCAATCCCGCAATCTGCCAGTGCGGCCATGCCTCATACTCATTGTCTCCCCAGTCGTAAGCAATGATTTCAAGGAATCTGCCACCTACGCCCGCCTCTTTTGCAGGAGTGTAAATAAAAGAAATAGAATCCCTGCCGTCAATCTCATAGTCCCATTCCAGGTCTCCCGGAAGGGAAATGGTAAAGTAGTCTGTCTCAAATTGCGCCATTCCCTCACTGGAATGAAGAGACAACCCGGATGCGATATCAAATCCACTGCCCGAGCCATAAATATAATCTTCCACGTCCTCAAAATTATAACCCGGCTGATCCAACACATATCCGCCCTTCTGCAGTTCAAATTCTTTGTCAGCCAGTAATTGAATATTTGCTTTTTCATACTCATTAAAAACACTTTCTGAAAAATCCCCCGGTTCAATCTTTCCATAATACCATGGCTGTGAATCAAAATATTCCTGCAGCTCTTCTGACTGGAATTTTCTTCCATGTTTCGCGTAAATTTCATTTTTTGCATAACAGAGAATTTTTACCGGCATATCGCTGATCTCATCCTCTGTGTAATAGCGGATATCTGCATCCGGAAGCAGATAATCAGCAGCTTTCACTTCCGCATAGACCTTAGTGCTTCCGTACTCTGGAACAAAAACTGCCCCGGAACATAACAGAAGACACATCAAAATTTTCCATTTTCTCATTGCGATTTCCCTCCTTTTCCTAAGACCATCTCTCATCTACATTATCACTTAATTTTTTTACAGATTCAATTGTCTTGCTCTTATTTTCTTCTGTTTTTACGTATTCACAAACCTCTTCTCTTGTACCACTTTTTAAGTAATGAGATACCATCATATCTGTTCCATCTTTACATACTCCAACAGTATAATGCCATTTTGAATTTTTTCTTTTATCAACAGGACCAGCATACAGCCTTGCAATATTACCTGTCCCTGGAACAGGAAAAGTAA
>DWYL01000205.1 GCA_019118685.1 Candidatus Blautia merdipullorum
TAAAACGGTCAAATGGGTAAGCTTAAATACATCCGGTGGAATAACCCTTGTTCTCATTGGTAATCTCAGGCCACAGACATGGCCGGTATCTGGATTAATGACATAATGTGCATTATTGTTACGATAATCGATCTCTTGTAACTGTGTAAAATGACAGCCAATGACAATAGAAATTTTTTCAATAATATCCAGATCGGACATAAAATCACCCACTTTAAAAAGCTTTTTATAAGGAACAAGTATTTCTTTTTGAATGATAATTCCGCACCTAAAAAGCACATAGCGAATTTCATTTTCTGTTTCAGATTCTTGCAAGCAATTCAGCTGGAGTAAATGCCATCACTTTACTTTTTGAAAAATCACTTACATTTCTTGTGATAATATAATCGGCATGAATACGCTCCGCAGTGACGCTCTGGAGCGCATCTTCAAAATCACTCCAAGTCAATTCGGCTGCCCGTGTCAGATCGGATACATTTAAATCAGTAAAAGTAAAAATTAAACTTAGCTTGCGGTAAACGTCTTCAACGGCTTCCGGATTTAGCTGTTTCCGCATGATGTACACCAGGTTGGCAAAGGTCAGAGCAGACACATAAGCTTTTGCTTTTTCTGTCTCACAGAGTTTCCAAATCATACTGGAATCTTTCACAAATTCCTGGCGGTTCATAAGGACATCCAAAATAATATTGGCATCAATCAATAGAACCATACTTTTCTGTCAGCCTTTCTGATTTCATTTCATCAAAATCCTTGTCTTCTTTTAATATTCCTGTCAGGGAGTCCGTTAAATAGGATACCGCCGCATTTTTTGGAATAAATCGTCCGACTTCACGCCCATTTTTTGTGACAATGATTTCCTGTCCTGACATTACAAGATTCAAATACCTCCCGAAATTGTTCTGCATTTCAGTTGCAGTAGCTGTTTTAATCGTCATAGCAGCACCTCCTTTAGCTAATTTTATTATATTCGAAAATAGTTAATACATCAAGAGGACGGAGTGAATTTTTTACCTATCTCATTATAGAAATTAAACTAATATTCCATTTCTGCAAATTGCAATTCGGGTTTACTTCATATTCGAGGACTGTTACAGAGCCGTAATATCGTGAATCAGTCTGCAGAAGAGCACCCGCTGGATATATGTATGATACCAGGGATGACTGGAGAAGGCAAATGATGAATAAAGACATTAGGTACAACAGAATAAGCAGATACCGGTCCAAGAGCCACGGACAATGTTGCTATTACAGCAGCATTGTCCGTGGCTCTTTTTTGATACCTGAAATTCTGCGAATTGTTTCAAATTTTTTCGATTATTTCCAATTCCTTGTTTCTACGCCAGAAATCTTCTGTCGATGATGAAACTCATTTTCCATGGGATACTTATTTCAGATCAAAAGACAGTGTATTTGATGAGTGAGTATTTCACTCGGAAAGGAGAGGCTCATGGCTGAGAAAAATGTTTTTATCAGTAAGACGGAGTATCCGTTCTTCGAGGAGGTTCACGTAAATATTGACTGGTTTGGTGGCTTTGCGATGAGCCAGAAGAGAAAGAACCAAATTGGTCTGCATCAGAATTTCTTGATGGCATATCCGGATGAGAAGGTTCTGGAGATTTCCTCCTCAAGTTTGCTGTCTCTCGGATCAAGGCTTAGTGCAATGAACCTGAGCAAAAGAACGCAGAAAGGGCTTACAATAGTGGAGAGTGCTTTCCAGTCCTCTCGTATTTACGGCGATGGTGTGAGGACAGTCGGCCCGTTTCCTGAATACCTGTTTCTTCCGGGACGGGAGTGCAAAAAGCTGGTGAAAGAGGCATCGAAGGGAATGCATTCGGACAGGTATGAGTTTGATGGCTTGACATTTTACGCTCCGGCTCATCATGTTTCTCAGTTCTATGACTTCCTTTATCTGAATGCACTTTTGGAGCCGGAGAATAAGGAAGTAAGAGAAAAACTCCTTCAGGAAGGTTATACGGCGTTCACAGACCTAGTAACGAAATCATTGAACTGCCAGGCGAGATCTGCAGCAATCTTTGTGAGTTTAGTTAGAGCAGGACTGATTGATGAGGTAAGAGATTATGCTTCTTATATGAAACTTTTCCGGACGCAGGCGAATGGCAAGGCTGCTGGTCCTCAGGCTTATGAATGTGTACAGATCCTGTATATGGACAAAGTAAAGCTGCTTTCTCCGGTTGTTCCCTGCAGATTCTATAAGGAGGATGTGGAAGCATATTATGTGGAACACTGCAGCATGCTGGACAATCGCAAGGAGGAAGACAATTATCTTGACCTCAGGTGCGGATAAAGTTTCAAAATATATTTCTAAGGCTGATTCCAACCGGGAGTGATGAAACTCTCAGTTGGTGAGATAGTTATATCAGAGCAGAAAACAACACAAATTCAGGGAGGAAAGGGTTATGTGGAATTACGGATATAACGAAGAGGCAATGGTCAACTTAAGGGATTCTGTTTTGGGTATTGTGACGGGACAGAACAGATCAGGTCTGTATATCGACCTGAATATTGAAAATGACTTTGATGACTGTAAGGAAAGCATTCCGGCATTTGGCTACTGGGGAGGAAGACTTCCGATTGGCACAAAAGTAATGTGCAGTATCAGAAAACCGGCCAGAGAAGACAAGGACATTCTGGTCAGTGTCGATTCTGTGATTTACGAAGACGAGATGACGAGATGGCGGCATAAGGAGTTGATGGCATAATGCCGCCATCAACATAAAAAATGACGGATTATCCAACAGCGAGACAACAGGGAAAAAGGAAATATGAACGCATACGATGTTACCCCGGTTGTAGTGTGATGCTGTCGGCGTACTGCGCAGCTGAATTAGAAATAGGTTCAGAAAAAGTTGAAATACAAGTTTCAATTCTGACTGCAGGCGCAACTATAAGAAACAGAATTCTGACTTTATAATAGTCTTAACAACAAACGAAAGGAGGTCGGGCAAATGACATTATATACAGATACAGGATCGAAGGAGGTGGAGTGCACATGAGACGTGCAGGGAATATCTTTGAACAGGAAAGCTACAGAGGAACCGGAGTCAGGACTGTGTCGGGCGTAACGCTTACCCTGATCATTTGCTCCGCGCTTTCAGGACTGGCGGCCATTAGCATCATTGCCAATTTTGGGGCGGTGACAGCGCGAATCGCCATTTTCATGGCCAATTTGTTATCCTCCGGCTTTCCAATTTTGATTGTAATAGCAGCTGTTATTTATTTTGTTGTACGGCTGAAGTGGAAGCTGCGCAGAAGCTTTTGGGGGTGGTGAGAAATATGGATTATCAGGCAGTTACAGTGTGGACCGTGATCAAACGGTTCCTGATTGGCTGGGTCATAGCAGGAGCATTGCTGGTGGTGATTAGTTGCGTCAAATATAAGGAATTTATCGTTACGGCATTTGCTAATAACACCTGGGCATGGATCAACGCGGTCATGCCGATCGTAATCATGGTATTTGCCATTGGTTATATTATCAGATCTTTATTCAGATAGAAGGGAGGAGTTCACAATGAATGCATCTGTAATGGATGGCAACATTAAGGGATATGTTGGTTTTGATTTTGATAAGGAGGAGAAACATATGGATATGATCAAAACAGAAAAATACAAAAACTATGGCCAGCTTGAGGATCAGGCAGCAGGAATTGCGGATGTAGAGGCATTCGTATTCCGCAATGGAGAAGTAGTACCTGCCAATCAGACAGAGAACTCTACGACTCCTGTCATCAAGACACCCGATGAGCCTAACTTTGGCCAGCTTGAGGACCGGGTTAATGGCATGGCGGACGTTGAGACGTTTGTATTCCATAATGGAGAGTCGGTACAAGATATACCTTTTCCAGGCTTACCTGATAACATAGACACAACACTGAGACTGATGAATAAGTAAAGGGAGATGAACTATGTATTGGTACGAAAAAGAGAATGGCGCTCTGCTGCAGTTTGAAAAAGATGCTTTTCTGAAGTTTATGCGTGAATATAACCATCCCAACATGAAGGTGAGGTTCGGTTATGATAACAGGCACAGATTCTGTGTGGATTTGACACTGCCGGTAAAGCCGGCACCAGACCAGCGATGGAGAACTTTTGTATTCCATGTAGTATATGAACACGATCACCCAGGCAGAGATGCTGACGGCCTCTTTGGCGGATCAATCAAAGTGTACCCTATGACAAAGCTGAAGCCGGGCTTTCACCATCTGATCTCTGATTCCACGATGGGACTTCCGTACATCTGTCAGGTGAGAACCACGGATCCTGCCTCTGTGAATGGCTATACAGCTATGACCAGAGTACTTCGTTGGATTGATGTGTACTGTGTGTGGGAGAAGACTGGTGTGGATCGCGATAGATAATGGAGGTGCCTATGTTTCGTTGTAAAGAAAAGTATCATGTTTATATTACCCACAATACCTACAGAGGGATGCTGCTTGAAGCGGGGCGGCATCCCAGTAACGAGAGCATTATCCAGATGCCAGGACTCCGCATCAACAATAATTTCTACTACGACATGGTAGCAGACAGCGGAGTCAATGCCACCTACACGCCAACGATGTGTGAGAAGGATCATATTTATGCCGATCATCTGGCGACACGTCTCAGCGAATACTATGACTTTTCAAATGGTCAGCTGACGGTATCGCAGGTTCACAGACATCCAGATGGTTATCTGCAATTTAGCCCGGGTGACTATCCAGCAAATATCAAGCTTGCGCGACAGTTTGGCGGTGTAGTAAATGGACTCATTTTTGTTGACCCTGAGTTTCGGATTAAGTTCTGGTATATTGATGAGAATGGTGATGAGACAGAAGCAGAGTATGAGATCAATGATGAAGCAGTCAGGGCTGCAATGCCGCATATTGATTTGAACAGACTCAAAGAGACCGTAGAGCGAAATGAAGCCGTATGTAAAGCAGTTAGAAGAGCAGAGTGCAGATCGGCTGTAGAAAACGAAACAAGAGGATTAATCCGATCAAGACTATCCGGATTATTTAAAGGATACCTGGAGGAGGGCAGCTATATGGGCGACAGGACAGCAGCGGTCGTGGCAGAAACAGAACCTGTTAAAGTGGAATCGGCAAAAGATATGTTCATGGATAATACGGTAGAAGAAGGTGCATCTGAGGAAGCCATCATGGACTTTGAAAAGATGCAGGAGGCACTCAAACCGTATACAGTCCTGATTCCGAAAGAGTTCAGAAAACAGCGATATGAAGGCGAGCTTAAGGGATATTATCACCCGGAGACTAAAACTTATAACATTGTCCAGGAGGAACTTTCTAGTGCTAGAACTGATGTGGAGGATTTAGGCATGGCGGTCAGAAAAGAGCATATGGAAAGAGGAACAGGTGATATCTCCGCTCAGTTTGGCGTTACCATTGTCTGGAATAACGATCAGGCGGAAATTTCCATAAGGGGTAATGTGGAAGCTGAGATCAATATCGATTATTACTCCACCCAGCAGGATGTCTTTTCCAGGAACCAGGGCATTGTAGAGAAGGATAGAATGGCTGCGAAACAGGCCATCATTTCTGGCACCGGATCCGGTGGCTTTAAGGTTGGTCTGGAACTGGTAAGAGCAGGAATCGGTTCCCTGCTTGTTGCCGACAACGACATCCTTGCTTATCACAACATCTGCCGTCATGAATGCGGTATCCACGATGTGGGACGATATAAGGTTGATTGCTTCAAAGAAAGGGCAGCTGATATCAATCCGAACTGTAAGATCTATACCTTCAGAGATCTGATCCAACATGTGGATCCTGCTGAACTTGAGAAAATTATCTGGAAAGATTCTATTATTCTCTGCTGTGCTGATAATCGTCATTGTGGGTATGTATGTAACAAACTAGCGGATAAATATCATATTCCGATGATCGACGCAGGCTGTGGCCCGAGAGCCTCTACTGGAGAGGTGTTCTGGTATAAACCGGACTCCGGCATGGCATGCTACACATGTGCTTATGGCGAGGATAAGGGTGTAGATTACAGCAATCAGGCGGTGCGCAGACGCTTCTATGCGACGGAGAGGGAACTTGAGAAGCTAGATTTTCAGCCGGGCATGTATCTGGATATCCAGCTTACAGCAATCTTTGAAGCAAAGTTGGCCATTGATCTTTTGATGGAAAACGAGGAAGGCTATGAGCCGAAACTGCTTCCATATATCAACCAGTGTACGGTATTACTCAATTATCCGGTGGATCAAGATGTCAATCCTTATATGCATTTGTTTGGTAAGGAAGGCGAGCGCAGGCCGTTTACCTGGAAGTCCGGACAGGCACAGAAAAATGAGTACTGTTCTTACTGCGGAGCGAAGAAATCCTCCGCAGACATCGGATGTAATACTGTGGCATAAGTTTCAACGACAGTTTCAGCAGAGCAAAAAGCCGTCAGATGATGAAATAATCAAAAGAGCTTATTCTTAAATCACTAAAGACAGGAGGAAAACAAAATGAGCACAATGGATTTACTTAAACCAGCGATGGCACTTTCCGGGGACTTTGCTGAAGGCAATGCTTCCAATGAACTGGAAAAATTGGATGATCTGGTGACTGCAGCAGGTATTCTGTTTGAAAATTTTGGAATGCAGATCTGCTATTACGGACCGAAGGGACGTCCGGAGTCGAAAGACAGCACTATATGGCAGGAACCAGGTATTGGCGCTGTGCGCAGCGTCATCGCAAACAGATATGGCTCCTCTGAAGGGCTCCTTGAAATCAGCAAATTGATGACACAAGAAGAGTTGGACAAGGCTCATTATGAGTCCTGTAAGTGATTAGATGAGTTCAGGGGAGGTGTCACACATGAGTTATGTATTGATTAATGGCAAAAGATACTATAAAGACGACCGGACTGGCAAGATAACCCTGGACAATGTCTCGCAGGCAGAGGCGGATCGGAGGGCTCAGAGGAACCGAGAGACTACGAGAACATCCAGAACGAATCCTCCACAGACAATGACGGGAAACGGCAGAACGACAACCAATGCAGGCAATGTAATCCGTACGTCTGTCCATATGGGATTCCCTTGGAAGGCTGTTATTGTTTGCGCTGTGATAGCACTCTTTATCGGGGCATTTTTCTATAATCGTTCCCACATTTCTTCGGAAGAGCAAGCAATTACAAATTACATGAATGTGCAGCAGGATCAGGCTGTATCGGCAGTTTATTTGATGCCGGACAGTGCGGAGCGATATCTGGAAGTGTCAGATATTGAAGGCTACAGTCATGATGAAATCCAGTTGATAATCAACGAGATCTATGCAAGACATGGCCGTGAGTTCCATACACAGGAAAACATTGATTATTTCAGCGCACAGAATTGGTATGAGCCGGTATCCGGGAAGTCTGATGAAGAAATCGTAAACGAATTCAATGCATACGAGAAGGCAAATGTGGAGCTGCTCTGCGAATATTTGTAGATGCAGTTATAATGACCGTACGGCAGGATTTCTGTTGCCGATCAGGGGTGCAGAAAATTGAATTATCAACTTATCAAGACGAAAGGGGGATCCCGCATGAGATATTCAGATAAAGATTGTATTGTAATTGGCTTCGATGGTGACCGTGCTCATATGACTCCTATTATCCGGATGACAGGCGAATGCGGCCTGAAAAAAATACTCCAGAAGATCAGCGGTAAAAAGGAGATGGAAATTTACCATGTTAACTTTGCCGATAAAACCTGTATTGACATAGGACATATTAGTCTGCCGCAGGATGTTACGGCTGTGGATATGATCATAGAGTTCAAACCCGAAGATGATGGAGGAACTGTAACGATCTGTAATACTGATCAGGTGTGGAGCTATAGTGTGAAGGAAGAAGCACTGTCTCCTTATGAAGGACCGGTAAAAGAGTTTCCAAATGGAGATGACGTATCTGCAAGGCTGTCGGCTATTAAGAAAAAAGAAATAGTCGATAAGGATAAGGTTCGTGAACTTGAACAGAAGAGACAGACAAAAATTGTCTGGCCGGATGAATTGGCTGCAGAGCTGAAGCGAGGTATTTACGGTCAGGATGAGGCCATCAAAAAGATCAGTGAACTAATTTCGGCAAATCTCCGCAGAAAACAGCCGGAGGTTGAGGTTATTGTTCTTTTTGGCCCGACCGGCGTTGGTAAGACAGAAGTTGGCAGAGCACTTCCAGGGGCCCTTGAGAAACTGACCGGACAGACTTATGGATTTCATCAGATTGCACTCAACGAATTCGTCGGTGAGCATTCTGTAAACAGATTCTTCGGATCTCCACCTTCCTATGTAGGCTATAAGGATCCCACAGTGTTCGAGTCTGTTCGTTCCAATCCATACCAGGTTTATCTGATGGACGAGATTGAGAAGGCTACAGACCGCATATACACCGGGCTTATGGAATGTTTTTCAAGCGGTGTAGTACACCTCGCAGATAATTCGCCGGATATTGATCTGAGCCATGTGATCTTTGTTATTACCAGCAATATTCCGGTAGACATGAAGGCTTATGAAGAGGCATCTGCATTTCGCAAGAAGGAAATTTGCAGAAATACTCTCGCTAAGGCCTGTGGTCATCCGGAAATCGCTGGCAAGATTACGAACTGCCTGGCTTTCCGCGAACTGCCTATAGACGCTCTCACTGACATTGTCAGTAAATTTGTGGTTGAAGAACTGCAGAACTACGAGATGGAACTGGAGCACATGGACGAGAAACTGATGGTGCAGTTGAAGGAACAACACAGCAATTACGGCGCCAGAGGCGTTAAGGATGCCGTGAGGGAAGCAATTACAGCGGCAACTGTATATGACCGCAATATAGGCCGATATAAAGGCCGCAAAGTAACCCTGTCGGGCGATATCGAGAATATTGTGATTACAATAGTACCGGAGAAAAAAGCTGATGTTCAGGAAGAAATGCGATCGTGGATTAAATGAAAATGAGTTTCTGAAGTTTCAGAAACAGTTTCAGATCGCATCAGATTCTACAGATGTTGAAACTGGAATAAGAGTTTAATATTGAATCATCGAAAGGAGGACACCGTCAAAGAGAGACAGAGCAATACGAAGGAAGGTGCTGTGGTGCGCAACACAGAGTGGTAAAGTCGGATGTACAAGATCCGGTGGAACCCCTTCCAGAGTATGACGTGCTCGAGCAATGAACGCTCCTGATGAGTCTTGGAAGACTAAGACGAAAGCACATCAGATCTATTGGTAATTACATATAAGCAGTGCAGATGACAGTTACTTCGAGTCTGGTTTTCGAGGGGTGTGGGTTCGAATCCCACGGGGACGGTAGAGCTGTTCCGTAGCTTAAATGGCAGAGCACTTTGTTTACTGTTATCGCCCATTCTCTTATATGTGGTTATAGAAGCTGCCGGGCTGAGTGATCCGACCGGTTCGGCAGTTTCATTTAAAAGTTAAATATCATGTGGCAGTGCAGAGGGCAAGTACTTCGTTTCGGTTTCACAGAAGGTTAACAACCTTCAAACTCTCAGGAGTTTCTTGCGCTGTTATCGCCCATGCTCTGCATGTTATTTATATAAACAGTCATATATTTCCCCATAAATTTAAGCAAGAAGGAGGTGCCAGGATGGCTAAGTTCAATAAAACCAACACAATCAAAAACGAAAACTGTTCAGGTCATGTAGCTTACAGCATGAGTAAGAAGGAACAACTTATGACGGCAGTAGTTACCACTATGTTTGGTGAGGAAAAATACTACGGATCCACAGACAATGAAATTGTACGACTCGCAACGGAACTCTGCGAAAAGCAGCCAGAGTTTGTCCGCAATCTGGCTTGCTACGCCCGTGAGGTATTTAATATGCGCTCTATAAGCCATGTACTTACGGTTGTAATTGCTCGTAAGGCATCTGCATTTACCCGACAGACTATTCGTGGTGTGGTAAAGCGTCCGGATGATATTACAGAGATTATGGCCTGTTACAAGAGTATGTATGGTAAACCGTTCCCGAACGCATTAAAGAGAGGAATGGCTGAAGCAGTCCAGAATTTCGATGAATACCAGCTCGCAAAATACAACGGCGGTTGCAAAGACGTGAAGCTCCGTGATGTTCTCCGCATCACGCATCCGAATCCGAAGTCTAAAGAAATCGAAAAATTATTTGGAAAGATTTTAAACGATACCCTTGAGACACCGTATACTTGGGAGACAGAGCTTTCCGCCCGGGGCAATACAAAGGAAGTCTGGGATGAACTCATCGCATCCGGCAGAGTCGGTTACATGGCGTTACTTCGTAACCTCCGCAACATCATCAAGTGCGGCGCTGATATTACTCCGGTGCTTGCGGTACTTTCTGACCCGGCACAGGTAAAGAAGTCAAAGCAACTTCCGTTCCGTTTCTTCAGTGCGTATCGCACTCTTGAGAAGGAAGGTCTTATGACTGCTGAGATACATCGTGCTCTTGAGAGTGCAATTACCTCTTCAATCGATAATATGGAGAAGATCAAAGGCAGAACACTTATTGCCGTTGACGTATCCGGTTCGATGAGTTCCAGAATTTCTGCAAAGAGTGACATCTGCTGCTCTGATATTGCTTCTTTACTCGGAGCAATGGCAAATAAACTTTGTGAGGATGCAACGGTATGCTACTTTGAAGCATCGAAAAGCATCTATCGTGAGTATTACAGAAGACGTGGGATGAGATTCCCAGAGTCAGTGTATAAAGACAGCTCAGAGTGTGGATATCGTATTGCAAACTATGGTAAATACGATTCTGTTCTTGAAATCGCATTGCAGAATTCATTTGCAGGCGGTGGCACGGATCTCTCTCTTCCGATGGAATATGCGTTAAAGATTGACAAGGGTAAGCGCTTCAAACCCTTTGACAGAGTAATTTATTTCTCTGATAACGAGTGTAACCGTGGCCTTGAAACTACCATCCAGGGCCTTGCGGATAAGTACCGCCGCAAGTACAACAAAGATTTCTGGGTTCATGGCGTAGACCTTCAAGGCTATGGAACACAGCAGTTCTGCGGTGCACGTTTTAACCTTATCGCAGGCTGGAGTGAGCGAATACTTCCGTTCATTACCCTTGCAGAAGCAGGGATGGGAAACATGGTAAAGGCGGTGGAGGCCTACAACACATCTGAGAAAACTGCATAACACAGGTTACCTGCGCCTGGGGGTAAGGAGGTGATCGGCAAATCCCGGGGCAGAGAATATTATACAATGAAACCAATTGTTGACGGCTTCTCCATTAAAATTTAATTATGGGCCCAGAAGATGACGGAAATCAATGGAAGATGTGTTTTTTGGAAACTATATTATGGATCCAATGGTGAAAATAAACCTACAGAATGGATAATATTAAAAGAAGAAAACAGACGAAAGCTTCTGCTCAGTAAGTATATTATTGATGCAGTAGATTATCATGAGGCAGGAAAAGCTGGATCCTGGAAGGAATGCAGTTTACGTACATGGCTTAATACAGAATTTTTATATCAGGTTTTTTCCAGGGAAGAAGGTAGCTGTCTGGTAGAAAGCGAAAGAACTGAAACCACGAATTCTTTCTATAAGACGAAAGACTCTAATGGATACAAGGATAAAGTATTCTTACTAGGCGCAGAAGAATTCAAGAAGGATCTTGAAACAGGTTATGCTAAGGGGCCTGTAAAACTCCGTATGTGTTAGAAAAAGGTGTATTTGCACATGAATATGGTCTTTGGTGGATCCGTACACCTGGGATTAAATATGGAATACAGGCTTATATAAATACAATTGGTAAGATCACATATGAAGGATGTTATCAGCAGAGTAGGAAGGTTGGCCTTCGTCCTGCCATGTGGGTTTCAGATGAGTTTTAGGATAAATATGAATTAGATAAAACAGTGGGAGTTTGTGGGAAAAAAGGATATGCATGCCTTGTGGAAAAATGAATATAGAAGAGGGCGTAAAATTTTCTGTGTCTATGGGGAAAATCTTCTTTGATAAGAACCAGATATGTATAATTGTATTGTCCAAATTTCTGGTTTTCTGCTGTCGAATTATTTATCTGATAATAGTATTGCCCATTCGACTCAGGTTATACATGAATTTTATAATTTTTTGCAGCACAAATAACGGCATCAGCAATCCCTTTTCGTGGGCTCTGCCCACACCCGGCCTCGGGAATAAGCTGGGATTTTCTGGGAATACTATAAATGCCGAAGGGATAAGGTGAAGACAGGAGCTGGATGTGTTTACATCCACTCCTGTTTTCTGTTTACAGGTATGCTGTCAGCCTTTCATCGTATAAAATGATCAGTTGGTTCAACACCTGATCCCAGTTCCGATAACGCTGAGTCC
>DWYL01000206.1 GCA_019118685.1 Candidatus Blautia merdipullorum
ATATGCCCTTCCTGGATTGCCTGGATGTAATTAACCAGGCTGAAATTTTCCGGCAGTCCCCAGGGATTCGCATAAAGCTCAGAATTTGTCTTAAAAGAGCTCAGCAGAAGCCAGAACAGAGGATACAGGCAGAGAATAGTAAAGAATATCAGACAAATATATTTCAGTACTAAGAATACCTTTTCTCTTGGTGATAATTTCATATAGCTTCCCTCCTTAATACTCGATAGGCTCTGACCGGAAAACAAAATTAGACAGAAGCACCGAACACATACACAGAATAAGCAGGATCACACCGATACCAGCAGCGTATCCATATTTCAGAGTACGGAAACCCTGATAAAACATATAAGTAGACATAAGTTCAGTTGCATGATTTGGGCCGCCGCCGGTCATTACAGATACAAGATCGTAGTATTTCAGGGATCCGGTGATGATCAAAACCGCATCCACTTTTAAGATAGGTTTGATCAGAGGGAAGGTAATAGACTTAAACTGCACCCATTTACTGGCGCCGTCAATCTCTGCCGCCTCGTAATAAGATTCCGGAATATTTTTCATAGCAGCAATCTGAATGATCATATGGTATCCTACAAACTGCCACATAACTACGACAATAATACAGAACAATGCTGTATTCTTATCTGCCAGCCATACATGCTGAAGACTTCCCAGTCCGATGATCTCAAGGAATTTGTTGACAAGTCCGAATTCAGAATTATACACAAATGTCCAGGTAAGTCCTACTGCCACGCCGCAGATAACACTGGGCAGGAAAAATACAGTCTGAAAGAAATGGCTTCCTTTAATTTTCTGAAATAAAATATTCCCAAAAAACAGCGCCAGGGGAAGGTGGGCGATCAAGGATCCGATTACCATGAGAATATTATTTCCAAGCGCCTTGGTAAAAGTGCCGTCTTTAAATAAATTCACATAATTTTGTATTCCCACAAACCTGCTTGGACTCATAAGGTCTGTCTGCAGAAAACTGACATACACGTTATAGGCAATGGGGATCAGCACAAAAACGGCATAGATCAAAAAAGCAGGCAGTACAAAAACTGCTATACTCTTTTTGTTTCCTAATACTTTGTTCATAATGTTCCTCCGTTTCGCTTATTCAAAGACGGAGCTGAGCCAGCAAGTGTCCAGCTCCGCATTTTAAACTTTATCGGCTTGCATTGTCTTCTGCGAACTGCTGAAGAGAATCAAATGCTGTCTGCGCGTCTTCTCCTCCAAGTACCGCAACGCAGGTATTATTAAATTCTACACCCTCGCCTGCACCAAACTGTCTGTCCCACCAGGGAGTAAGGCCGACCTGTGAGTTGGAAATATTCAGAACATCTACCATAAGAGGTGAAAGTTTTGATTCATCAATTTCAAAATTTCCAGCAGGAATTCTGGCATTTTCATATAAAAGCATTTCTTCACTTTCCTGTGATGTCCAGTATTTCAAAAATGCTACTGCTGCATCTTTATTTTCACAGGTTTCTGAAACAGAAAAGCTGGTATCAACAGATCCTACAGAAATATTGTTATACTGAGGATCATAAGCCGGAAGCACAAAAGCACCTACATTATCGGCAACCTCACTCTTCGCGCATTTATCTGCATCCCATGCTCCCTGGAAATACATTGCTGCCTGTCCGCTGGTAAAGAGGTCTGTTGACTCCTCCGGACCCATTCCGATATAGCCGTCCTGGAAATATCCGTTATCTGCCATTTTCTTTACTTCTTCCGCAGCTTTTACATGCGTCTCATTATTCCATGGTTCCGTACCGTCACTGACATCTTTAAAGAGCTGGTCTCCTGCCATTCCGCCTGCGATCTGCTGTACAAACTGAGCCGGGATCCAGGCATCCGTACCGCACATGGTCATAGGTGTCACTCCGTTGTCCTTCAAAGTCTGGCATACATCCAGAAATTCTTCGTAAGTAGTGGGTACTTCTACACCGTTTTCTTCAAAAATCTGCTTGTTGTAAAACATTACGCAGAGAGATTTCTGAGTAGGCACGCCATAATTCTTTCCGTCGTAAGCCAGCAGATCCAAAGTTCCGTCCGCAAAAGAATTCTTCCATTCCTGATCCTCTTCCAGATAAGAAGTAATATCCGCTACTTTTCCTCCCTCTACAAAAGGCTGAAGATAAGAAAGCTCCCATGTAAAGAAAATATCCGGCACTGCATTGGAAGCCATAAGAGTTGTCAGTTTAGTCTTATACTGCTCGTTTTCATAAAACTCAATTTCTACTGTTACTCCATATTCATTATCTTCCGAAAATTTTTCAGCGATGGAATTATACGCATCCAGATATGTATCTGCTTCCGTTCCTACACACATAACTGTCAGCGTATCGCCGCCTCCTGAACTTCCCGATCCGGAATCTCCTGAGGATGAACCTCCACCGCATCCTGTCAGCATTAAACTCCCTGCTGTCAATGCTGAAAGCATCACCGCTACAACTTTTTTCTTCATTCTCGTTCCTCCTTTTATTTTTTGATAATATTACTATACCACTTATCATTTTGACGAAACAGGTGTGTTTTTTACCCAAAAAGTTAAATATTTTAACTATTTTTCTTCCGATTTTTCTTCTGGTCGTCATCATTTACACAACATAAGCACAAAAAAAGCTGCCACAATAAAACAATTTTTCTTATTGCGGCAGCTTTGATTTCTTATTATGTATTAAATTTCTGCCCTGCAGATACCCAGCTTGCTGTTTTTCTCTGCTCTGGATCTGATTTGCAGTTCTGTCTTCCAATCCTTTATGACTCCCAGTTCCTGTGCTTTTATATTCTTATCTCCTATCCGGATTTCTCCTTCCTTCACATATATAGCCAGAAAGTTTTCCCGTCCCTCCGGCTGGATCCGTTTTTCTTCTCCTTTGTCCAGACACAGTGCCTCTATTCTTCCTCCGGCCCCGTTTTTCAGCATGAGATTAAAATCCACCACTTTCCCATAGCTGACCGTAGGTATTCCTCCGTCAAAGTGATCCACTTCATAGGGTTCAAGAGAAACTTTTTCTTTCTCCCCATGGATCATATCCAGATGTCCCTGAAAGATCATCAGATATCGCTCTACTCCTGGCAGGCTGGTAAATTCTGATCGCTCTACCTCCACTGTGGCACTGCTGATCCGCAGCTGAAAATTTCCAGATCTGTAATCTCCATCCTCCGGATACAGATACAGCTCTGTAGTATCTCCGCCAGACCACTTAGAAACTTTATAGTCCTTCTCTGTTCTTACTATTATATTGTTCTTCATCTGTAGACCCCTCCTATACTTTTTCTGATTGATTGCTATATCCGGCAAGTATCCGCCTGGTACAGCCCTGTAGATGGTTACCGCTCCAGGTAAAATCCCAGCACCTTATTCAGATACGGTCTTAATATATCATTTCCGCATCTGTAGATCTCATGTTTTGCTCCGGGTACTCGGATGAGTTTCCCCTTTGGCAGGCAACGTATCAGTTTTTCCTGGGCTTTATTGTAGACCAGAGTGTCCCTCTCCGCCTGAAAAAGCGTCACCGGCACCGTGATCTTTTTCCAGGAACGTCCTAATATTTCCCGGGTCATCCGGTAAGCCTCCAGCCCCCACTGATAGCTGGCTCCATTGTTCTGAAATTCGGGGATACTCCGCCTTTTCTCATAATAATAATCAAATCTTGCTCTGGAAAGACTGGAGCTGTTCTCAAAGGTTTCATCATCCCGGAATCCATGCTGCCCCAGGGCATAATCTTCTCCCCGCCCCAGAGAACACATAAGAAAAGAAGCTGCGTAGGCGATTGCCGGGGGGATATTTCCGGTACGGTGGAGGATCATAGGCGCATTCAGGATCCCCTTCTGAAATTTCCCGGGATTTTCCGCCAGGGTCACGGCGGCAATAGCTCCTCCCATAGAATGTCCGAAGAGCAGCAAAGGCTGTCCCGGGTTCTCTTCCCGTACTCTGTCGGCCACATAACTCAGATCTTTTACATACCGCCAGAAAGTGTCGATATGCACTTTGCAGGGATCTTTTGTCAGACGATAAGAACGGCCATGGCCGCAGTGTTCCGGAATGTACACGGAAAATCCTGCCTGATAAAAATACCAGGCCAGCTCTTTATATTTTTCCGCGCTCTCACAGAAACCATGAGAGATCAGGATCACTCCTCTGGTTTCTTTCTGATGGAGAGAAAGGCAGAAGATCTCCCTGCCCTTTTCCCTGGCGTACCAGCTTTCTCTCCCCCAGGCATCAAAGCAGGGTTCTACAAAGGTTTTCATATCTTTCGGAAAATTCTTTTCATTTAAAAGTTTCAAATCATTCTCTCCTTTCTATGTCAAAAGCCTCAAAAGGACAGGGTATATTTCTGAGAAAATACAGGAAATAGGTCAGGGCCAGCATATCTGCGCTTCCTCCCGGACTGATATTTTTCTTTACAAAATATGCGTCTAATTCAGGAAGCATTTCCAGCTGTTCTCTGTATCCTGCAGTTTTTAAAAATACCTTTAGTTTTTCCTGTATCCTCAAAACTGTATCATAATCTGAACGTATGATCATATTGGTATCTTCCACAGAAGAAATATACCGGAGGAGTGTAAGAAGTCCGGCCTCGTTCATACTGTATCCTTCTTCCCGCAGTTTCTTAAGATAAAAAAGTCCATGTTCCAGAACATGGGGAAATCCTCTGGCTGCTTCTCCCCTTATCCCTTTTACTCCATAACGGAGATATAACTTTTCTCCGTGGGTTTCAGGATCTCTTTTTTTCAGCTCTTTATAATCTTCCATCAGATTTTCAGTCAGCTTTCTGGATATTTCACCCAGGCTTTTCAAAAAATCCTCGTTTCTGAAATCATTTTCCGGTCTTCCTGCCATATATCCTGCACAGCAGCAAAGGATTCCTCCGGAAAAGATCATCCCTTTGTGAGGATTAGTCCCCTTTGCCGCCTTTTTCATGACTTTCTCCCCTTCCAAACCCAGGATCCTCAGCCTTTCAAAAAGTTTCGGCAGCTCTTCTCTCTCCTCTGCAAACTCCAGGCCTTCTCTGGCGCAGGAAATAAAATAGGGAGTCAGAGCGTATGCGCTGTCTGCAAAAGTCATCAGATCCATGTCCCTGTGGGCGCCATTATGGACCCGGTCCACAAGTCCAGGCTTTAATGTAGTGTTTACTTCGTAAAGAAGTGCTTTCTGCATAAGCAGGCCTATATGAGAGGCCATTCTTTCTATATAAAAATTTTCCATCATCTGGACTTCACGGCGGAACACCTCTTCGGCGCTGTGTTTTCTGGAACGGCTGCACAAGAAAGCCGGACCGCCGCAGATGAGACACTTTCTTTCCGGAAATCCCAGTTCCTGCCTGGAAACTTTCTTTCCTCTTCCGTCCAGTACATCAAAATCAAAAAGTCTTCCCAAAGGATGGTTTTCTTCCGCCAAAGTAAGATTTCTCTTGATCTTTTCCGGAGGCAGATTCAGCAGATAGAAGCCTTCCAGTCCTGTATTCTCCCTGTTTTCTCTGCTTTGAAGGATCTCTCCTTGTTCTTTTTTCACCATCTGCCGGATCAATCTGTCTCCTATTTTCAAAAGCCACCCTGCAAAAGGAAAAACCTTTACCGGCCCCGGTATATTCAGGGTAAAACTGATCAAAGAAGTCCCCTTTAGCCTTAAAAACTCTCTCTGTATTTCTCCCCTCTTTTCTCT
>DWYL01000207.1 GCA_019118685.1 Candidatus Blautia merdipullorum
ATGTAATCCTTAAAGAGGCGGAAAACCGTGGGATTAAAGGGAAAACACTTTGGAATGCGAAGAAGGCTCTAGGCGCCCAGTCGATAAAACCTGGCGGACACTGGTCGTGGGTATTGCTGGAACAATAAATCAACATGGCAAGATTACCATTTCTTTAAGAACAGGTAATGTTGCTACCTTGAAAGGAGATTTGGATGAAACAGGTACAGATACCGCAGAAATTGTTTGTGCAACTGATTCATTATCATCTGATGGAGGACGACAACCATGAGGGTGAGATAAGGATAGGATTGGAGAAGAAACTGGATGCACTGGTGTTACGTGAGTTATATGGGAAGTCTAAGACTGCTCTGACAGAGGAAGAACGGGAGAAAGCCCGGCAGGAATATTTGGACAGGCGGGGGATACCGAACAGTTTCCGCTGGTAAAGTTTTCTTTGATGATATAAGACAGGAGCGTGTCACGCTCCTGTGATAGCGGACAAGGCGGAAGGAGGGATTTTATGATTATCCAGCCGGAACGTGGAACACGGAATGTTAATGAAAAATTTTATGAGATGGAGACGAGACAGATTGCTATGCTCAATGAAATTTTTGGAGAGGTAGAACTGACAAAAGGAGAAATGCGGACGCTGGTATGGCTTGCGGGATGGGGGGAAAGCACAGTGGCAAATGTGGTGCCCGCAATACGAAAAGCGATAGCGGCGGAAGCAAGGCGGCTGGGGCAGCCGCTCCGTCCGTAGGACGGATAAGCCCCCGGCAGGGCGCAAAGGCAGCTTTTGATGAACGGAACGGCTGTCAAAAGTGCTTTTGCGTTACTTTCGATGAAAGTAACAAAGCTTATGCGCCGGATACGGCGCTGATTACTACCCGACAAGGGAGAAAGGAGAGTTATTGAAGAGGACAATCAGCTTTATGACAGGGAAAAGGAGGAAAAAATCAAAGAACTGAAGGAAGAGTATCAGAAAGCTCTGGAAAAGCAATAAAAATCCCGGTCAGACACAGATCCTGAAGAAGTGTCTGCCGGATCTATTCCGGCAGAGGGCTTTTGGAACCTGACAGAGGTGTCTGTGAGGGCGTGTTATCAGGATACATATGACGGAGGGCGTTCATGATCAGCCGGAAGGTGAGCTGGGCCATATATTGAGGCGTTTCATCGGTATCGGAGGTCAGCCAGGTTTTCACCAGACCGATGCAGCCGGAAAGACAGAAAGAATAGGAATATTTCAGGTCTTCAATAGTGTCCGGAAAAGTCCGGCGCAGTACGTTAAGACTGTGGGTGGAAATCAGATTTTCAATGCGATGGATAAACGCGATATCCCCGTTTGGCCCCAGCAAGGCGCTGCAGATATCTTTGTTTTCTGCCAGGATATGAAAAATATCCTCAATAAAAGGAAAGCTGGATTCGTTAAAGGGACTGACCGGATGATTCTGAATGGTCTGGCGGATCTCTTCCAGCAGTTCTTCTTCAATGGTGGAAAGCATATTGAAAATATCCGTATAATGGAGATAGAAAGTAGAACGGTTGATATCCACTTCCTCTACCAGTTCTTTTACAGTAATTTCTTTAATACTTTTTTCCTGCATAAGTTTTGCAAGCCCGGCTCGAAGCTGGGCTTTTGTTTTGCGGATTCTCCGGTCAGTTTTTTCTTTCATAGATTTCTCCTTTCGAAAATATAAAAAAATTATAAACCATAGACACTAGATAGACATTTTGCCTATTAATAGACATGACGAAGGATTATTGTCGGTTGTAAGGTATTTATAACCCTAGTATAATGCGGTATGTGTAAATAATCAACATAGTATCTATTAAACTATAACTAGTTGCGCAGACAGAAAGGAGACAGGAGAATGCTGAAACTAGAGTGGAAAAAGCTGCTGAGTAATAAACTCATGTTGGTAGTTATTGTTGCGATTATTGCAATTCCTACCATTTATACCACCCTTTTTCTGGGATCCATGTGGGACCCTTACGGCAATATGGACAAATTGCCCGTGGCTGTGGTGAATGAGGATAAATCGGTAGAATATGAGGGAGAAACATTAAACATAGGAAAAGAAATGGTGGAGAATCTGAAAGAGGACGGTTCTCTGAATTTTTCTTTTACAGATAAGGAAAGGGCCCGGCAGGGGCTGAAAGACGGAAGTTATTATATGGTCATTACCATACCGGAGGATTTTTCAGCCAATGCAGCCACCCTTACCCGGGAAAAACCTGAAAAAATGGAACTTTCTTATGAAACAAACCCGGGTACCAATTACATTGCTTCTAAGATGAGCGAGACAGCTATGGAGAAAATCCAGAGTTCTGTCCGGGAAGAAGTTACCCGCACCTATGCAGAAGCGGTTTTTGAACAGATCGGTAAGGCCGGGGACGGAATGGAGGAAGCGGCAGATGGTTCCGGGAAGCTCCAGGAGGGAATCCGGGAACTTGCCTCAGGAAATGAACAGATCGAAGAGAATTTACAGGTTCTGGCAGATAGTACTCTGGTATTCAGAGATGGCAGTCAGACCCTAGAAGAGGGACTAAAGACTTATACAGATGGAGTAACAGCCGCAGACAAGGGAGCACGTGAACTTCAGGATGGGGCCAGTGAACTGAACAAGGGGACGAAAACCCTGGACAGCGGGGCAAAAGAACTTGCCGGCGGAAGTGAAAGCCTGGATGCAGGAGCCCAGTCCCTGGAAGAGGGCATGGGACAGTTAGAAGGAAAGATCCCGGGACTTTCTCAGGGAGTCCGGGCATTATCCCAGGGGTCTTCCCAGCTTGCCGCAGGTGTCAAGACAGCGGGAGAGGGAAGCAAAAGTCTGAAGGCAGGAGCTGAACAGACAGACAGGGGTCTTGCATCTTTACAGGAAGGACTGGATCAGCTGAACAGTGCAGCATCCCAGCTTCCCGGGCAGACACAGAAACTTCAGGAAGGTACAAATGAGGTTTATGAAGGGGCAGCTCAGCTTTCCCAGGGAATGAAGCTTCTGGAAGAACAGGCAGTCCCCGGCATTTCTGCCAGTATTGATCAGGTAAACGGACAGCTGCAGGATGGAGGAAAACAGGTTTTTGACTCTGTGAAAGAGGGCGCGGACCAGTTAAAATCCAGTGCCGATCAGCTCCTTGCGGGGATTCAGGGAACGGAGAGCATGTCCCAGGAAACAGGAAGTGGGGACCAGCTGGGCGATACTTTAGAGAGGAATGCCCAGGAAGCCGGAAACCAGGCAGAGGCAGCCCAGGCTGCGGCAGAAAATCTGGGAGGTGTGGAAAGTACAGACGCCTCTTATTTAAGTGATTCCTTGCAGCAGGCAATTGATTCAGGAGATATAGATGCAGTGGCATCCGTTGCCTGGGAGGCAGTGGCAGCTGCACAGCAAAACGCCGATGCAGCCAATGAGGCGGGAAGCCGTCTCCAGGAAGCTTCTCAGGCTCTTGGGAACAGCAGTGCCGCCCTGTCTCAGGATCAGCAGACCATGGCAGAGGCAGCCCGGCAGGCCCGGGATATGACCGGGGCCGGTTTGGCAGGGGAAAATTCTACAGACCTGAGCAGTGTGGTAAAGGGTCTTCAGGCATTATCAGAAGGTCTGGGACAGTTGTCTGCTCAGACAGAAACAGCCGGAGAACAGTATCTGGCAGGAGTGGACAGCGGCATGGAGCAGCTGAAGAGCGGAATCGGCACACAGGTTGGAGACAGTCTGTCTCAGCTGAGGGAAGGTGCTGACCGTCTTACCCAGGGAAGTGGAGAAGTGAACCGGGGAGTAGAACAGCTGACTGAGGCGGCACCTGCACTTGCCGGCGGAATCCAGAGTGCAAAGGATGGAGCCGGAGCACTGAAGACACAGGGAACGGAAGCACTGGTACAGGGAGCCGGGCAGCTGGATGAGGGATTTGGCCGTCTGGTACAGGGGAGTTCTGATCTGGATAAAGGAGTACAGGAAATGCAGGGACAGCTTCCGGCTCTTTCCCAGGGAGTGGAACAGCTGTCCCAGGGAGCAAAGGATCTGAAACAGGGAACTGGAAGTCTGAAGACAGGAGCCCAGACCCTTTCTCAGGGAGCAGGAACTCTTTCGGCGGGTATGGATACCTTGGTAGCCGGAACCAGCAAGTTGTCCCAGGGAACCGGCCAGCTTACTGCAAACAATCAGGCTCTTCTTGGAGGAGCGGTACAGCTGGAGGACGGAGCCTCCCAGATCAGCAGCGGAGCTTCCCAGCTTCATGATGGAAGTAAAACTCTTGGATCCGGGATTGAACAGCTGGCGGAAGGAACTAGGACTTTAAAAGACAGTCTGGCAGAGGGGGCAAAACAGATCCGGGATACGAATAAAGGAGAAGATACGGCGGATATGTTTGCAGCTCCTGTGGAAACAAAAGAAACACAGATCACCAGGGTAGAAAATAACGGCCATGCCATGGCCCCCTATATGATGTCTGTGGCACTTTGGGTAGGCTGTATTGCCTTTAGTCTTATGTATCCGCTGACAAAGTACAGCGGAAAGCTGAAATCCGGTCTGGCCTGGTGGGGAAGCAAGGCATCGGTACTGTATCTGATTGCCCTGCTCCAGGCAGCGGTGATGATCTTTATGCTTCATCTGTGTGACGGTTTTGAGCCGGTGGAAATGGGGAAAACCCTGGCGGTGGCCTGTCTGGCTTCGGTGGCTTTTATGTCTGTGATGTATTTCTTTACCAATACTTTTGGCAAAGTGGGAAGTTTCCTGATGCTGGTATTTATGGTGATCCAGCTGGCAGGTTCTGTGGGAACCTACCCCCTGGAACTGTCCGGAAGCTTTGTCCCTTATCTTCATGACTGGGTACCGTTCACTTATACGGTGGAAGCCTTCCGAAGTACCATATCAGGAGGAGAAAGTATTCAGGAAGCCGTAATATTCCTGACCGTTTTGTGGATCGTCTTTACCCTGCTGACCATTCTGGAGTTCCAGATCCGAACCCTTAAGATGAAAAGAGGAAAAAGGACTCTGGATAACTGGTTAGAGGAAAAGGGACTGGCATAAGAGAAAAAAGAAGGGAAAGGACTTTGTACTGCCTTTGAAAAGACAGTGCAGGGTCCTTTTTTTCGGCCATCCATACACTATAATTTATATAAGGTATGATATGGACAGACAGCGGGAACGGAAGCCTCCGGGATTTTTCTTCAGACACCCTCCCCGGACAGTAAAAGGATAAGAAGGTATCATTGGAATTGTATGAACAGATAGGAGAAAAATGGAGGGGCCTATGGAATATAATAAGGAACAACAGGAAGTCCTGATCCAGGACTTTATTGATATGCTTTTTGTGCAGAGAAACTTGTCATCCAATACCCTGTATGCCTATAAAAATGACCTGCAGAATTTTTCCAGGTGGCTGGAAAGACGGCATTACGGGGATATCAATGACCGGAGCATCTATGAATATTTTTTTATATGCAGAATGAGATAGAATTAGCACCCCGTTCTATCCGCAGAAAATATGTTTCCATTCAGCAGTATTGTGATTATCTCAGAATGGTTTTGAACTTAAATGAGATTTTCTTCCGGTTCACGGCCAGAAAATTTCAGTTGCCAAGGACATTGCCCAGGACATTATCCAGGGAAGAGATTAAAGAGCTGATTCTGGCGGCTACTTTCCAGTATCAGCAGGCCTGGTCAGAATATAAAGAAAGACTGGCTGTCCGGAATATGTGTATAATCGAGCTGCTTTTCTGTCTGGGGCTTCGGGTGGGAGAACTTTCCGCTCTGGATATGGCAGATTACTGGCCGGAAGAGAATACAGTGCTGATTCGTGGAAAAGGGAGAAAGGAGAGTTATTGAAGAGGACAATCAGCTTTATAACAGGGCAAGGCTTTGTCAACCACAACAGCAGAAAATTCCATGCAAAGAATACAGATCCGAAACGGAGTCACTGGAATGTGGAATACTGCAATCAGGATATTCAAGAAATATACCATGAATTATTTGATGAGGCACTTGAAAGGTATAATGTAAAGCAGACAAGGAAAGATCGAAAATCATTATGAAAAAATCCGTTCTGGAAAGCAGGAAAAACCATTTCATGAGATAATCCTTCAGATTGGAAATAAAAATGATATGGGAGCGGAAACGCCTGATGGACAGATTGCAGCAAGAATATGGGATGAATATATAAAAGGTTTTCAGGAACGGAATCCTGCCTTGCGTGTGTTTTCCGCTCATCTCCATCTGGATGAGGCAACACCGCACCTGCATATAGATTTTCCTTAATTGATACAATTAATTTTTATGTGGGAAAAGGGTATGATTCGCTAGAGGTGATATATACTTTATTAAGCTATAATGAGTTTAAACATCAAATGATATTAGAAC
>DWYL01000208.1 GCA_019118685.1 Candidatus Blautia merdipullorum
ATATAGGGAGATTTTTTTTGCGGTAGCCATCGTTATAATCTTCCTGGTTTTACTGTTACTTCTGTTCCGGTGGCTGACAAAATACTTTCGGGAAATAAATACGGGGATCGGCAGTCTTTTGTCCGAAGACAATAAGAAAATCCGCTTATCACCGGAAATGCTTCCATTTGAAGATAAACTGAACACAGTGAAACAAAATCTTAAGCAGCAAAAAGAAGCTACTGCTCTTGCCGAGCGTCGTAAAGATGAGCTGGTGATGTATCTTGCTCATGATATCCGCACTCCCCTTACATCTGTCATCGGTTATTTAAGCCTGCTGAAAGAAACAGAAATGACAGAAAAAGACCGGGAGAGAAATATCCAGATAGCATTGGATAAGGCATACCGGTTAAATAAAATGGTAAACGAGTTTTTTGAAATTACGCGTTACCACTCCAAACAGATCAAGCTGAAAAAACAGACGGTTGATCTGTATTATATGCTGATACAGTTACGGGATGAGTTTTTGCCCACATTTTCCATGCGTAATAATGTCGTTTCACTGAAGCTTGACGAAAATATAAAAATCTATGCAGACCCGGAAAAAATAGCCCGTGTATTTGGCAATATACTGAAAAATACGGCGGCGTATAGCTACCCGGATACGGAAATTACAGTGTCTGCCGCGCGGGAAGAACAGTTTATTGCCATTATATTCCAAAACAAAGGTAAAACAATTCCTGCGGAAAGTCTTTCTTCCCTGTTCGATAAATTTTACCGTTTGGATGAAGCCCGTATTTCCGACACAGGGGGCACAGGCCTTGGGCTAGCGATTGCCAGAGAAATCGTTCTTTTGCACGGAGGTACTATTGAAGCACACAGCGAACATGAAACTGTTACTTTCACTGTAAAATTACCTATATCTTAGGATTATTTTAAGAATTAAGCAATCCGATAATAAAGTTTAAAATGCCTTTTTGCAGTACAATCATTACTGCAAAAGGGCATTTCTTATATGTCCGGCGAAAGGAGCGAGGATTGATTTATGAGTGAAAAAAATACGCATTACACTAAAGAAGCAAAACACAGACGCAAAAGACGGGGCCATAAAATTTTGATTCTATTTCTTTTGGTTGTCGTAACTGTCACAGCACTTTTTTTCTTTTTCAGCCGGGGCGATTCTAAAAAAAACATTATTGCTGATCCTGCCAACGGCCAGTTAAACACGGCAGCCAGCGTGCATGAGCCAGAATCAGACACAGAAGACAACGATTTGGAATCTGAAGATACCGATAGGAACCTGAAATTAGTAAATAGATGGAACCCTCTTCCAGAGAAGTATGATATTGATCTCGTCGAAGTCCCCGGAGGCGAGAAGGTTGACAAACGTATTTATGAGCCGCTCATGGAGATGTTGGAAGCAGCCAAAGAAGGGAATTGGAATCAGCTTCCTGTGGTAGTATCTGGTTATCGCACACAGAAAAAACAGCAGGAACTCTATGATGAAAAAATTGCTGAATACAGGACACAGGGATATTCCAAAGACGAAGCGGTAAAACAAGCTGAACAGTGGGTTGCCGTTCCCGGATGCAGCGAACATCAGTTAGGAATCGCAGTTGATATCAACGGAGCTACCTATGATCTCTATTTCTGGCTTCAGGAAAACAGCTATAAATATGGCTTTATCTTTCGCTACCCGGGCGGCAAGACCAATATTACCGGTACGGCCGAAGAAGTATGGCACTACCGGTATGTTGGCGTAGAAGCGGCAACGGAAATGTACAAACAGGGACTTTGTTTAGAAGAATACCTTGGAGCCAATCTCTCTGCATGAGTTTTTTCTGGTCAGGCCACTTTTCGCCACACAACTGTCATACAGCAGTTGTGTGGCTTTTGTTTTGTCCGAAACGGTAGTTTCATTCTACTTTCCAGCCTGCTCCAGAACTGCAAAAAAGCCGTATAACGGCTGAAAACGGAGGAATCAGATAAAAATGAACGAAACATTTATGAAAGAAAGACCGATATTTCCATTAATCATGTCCATGGCGCTTCCCATGGTAATCTCCATGCTGGTCAATTCCCTTTACAATATCGTGGACAGCTACTTTGTCGCCAGAATCAGTGAAGACGCCATGACGGCTCTGTCTCTGGTCTATCCTGTCCAGAATTTCATCAACGCCGTTGCCATCGGTTTCGGCGTGGGAATCAACGCTCTGATCGCCTTTTATCTTGGGGCGGAAAATAAAAATGCCGCAGACGCTGCGGCTACCCGGGGCACTGTGCTGACAGTCATCCACGGGATTCTCATGACTGTAGGCTGTATTGCTTTTATGCCGTATTTTCTCCGCTTTTTTACTTCAGACGAAAACATCATCAGCCTGGGACTGCGCTACTCCAATATTGTTTTCGCCTTTTCCGTTATTATCACCCTTGATCTTTCCTTTGAAAAGATCTTTCAGGCTCTTGGGAAAATGAAAGTCACCATGATCGCCCTGATGTGCGGCTGTGTTACCAACATTATCCTGGATCCGGTGATGATCTTCGGTCTGGGTCCTTTCCCCGAAATGGGGATTGAGGGGGCCGCTCTTGCTACAGGAATCGGGCAGGTGGTAAACCTTGCCATCTATCTTGTTATCTATAAAGCCCGCCCTGTCAGTGTGCGCATCACCGGAAAATATCTGAAGCCGGATAAAGGAATCGATCTGCGTCTGTATTCCATAGGTATCCCGGCGGCCCTGAACCTGGCCCTGCCTTCCCTTCTCATCTCTGTACTGAACAGCCTGCTGGCTGCCTTCTCTCAGAGCTATGTAGTGATCCTGGGAATCTACTATAAGCTGCAGACCTTTCTGTATCTTCCGGCCAGCGGAATCGTTCAAGGAATGCGTCCGGTGATCGGCTACAATTACGGCGCGGGAGAATATAAGAGAGTCCGGAAAATCTATCTTGTCACTCTGGCCATGCGGAGTATCATTAAAGGATCTGAAAAGGTCTGTTGATGATACTCCGCATTTTTATTTCCAAATCTATATGGCAATCTGTGCGGGGGCGTAGCTTAATGCTACGCCTTTTCTCGTTTCCAAAAGAATGTCCTGCTCGGGGATTTTCCGGCGATCCGGCACCTCAAAAGCACCGATGCAGTTATAGTGGATCGTCACCCGCTGATTGGTAATGCCGTCCTCCTTGACTGCCGGATAAACCTCGATGTACTGAATGAGTTCGGCAACCATGCGCTTGGTGATGGTGGTGGCGTCGGTATAGCGGCGCACCGTTTCCAAAAAGGTATCCACATCCATCCGCTTATCTTCCAGCTTTTTCAGCTCCAACCGCAGCGCCTTAATCCGCCCGGCGTTCTCGCCCTGCTCCTGCTCATACCGCTTGGACATTTTGGCAAACCGGGCATCGTCGATCTTGCCGGACACATTGTCCTCATAGAGCCGCTCAAAGAGCATATCCAGCTCCCTATCCCGGGCCAGCAGCCCATCCAATTCCCGCTTCTTGCGTACCCGATCATTTTCCGCAACCTTTGCTGAGCGGCCCACCATCGCCTTGATAAAGTCGTTTTCGTATTCGTTAGCGAAGCAGGCCAGACGGTGTACCTCATAGAGCACGACCTGCTCCAAGAAGTCCAGCCGGATATAGTGGGTAGACGAGCATTTG
>DWYL01000024.1 GCA_019118685.1 Candidatus Blautia merdipullorum
TATTTTTCCCGATTATTCAGGCAAAAGAAAGGAAGGACTCCAACTCAATACAGAAAAGAAAAATATCCTGATCATGCCTGAACAAAAACCGGATCATAACATTTTACCTTTTTGGATAAATATTATGATCCGGCTATAAAGTTTTACAGTCCTGTATTCTCTGCAATATATTTTCTGGCTTTTATGGCATATTCCAGGGGATTGGCCTTTGCAGGATCCTGCTCTGCTTCTACCAGCATATAGCCTTCGTATCCCGTCTCTTCCAGCACTTTAAAGATAGGGGCAAAGTCAATACAGCCGTCTCCGGGAACTGTAAAGGCGCCTGCCCGTACACCGTCCAGGAAACTGAGTCCCTCTTCTTTTACCCGCTCCACGATCTCAGGGCGGATATCTTTTAAGTGGACATGTTTGATCCTATCTGCGTATTTCTTTACCATTTCCAGAGGATCCGCACCGCAGTAGGCAAAATGACCGGTATCGTAAAGAAGGTTTACATACTCTGGATCTGTGCCCTTCATCAGTCTTTCCACCTCATCCGGATCCTGGACTACCGTACCCATATGATGATGGAAAGTAAGGGAAATCCCGTATTCTTCCTTTGCGATTTTTCCTAATCTGTTCAGGCCATCGCAGAGGATATCCCATTCCTGATCGTTCATTACATATTTTTTCCCGAAAACGGGCGTATCTTCCTGACCCTGGACGCTGTAGCTCTGCTCAGAAGCACCGATGATTCTGGCTCCCATTGCTTTCAGAAATTCTAACTGTCCCCGGAATTCCTTTTCCACTTCTTCAAAGGATTTGGTAAGCAGAAAACTGGAAAACCACTGATTACAGATTTCTATATTCCGAAGTTCCAGAGCTTTTTTCAGAACTTCTGTATCTTTGGGATATTTATTTCCTACTTCTGACCCAGTAAAACCGGCCAGCGCCATCTCGCTGACACATTGTTCAAAGGTATTTTCTCTTCCCAGATCGGGAAGGTCATCATTTGTCCACGCAATAGGAGCGATTCCCAGCCTTACTTTATTTTTGTCAAGCATTGCTTTCCTCCTTATTCTCCCATGATCTCAGAAATTTTGACAGGCCGGTGTTCCTGGCTGGATTTCTTTGCCGCAAGTCCCATAAGCACAGGCTTTAATCCGTCATATACATTGAGGGGCGTATCTTTTCCCTTCTCAATGGCGTCTATAAAGGCTGTGATTTCTTTGCCATAGGCATCCATGTATCGTTCCAGGAAAAAGAACATGGGTTTTTCTCCTGTAACTCCCTGGGCATTGCTGATCACAGTTGTAGACTGGCTGTCATTGGAGATAGCCGCCATTCCCTCTGAGCCGAAAACTTCTGCCCGCTGGTCATAACCGTAGACTGCTTTTCTGCAGTTGTCAATCACTGCGATGGCGCCGTTTTCCATTTTTAGAGTGATCACCGCTGTGTCCACATCTCCGGCTTCTCCGATTGCCGGATCCACCAGATTGGCGCTCTGGACATATACCTCTTCTGCATCGCAGCCTGCCAGGAAACGTGCCATATCAAAGTCATGAATGGTCATATCCAGGAACATGCCTCCTGATACCTTTACATAGTCGATGCTGGGAGGTTCCGGATCTCTGGAGGTAATCTTGATGATCTGGGGAGTGCCTATCTTCCCCTGAGCAACTGTTTCCTGAAGAGACTGGAAATTATGATCAAAGCGCCGGTTAAATCCCACCTGATATTTCAGGCCGGTTCCCTCCAGGGCTTTAATAACTTCCATGATCTTATCTACATCATGGTCAATGGGTTTTTCGCAGAACACATGCTTTCCTGCTTTGATCGCCTCTATTGAGATAGGGGAATGGGTGTCTGTAGAAGAGCAGATCAGCACTGCGTCGATTTCCGGATCTTCAATGATCTCCTTGTAATCTTTTGTAGTTTTTTCTACTCCCATACTCTTTGCCCAGTCTGCAGTTTCTTCTGTCAGAAAGGGATCCGCCACTGTCTTGATCACTGCGTTGGGGACTCTTGTTGTAATGCTGGTAATATGTACTCTTCCGATCCTTCCCGCTCCGATAATACCTACCTTAACCATTTTTCCTTCTCCTTTTACCAAAGTTTTTTATAAATTTCTTTTACCTGCTCTTCTGTCACATCCCGCATAGTATTCTGAGGGCTTCCGCTTTCCATCGCATCGTGGGCCATCTTGTCGATCACTTCAAAGAATTTTTCCCGCTGGATTCCCGCGCCCTCCAGATCAGGAATATCCAGCTCTTGTACAAGAGATTCCACTTCAGCCAGAAATTTTCTGCCTGCCTCCTGGTCCGTGTCTGTTTCGGAAGCTGCCCCTACAGCCCGCCCAAGATCCCCAAATCTTTTCCAGGCTCCGGGAAGGGCAAAGCTAAGACACTCTTTCAGGAGCATGGCATTGGACAGCCCATGGGCTACATGGAACAATGCCCCTATGGGACGGCTCATACCATGGATAATGGTCACAGAAGAATTGTTAAAAGCTATGCCCGCTTCCAGCGCCGCCAGAGCCATCTGCTCTCTGGCTTCCTGGTTTTCTCCCTCCCTGTATGCTATGGGCAGATATCTGAAAATACGCTTTACCGCCGAAAGAGCAAAGGTATCGGACATATCCTGAGCCTTTCTGGAAGTATAAGCCTCCACTCCGTGGCAGAGAGCGTCCAGCCCTGTAGCTGCCGTGATCTTAGGCGGCGCTGTCATAGTAAATCTGGCGTCGATCACTGCCATATCCGGCATGAGAACTTTTCCTTTCAGAAGCATTTTAATATCCTTTTTTGTATCTGTGATAATGGTAAACTGAGTGGCCTCTGATCCCGTTCCCGCAGTTGTAGGAATTGCCGCCATAGGGGGTGTGTCCGCCTGGATTTCCTTTCCCATATAGTCGGAAATCTCTCCTCCGGATTCTGCCAGGGAAGCCACTGCTTTCATAGTATCAATAGCGCTTCCTCCTCCAAGAGCAATGAGAAAATCACAGTTCTGCCCTTTGTATGCAGCCAGCGCTTTTTCTACCATAAGGTCTGTAGGTTCTCCTGTAACTTCCCAGAAGATGTGGTAATCTATCTCATGATCCTGCAGCACCTCTTCCACCTTTTTGCAATTTCCCAGGTCAATCATGGTTTTATCTGTTACGATCAGAGCCTTTTTCCCAAAAGAGGCAAAGCCTGCTCCTGCCTGTTCCAATGCTCCCGGTCCGGAAATAATATGTCCCGGCATAATAAAATCTCTTGCCATTTTTCTCTCTCCCTTGTTCTGTCTAAAATTCGGCGTCGTGAAGCCAGACATACCTTTCATCTTCGCAGCGGTCAGTCTGAAGCCATGGATTTCCTTCAAGATGACGGATCATCCAGCAGGTATACATCTGGAAACCCGGAGCCACTGCCTGAGGATGAAGTTCGCCTCCGGGAATAGCGGAAAAGCTGCCCTCTACGCTCTTAAATACCTGGTCTCCCACAAAGCTGGCGCCAAAGCCTTCCGGACGGTCGAATTTAAAATAATAGGTCTCCGGCTGGGGATGTCTGTGAGGCAGATAACCTGACCAATTTCCTCTGTCATTAAGGACCTCTCCCAGGACCATATTAGACCAGGGAGCAATGTCATGGTCAAAAATCGTATTAACTCTCCGCTTCGCCACATTGCCGAATTTTCCCACGCAGGAATAGCCCCAGGGGGCGTCTTCCGGTTTATAAAGTTTTCCCGGAAATTTTTTTCCATTCTTTGTCCGCTGGACCAGAATCTCCGTCTCTGTATCTGCGGTGACAGAAACCTGAGTTCCGGTGCAGACATGGACGCACCAGGGACCTTCTGTAAACACACTTTGCCTGCTTACTTCGGCTGTCTGATCCTCCCAGGCGAAAGTAACTTTGCCTTCCAGAAGCAGTACCGCTGTCTCTTCTCCTTCAAAACAGAAGATCCTGGTTTCTTCTTTTTTCATACGGTAAACACGGATGTCCATCATCATGTCTTTATAGTCATTGTCATAGGTAGTCAGAATTTTTTCGCCGTTTTTATCAAATTCCGGATAACCAAATACTTTTCCCATTTTGTTTCACTCCTTAATATGCTCTGGCTTCTTCTCTTCCCTTCAGAACCCCTTCACAGGCTTTCTGCACACTTTCCTTTTCTGAGGTTGTAGCGATCCCCACATCCCACCAGGACTCATAACCGTCAGTCATGGTCTTTGGGATCACCTTCAGATCAAAGAGGCAGGCTCTCTCCTGTTTCTTGGCATCCTCAAGAGCATTTACCAATTCTTCAACAGTACGGCAGGTGTAAGTTTTCAGGCCATATCCTTCTCCGATCTTTGCATAATCTACCGGGATCAGGTCCCCTGTGGGTTTCTTACCGTCTGTATAGCGGAATTCTGTAGCAAGACTGCCGATCCCGTGGTTCATTTCCAGATTGTTGATACACCCGAAACCGCAGTTGTCAAAGATCAGGATATTTACCTTCTGTCTTTCCTGCATAATGGTCATGATCTCACTGTGAAGCATCTGAAAGCTGGAATCTCCCACTACACAGTAAACTTCCTTGTCCGGTTCTGCAAATTTTACCCCCAGAGTGGCGGCCACTTCGTATCCCATGCAGGAATAGCCATATTCTGCATGATAGCCTCCTCTTTTATCTGTTCTCCACATTCTCTGCATACAGCTGGGCAGAGAGCCTCCGGCTGTAATGATGGTGGCATCTTTATCAATGGTTCTGTTGATTGCGGCCAGGGCGGCGGTCTGAGTGATCACACCCTTGGTCAGCTTCACAAACTCCGGTATGGTTCTTGGATCCCTTGCCTTAATGATAGGCTCGAAATCTTCTCCGGTGTAGGTAATCGCTCCCAGACGTTCTATTTCTTTATCCCAGACTTCCTTGGCCTTTTGAATCTCATCTGTATAGGCAGAATGATAACCTCTGGCCCGCAGCTTCTCAGCCAGCGCCTCTACTGTCACCTTTGCGTCTCCTACTGCCTTCACTGCATCCATCTTATAAGCATGGAAACGGCAGTTATTAATAGTTACAAACTGTACATTTTCATTCTGGAACAAATGCTTGGAGCTGGTGGTAAAATCTGACAATCTGGATCCTACAGCGATAACAACATCCGCATCTTTTGCAATGATATTTGAAGCATAGGTTCCCGTCACGCCAATGCCTCCCAGGCAGTAAGGATGGCTGGATCTGCAGGCGCTTTTTCCTCCCTGGGTCTCCCCAAAAGGAATCCCGAATTCTTCACAGAAGTTCTCCACAGTTTCCCCTGCTTCTGAATAGCGGACCCCGCCTCCCACGATAACCAGAGGTTTTTTCGCCTCTGAAATGAGCTGGGCCAGATCCTCCAGTTCTTCTTCCACAGCCACCGGTCTGGTGATCCTGTGCACTCTTTTCTTGAAGAAGTACTCTGGAAAGTCAAAGGATTCTCCCTCCACATCCTGGCACAGGGCAATACAGCAGGCTCCGGTTTCCGCCGGATCGGTCAGTACCCGCATAGCGTTTATAAGCGCTGTCATGATCATTTCCGGACGGGTGATCCTGTCCCAATATTTACACACAGGCTTAAAAGCATCGTTTGTGGTTGTTGCCAGACTGCTGCTCTGTTCCAGCTGCTGAAGGACCGGATCCGGCTGACGGGAAGCAAAGCTGTCTGCCGGAAATACCAGCAGAGGAATATTGTTTACTGTAGCTGTAGCACAGGCGGTTACCATGTTTGCCGCTCCGGGACCAATGGAAGAAGCGCAGGGAATGATCCGTCTCCGGTTGCTTTGTTTTGCAAAAGCCGTTGCCACATGGCACATGCCCTGCTCATTTCTTCCCTGAAAAACACGGAGCTGTCCCGGGTTTGTATCAAGTGCTTCTCCCAGTCCTACAGCGATGCCATGTCCGAAAATCGTGAAAAATCCTTCCACAAATTTTGTTTCTACCCCGTCCATGGACACATACTGGTTATCTAAAAATTTCACGATGGCCTGCGCCGTCGTCATTCTGATTGTTTTCCCCATGACCTCTACTCTCCTTTTCTGGTCTCTATACTCTTGCGATCATCTCGCCGAATTTTTCTTTTTCCTCTTTTATAAAATCATGGACCTCCTGGGGGCCGGGAAGGGAATCTGAGCAGTTATTGCTTCTCACCATCATAGAAGCCTCCGCAGAGCCAAACTCCAGACAGTCTATGATCGGCCAGCCCTGATACAGGCCATAGAGAAATCCTGATCCGTATCCGTCTCCTCCGCCGAAGCCTTTTCTGGCTTCTACAGGGAACGGCTTAATACTGAATTTTTCTCCATCGCAAGTATATGCAGTGGAACCCTGCATGCCATGTTTGATCACTACGATCTTCGCATTGCAGTTCTGCCAGTAAGCCGCACTCTCTTCATCACTCATCCCTGGTTTGATCAGCTTCTCAGTAAGATCGAATTCCTCTCTGGAACCCATGATAATATCTGCTTCCTTAGCTACGATAGAATAATAGATGGAAATCTCATCACTGTTTTTCCAGTTATATGCCCGGTAGTCAATGTCAAAAATCACCTTGGTCTGGTTTTTCTTTGCCAGCATTACGGCTTTGATGGCCGCTTCCCTGGAAGGACTTTCTGCCAGAGCGGTTCCTGAGATCAGGATGGCTTTGGTCCGGCGGATATAATCTTCATCAATATCATCCACATGAAGCTGGAGATCCGCAATACAGTTCCGGTACATCAGGATATTGCTTTCTTTCGAAGAAAGCATTTCCGTAAAAGTCAGTCCCAGTTTTTCTCCGTTTTTGCATCTTGTGATATGAGAAGTATCGATTCCCTGTTCCTGAAAATATTCTGTAACAAAATCTCCGAACTGATCATCGGAAACTTTTCCCAGAAACCCTGCCTTCAGCCCGTGGCGGGTGACCCCTACCGCAATATTAGCAGGAGAGCCTCCTACGAATTTTTCAAACATATGTACCTTTTTTAAAGGCTTAAACTCTTCTTTTACCTGGTCATTGTATGCAGGGTTGAAGTCAATGGCAACTCTCCCCAACAGCACCAGATCCATAGGCCTGGACTGGTCAAATTCTATATATTTCATATTCTGCCTCCGCCTATCAGATGGTTCCGTCCCAAGTGGAAACGGTTTTTACTTTCTTTTCTTCTTCATCAAACCAGCGGGTGGTAACCACTTTCCGCTCTGTGTAGAAACGGTAGCCGTCTTTGCCCAGAGTATGGAGATCTCCGAAGAAGGACTGTTTGTGTCCGTTGAAGGGGAACATTCCGATGGGTACCGGAATCCCTACATTTACCCCTACCATTCCTCCGTCTGTACGGCTGACAAACTCTCTTGCATAATGGCCGTTCTGGGTAAAGATCACAGAACCGTTGGCAAATGGATTTGCATTCATTACAGCCAGGCCTTCCTCAAAATCTTTTACTCTCTTAATGCACAGCACCGGTCCGAAAATCTCTCTGTCTCCTACTGTCATTCCTGGTTTTACATGATCCAGTATGGTAGGTCCTACATAGAATCCATTCTCGTATCCCTCTACGACAAGGTCTCTTCCGTCCAGCACCAGCTGAGCACCTTCTTCAATGCCTTTGTTGATCCAGTTGATCACAGATTCTTTGTGTTTTGCGTTGATCACCGGTCCCATACCGGAGGTCCTATCATAAGCCGGCCCTACCTTCAGCGCTTTTGCCTTTTCTACAATGGCATTTACCAGCTCATCTGCAATACTTTCCTGTACTACTGCTACAGGCAGAGCCATACATCTCTCTCCCGCGCATCCGAAAGAAGCATTGATGATTCCTGCCGCTGTCCTCTCAATAGGTGTATCTTCCAGTACCAGGGCATGATTTTTTGCCTCGCAAAGAGCCTGCACTCTCTTGCCGTTAGACGCCGCTGTAGCGTAGATATGCTTGCCCACAGAGGTAGAACCGACGAAAGTAATCCCTTTAACATCCGGATGGCTTAAGAAAATCTCAGCCTCATGACGGGAACAGGTAACAATATTGATCACACCGTCAGGAAGCCCTGCTTCTTTATACAGTTCTGCAATACGCATACAAGTCTGAGGAGTAAAAGTAGCAGCTTTCAGAACGATGGTATTGCCGCAGGCAATACAGATAGGGGTCATCCATCCCATAGGGATCATAGCCGGAAAGTTAAAAGGAATAATGCCTGCAAAAACTCCCAGGGGCTGTCTGTAGGAAACCGTATCATAACCTTTGGAGGCGTCCATAAGGCTCTCTCCCATCATCAGTGACGGAGCAGAAATGGCCTGTTCTGTGCCTTCGATAGCTTTCAGCACATCTCCCTCTGCCTCTGCCCAGGCCTTGCCGTTTTCCTTTGCTACAGACATGGTCAGTTCATCCAGATGCTGGTAAAGCAGTTCACGGACTCTATAAAGGATCTGCACTCTTTTCTTCACAGGCGTGGCAGACCAGCCGGGGAAGGCATCCTTAGCAGCCTGGATCGCTTCCTCAACTTCCTGAGGGGTACAGCAGGGAACCTTGGCGATAACCTCTCCTGTACTTGGATCATAAGCATCCGTATACTTATCTGTCTTTGATTCCTTAAAGGAACCGTTTACAAAGTAGCCCAGTTTTTTAATTTCTCCCATTTTTACGTTCTCCTTTTCTTTCACTTTTCACTGCGGTTTCTTTATATGCTCATCATAACACTTTACTTTAAAATGCACAAGTGCTTTTTGCGTACATTTTAATAAAAATGCGTTATTTTTATTTTGCACGCAAAGTTTTTTGCACGCAGCTAAAAAAAGAGCTGCCGCATTCCTTTAAAATGCACAGCTCTTTTCTATGAGACTACAAATTATATTTGGTT
>DWYL01000209.1 GCA_019118685.1 Candidatus Blautia merdipullorum
AAAAGCTGAAATCAGATAGTGTTACGACAGTTGTTCCCACTCTGCTTGATATGATGTTTAATGGCACAGATTTTGTGTTACCTAACGCAGTCGCAAAAGAAGTCTATGAAGATTTCCAGTGTCTATATAAACAATATTTAGGACGAGAATTAACTGCCGCAGAGAAGTATGTTTTCGATTCAGCAATAAAAATTATGATCTGGAAGGTGCACGGAAAAACATTCAGCAAAATATGTCAAGAAAGATATGCCTATGTTTCAAAAGTTGCAGAGCGACGTCTTTTATCGAAAACAGGCCATCAGAAAGAGGCAGATAATCTGACAGTTCGGTATATCGCAGGGTATAGTGATATTCCAAACAAAGAATTGCGAGCCTTTCCACTATTCCCAGCTGAGACTAAAGGAAAAGATGTAGACTACGACCGCATTGTTTACGATACATACGATTTTCTTGATAAACTAATTGGATTTAAGCTGAGTGATTTGTTTTACGCAATCTTCCATCAGTATTTTATCGCATATCAAGATGCTCGTGCGGAGAGATTGGCAAAGTTCATTAAATACGGAACAGAGGACCCCACTGAAATATGGATGTTACGATATGGCTTTTCTTTTGAGGAGATTGAATGGCTAAAGCCTTGTGTTGACAGCATAGATCAAAATGAAATTAAATTTAATGCAAAAATCGAAAATCTTAGCGTTTCTCAGAAGAATAGTATTTCAAAATTTATTTTTTGAAATATCATGAGTTAAAGCAAACAGGGTATATCCCATTTCAACTACATAATAAGTAAAAATCATAGCGATAGCTTAGCGGCAGGGAGCATATCCCTGCCGCTGTCTTTACTGCGTACCACGCATTACCGTTCCTGTCCGTTTTTCTTGGGGGTATTTTTACACTCCACTTCCTGCTCATGCTTTTTCTGTAAATCTTCATGGATAGACCGCACTTCTGTCTCTTCACCTAATAATTCAGCAACATCCCGCTTACTATCAGCCAAGATAATCGGAGCAAATTTTTCTCCATATGCCATCTTGAGCTTGGAAGTAACAGCTTGAATCGTATCTGGTCGTAAAACAGCCCGTTGTTCGAAAAGTGCTATATAATCCACTTCTTTTTCCTGTTCTTTTAGTTCTGTAAACTGTATCAGGGCGGTATCCAATGTAAATGTCAATGAAAAAGTGAGCCACACGCTCATGAATTTTTGAGCCACTAACGACTACGAAAAAGTGAGCCATGCCGCTCACGAATAATTGAGCCACCTGTCAATTCCTATCCTGCATAGTTGCTTTTAGACGGTAGGAATCACCGTTCATGTTTAGTACATGGCTGTGGAATGTCAACCGGTCAATTAAGGCAGCCACCATCGTCGTGTTTTCAAATAGATCTGTCCACTTAGAGAATGGCAGGTTTGTGGTCACAATCGTACTGCTTTTTTCACTACGGTCTGAAATCACCTTAAACAGCAGTTCCGACTGGTGCCGGTTAAAACTGAGGTAACTCAGTTCATCCAGAATCAGCAGATCAGCTTTAGCTAATGTACGTTCCAATTTACCCAGATGGTAATTATCTTTGGCTTCACACAGCTGTGTAGATAATGTTGCGGCGTTTTTGAAGAGGACATTGTGTCCCTGGGCACAGGCTTTCAAGCCTAAGGCGATGGAAAGATGCGTTTTACCGCGGCCAGGGTTGCCAATCATCACAATATTTTGTCGGTTATGAATAAACTGGCAGCTTGCCAGTTCTTGCAGGAACAGCGGAGAGACCGTGTCATTGAGCTGGGAACAATCAAATTCTTCCAAGGTCTTCAGGTAGGGGAACCCGGCTGCTTTCAGCCGCCGCCTGTTTTGGTTTTCCTGCCGGGATGCCGTCTCCGCTTTCATGAGTTCCAGCAAAAGATCGGCAAATCCATCAGAAGGGGCTGCCTGCCGCAGAACTTCCTGGTATTCAGCAAACGAAGGAACCTTCAGCTGTTTGGCATAGAGACGGATCAGTTCATCCGCAGCGTTCATACCGCAGCACCTGCCTTTCCAGTCAGGAACGCGTCATAGTTGTGCAGATCTACCGCTTGTACAGCGACGGTATCTTCAATTTGGTCATGCGCAATGTGGCAGGGTGCCTCCATCATAATGTCCTCACAGCTTTCTTCCCCACAGCGGCTTAGGAGCGCAACCAGTTCTTTAGGGGAAAGTTCTTGCCGCTGTAACCAGTCCAGAAAGTAAGCGGGCAGCGTTTCCTGTACCGGTCTGGCGTAAAAGATGGCTCTGCCCTTTTTCTCCAGCAGCGGGAGATAGTGTTCCAGGTTATAGATGCTCTGCTTTCTTTCCAGACACCGCCGGTGCCTGGAAATACACTGTCCCCCAAAGTAAAAGGAGACCGTTTCCGGGCTGGCTCTGACGGATACCTCCTTCCCACAGTAGGCAGCAGGGACGGAGTAGTTATTTGTATCAAAACGAACGGTACAGAACCGGTCTACCCGGCCAGTGGCACGCTTGCAGGGGTCGAAGGGATAACGGGGCAAGGGATACAGTTTATCCCGTTCTTGCATAAGCATTTTGCCTACAGAAGACTCTTTTCCGCGAATCTGATGGGACAGATATTGCTGGCACTTTTCCCGGAACATACGATTCAGCTCTTCAATTGTATCCACTTTGGGGATCGGAACACAGACATTGCGTCGGATATAGCCCACCAATCCTTCTACCAGCCCCTTTTCATTCCCAGACGCAGGATTGCAGAATACGGCTTCGAAGCCATAGTGGGCAGACAAGGCTGCATATCCCGCTTGTTTCCGGGCATGAGCGCCAAAACCGTCTTTGACGGCGACTTTTCCATTGTCAAAGATAACCCGTTTCGGAACACCGCCGAAATATTGGAACACCTGCACCAACGCGTCCAGGAAGCTCTCTTCATTTTGCCTGCGATAGGCAAGGACGATTGGCGCATCACTGTAACATAACCTGGCGCAGAACAGGTTGACGGTCTTTTTCATACTGTCCAGATAGACGGTAGCTTCACCCCAGTCAATCTGCAAGGCGTCCCCTGGAGGAAAAGCCAGCGGCACAAAAGCTTCCTGATTTTTCTCACGGAGCTCTTTCACCAGCCGTCTGACAGTCGTCTCACCCCCGGTAAAGCCACATTCAGCGACCAGACGCTCAAAAATCCGTCTGGCAGTATGATGCTGTTTTCGGGATTTGCACCGGGTATCTTCATCCAGGCATTTTCTGACGAAGTCTACTACCTCTTCTGTCAGTACCGAAGCTTTCCTGGAATAGCTTTTCCGCTCCCACGGCACGTTTTCTCCATCCCAATATTTTTTGACGGTATTTCGGGAAATATGAAGAGCTGCGGCAATCTGCCGCTGACTCATACCATTCAGACGCTTTTTTCGAATTTCTTTGTAAAGTTCCAATGTTATAACCACCTTTGCTCGCCTCCTATATAGTCTTAAACTATTATAGAAGACTTTTTTCGGTGGCTCAATCTTTCATGAGCGTTTGCTTTGTTTTTGGCTCACTTTTATTTTAGCGTTTACAGGTATCCAATTCAGCAACATATTTTTCTTCCTGCTGTGTCAATCGTTCTAAATTCCTTTCCATAGCAGCAACACTCTTTCTGACCTCGGCGATTCCCGTATCTTCATCGCAACCCAACGAACTGAGAACCATCACTTTTTCGGACTTCAATTCTTCCAAATCTTCTGTCAGTTTAGCAATTTTCTTTTCCAAATCATTGTGAACAACAAACTGATAAAATGGCGTTGCCTTCTTTTCTGCAAGTAGTGTTTTCCGTTCCTTAGCCTTATTTTTTATCTGTTGAACCAATAAGGTATAACGCTCCAAAGTAGGCTTCAATACATTCAGCCTTTCAGATAATTTGTGCTTTCCTAAACCAGCATAGCGGATTTGATAGCGGAAAACAATCATATTCGCCCGTAAGAATTCCATCGCTTCCGCAAGGGCAGGAACAGCAACCTTCACTACCTGCATCAATTTTTTCACTGCCGCTTTCAATTCCCGCAGCAGGGCATTGTCCGCCTTGATCTGACGGTTCAGCTCACATCGATCAGAGACAATCCCCTTTTTCTCCAGTGCTCTTGCAGTTACCCCTTCGTGAATCGTAGGCTGTTCATCAAGCCCCCGTTCTGCATGGCTGCGTTGATCGATACGTTTGCAAACAGCCACTTTCCGCGGCCAGCAGGGCCGCATTTCCCGGCCAGTCAAGGCCATATTAAGCGGTCGGCTTTAGAGATCGGCAGGGCAAGAGGGGCTCCGCCCTGCTGATCAGTATTGATCGTTGTC
>DWYL01000210.1 GCA_019118685.1 Candidatus Blautia merdipullorum
GAAAAGTAATTCAGGGAATTGATGTTTCCGATCTGCTGGAAGCTCTGAAAGAGACCCCTCAGCCAGATGACGTGGTATATGTGGCCTCTGATGAGAAACTGGAAGCCTGTCCCTGCGTGGAGAAGATTGGATACAGCCTTTATGGAGGAATGCCTATCCAGGTGGGCTACTGCAATGGAAATAACGTACTTTTAAATGCAGTAGAGTATCACAGAGATTCCGAGGTGAACGTGGCCCAGACAGATATGATCCTGATCCTGGGAAAAGAGCAGGACATTGAGGAAGACGGTACATATGACACTGGAAAGATGGAAGCCTTCCTGGTTCCGGCAGGCACTGTCATCGAAGTGTATGCTACAACACTTCACTATGCGCCCTGCAATGTAAACGGAAATAAATTCCGGGCAGCAGTGATCCTTCCAAAGGGAACCAACACAGATGCGCCAGCGGCTCAGAACAATACAAAAGAAGATAAGCTGCTGTTTGCAAGAAATAAGTGGCTCATTGCCCATGAAGAAGCCGGTATCGAAGGAGCTTTCGTGGGATTAAAAGGTGCAAATCTGTCTGTAGAATAGACAGAAAAATATAAAAATTTAATCAGGAGGTAAAGAAGAATGAATTTACAGAACATGCCAGAAGTAAAGATGGGTATCGTGGCCGTAAGCCGTGACTGTTTCCCAATGACACTGTCTGAGAACAGAAGAAAAGCAGTGGTAGCTGCTTACAAAGGAGAAATTTACGAATGTCCAACCGTTGTAGAAAGTGAAGTGGACATGCAGAAAGCTCTGAAAGAACTGAGAGAAGCCGGATGTAACGCTTTAGTAGTATATCTTGGAAACTTCGGACCGGAGACAGCAGAGACTCTGTTAGTAAAATATTTCCATGGACCATGTATGGTAGTGGCAGCAGCTGAAGAAGGAGATCTGGTACAGGGAAGAGGCGATGCCTACTGCGGTATGTTAAATGCCAGCTACAACCTGAAACTGCGCAATTTAAAGGCTTATATTCCGGAATATCCTGTAGGAACAGCAGCAGAAGTAGCAGATATGATCGAAGAATTCGTTCCTATCGCAAGAGCTATCGTTGCTTTAAAGAACCTGAAAGTGATCAGCTTTGGTCCCCGTCCTCAGGACTTCCTGGCCTGCAACGCTCCTATCAAGAGATTGTATGACCTGGGAATCGAGATCGAAGAGAACTCTGAACTGGATCTTTTTGAAGCCTTTAAGAAACATGAAGGGGATCCACGTATTGAAGAAGTTGCAAAAGATATGGAGAAAGAACTGGGCGAAGGCAATATGAAGCCGGAAATCCTGCCAAAACTGGCTCAGTACGAGATCACTCTGCTGGATTGGGTAGAGGCACATAAAGGTTCCAGAAAATATGTAACCCTGACAACAAAATGCTGGCCAGCATTCCAGACACAGTTCGGATTCGTTCCCTGCTATGTAAACAGCCGTCTTACAGGAAGAGGAATTCCGGTTTCCTGTGAAGTAGATATCTGGGGAACTGTAAGCGAATATATCGGTACTGTGATCAGCCAGGATGCCGTTACACTTCTGGATATCAACAATACCGTTCCAGCTTCTATCTATGACAGCGAAATCAAAGGAAAATATGACTATACACAGAAAGATACTTTTATGGGATTCCACTGCGGAAACACAACCTCCGGCAAGCTGACTTCCTGCACTATGAAATACCAGATGATCATGGCAAGAAGTCTTCCGGAAGAAGTTACCCAGGGAACTCTGGAAGGAGACATCATTCCAGGCGACGTTACCTTCTATCGTCTTCAGAGCACTTCTGACTGCAAGCTTCGGGCTTACATTGCTCACGGTGAAGTTCTTCCTGTGGCAACACAGAGCTTTGGAGGAATCGGTATCTTTGCCATTCCTGAGATGGGACGTTTCTACCGCCACGTACTGGTGGAAAAGAATTATCCACATCACGGAGCCGTTGCTTTCGGACACTACGGAAAAGCATTATATGAAGTATTCAAATATATCGGCGTAGAGGTAGAAGAAATCAACTACAATCAGCCAAAGGGCGTTCTGTATCCTACAGAAAATCCATTTGCATAAAAGCTGACAGGAATCACAGGGGCTGCCGTTTTTGCGGCAGTCCTGTTTAGTAAAGGAGAGAAAACATGTTATACATTGGTGTAGATTTAGGAACTTCCGCCGTTAAGCTGCTGCTGATGGACGGAGAAGGCAAGATCCAGAAGATCGTTTCCAGAGAGTATCCCATCTCTTTTCCTCATCCGGGCTGGTCTGAGCAGAATCCGGAAGACTGGTGGGAACAGAGTCTGGAAGGAATCAAAGAGCTTACATCAGAATGTGATAAAAGCCAGGTGGCTGGTATCAGCTTTGGCGGCCAGATGCACGGTCTGGTGATCCTGGATGAAAATGACCAGGTCATCCGCCCGGCTATCCTCTGGAATGACGGAAGAACAGGGAAAGAGACGGATTACTTGAATCATGTCATCGGCAAGGACAAACTGTCCCAGTATACTGCCAATATTGCTTTTGCAGGCTTTACAGCTCCGAAAATCCTTTGGGTAAAGGAAAATGAACCAGAGAATTTTAAGCGGATTAAAAAGATCATGCTGCCCAAGGACTACCTGGCTTACAAGTTATCCGGAACACACAGCTGTGATATGTCCGATGCCTCCGGAATGCTGCTCCTGGATGTAAAGAACCGCTGCTGGTCCAAAGAAATGCTGGAGATTTGCGGGGTCACAGAGGAGCAGATGCCAAAGCTTTTTGAAAGCTATGAAACGGTAGGTACACTGAAACCGGAACTTGCGAAAGAGCTGGGAATTCCGGAAAGCTGCAAGATTGTGGCGGGAGCCGGAGATAATGCAGCCGCAGCAGTGGGAACCGGAACTGTCGGAGACGGAATGTGCAACATTTCCCTGGGAACCAGCGGAACCATCTTTATTTCCAGCAAAGAATTCGGAGTAGATCCTCATAATGCCCTCCATGCTTTTGCCCATGCAGACGGCCATTATCATCTGATGGGCTGTATGTTAAGCGCAGCATCCTGTAATAAATGGTGGATGGATGAGATCATCGGAACAAAGGATTACAGCGGGGAACAGGCAAAAATTGAGAAGCTGGGAGAGAACAACGTATTCTTCCTGCCTTATCTTATGGGAGAACGTTCTCCTCACAACAATCCTAATGCAAGGGGAACCTTTATCGGTCTGACTATGGACAGTACAAGAGCAGATATGACCCAGGCGGTGCTGGAAGGCGTTGCCTTTGCTATTCGTGATTCTTTTGAGGTTGCCAAGTCTCTGGGAATCCAGATCGAGCGGACCAAGATCTGCGGTGGCGGAGCTAAGAGCCCTCTGTGGAAAAAGATGATCGCTAATATCCTGAATATCAAGGTAGATGTGATCGAATCTGAAGAAGGCCCTGCACTGGGCGGCGCTATGCTGGCAGCAGTAGCAAACGGGGAATTTGCTTCCGTAGAAGAAGCGGCAGCCAAGATCGTAAAAGTTATCGATACCGTGGAACCGGAACCGGAATTGGCCGCAAAATATGAGGAGAGATATCAGAAATTTGTAAAAATCTATCCGGCAGTAAAAGCACTGTTTAATGAGATCATTTGATACGGAAAACGAAACAGGGGGCTGTCGTATTAATCGAGAATATTTATACATTTTATTGCTCAGTCTGTGCCGCTTTGAGTCTATAGTCTCAAAGCTATGCTCGACAAATTCGCATAAAATGTATAAATATTCCTGACTAGTGCGGCTGCCCCCTGTTTTTATAGGACAGAGGCTGCCCTGAAATTTTTCCATCCTTGTGGTGTCAGAAAAAATATATTAAAATAATTGTGGATCTATATGTATACAATTTGACTGAAAGGAAGAATAAAGATGAAATACGTCTTAGATGCACATACTCACACCATCGCCAGCGGACATGCTTACAGCACCATACGGGAAATGGCAAAATCCGCATCTGAAAAGGGACTGGAGCTTCTGGGGATTACAGAACATTCTATGAAGATGCCTGGGACCTGTCAGCTTTTTTACTTTGAAAATCTGAAAGTGGTTGACCGAAAGATGTATGGAGTAGAACTCTATATGGGAGCAGAACTGAATATTATGGATTATGAAGGCCATGTGGATATGGGAGAGAAAACTCTGGAAAAAATGGATATTGTGATAGCCAGCATGCATATTCCCTGTATTAAGCCTGGAACCAGAGAAGAGAATACAAATGCTTATCTGGAGGTTATGAAGAATCCATATCTCCATATTATCGGACATCCTGATGACGCCAGGTACGAAGTGGATTATCTGGCTCTGGTCCAGAGTGCAAAGGAGCACAGGGTCTTACTGGAAGTGAACAATAATTCCCTGGATCCCCGGTGCGGCCGGCAGGGAGGAGAGGAGAATATCAGGACTATGCTGAAGCTGTGCAGGGAATATCAGGCTCCTGTAATCGTGGATAGTGATGCTCATGCAGATTCTCTGGTAGGAAGCCATCAGTATGTCCAGAAAATCCTAGAGGAGCTCCGGTTTCCCGAAGAGCTGATCGTTAACAGGAGTGTGGACGAGTTTAAGAAATATGTCAACAGAGAGAAAATTTTATAGAATTTTTACAAATAATGGTGAGAAAGTCCAAGTCTGTTCTTTACTTTAAAAATTTACTGTGCTAATATATATGAAAGTGATAGGAGATATAACTGTTAAAACGTTAATAAGGCAAAGCGATAAAAGATATGAGAGGATTTTGACAGCTGTTTTCTATCACGGGGTGCGAAATCGATATAAGGAGATATGTGATATGAGTAAAAAAATTCATACAGAAGCAGTGGATTCACTGTTTGACGCGGTACTTAGTTTAAGGAACAGAGAAGAATGCTATCAGTTTTTTGAGGATGTATGCACAGTAAATGAGATCCTGTCTTTATCTCAGAGATTTGAGGTAGCCAAGATGTTAAAAGAAAAGAAGACTTACCTGGAGATATCTGAAAAGACAGGAGCTTCTACCGCCACGATCAGCCGGGTAAACCGGAGCTTAAATTATGGAAATGACGGTTACGACATGGTTTTTGACAGAATTTCCAAGGAATAAGAAGCCATAAGAATATTATTAAAAAAACCGCTCCATAGAAGCGCGGGAATCAGAATATTCCTGTTATGCGCAGACTATGGAGCGGTTTTGGTCTGTATCAGACGGAAGCTTAGAAATTATTCTTCCTTTTCTTTGTCGGTCATCTGATCGATCAGATTTTCGATGACCTGTTTTTTTACATATACGTCAAAGCTCAGCATACAAATAAATGCGAATTTGTGAAGGAAATCCTTTTCTTCCTCCGGAACCTCCTGAAAGGAATCGCCGGCCATGGAAAATTTTCTGGTTACATCTTTTGCAAGAGGTTCGATCTGTTCCAGCTCCAGCTTCATGATCTCCTCATAAAGAGAGGTAAGATCAATGCTCCCTTCTCCTGAAAAATACTTCTGGGTAATAGGCTCCAGGAGCTTTTGGATATCACTTATAGAAAGGATACTTTTAAAATAATAAATAAATACCAGCATCAGCATATGTTCTTTGGAGTATTTCTTCTTTACCGGAGGAGGAAGGAGATCATTCTTGGCATAATTATTGATCATAGTCTTGGTAAGGATCTTATCCTCTTTATACCGTTTGGAGGAACGGAGATGTTCTTCCATAAAGGTGGTCACCTGATCCATATACAAGTCGATGCCGGGAATCTCTTCCGGCTTAATATAATCAATCCGGGATATACTGGAAAGGATGCTGTTTAATATGTCTTTTGTGTCGATTGTCATTTCATCACCTCTGCTCCTTATTATATAGTTTTAAAAACCAATTGTAAATGATTTTCTGATTTTCCCCTTATATATATTGGCATGAAAGAAAATTAATGGTATGATAACAGAAAAGAAGATTAAATCCGGGTATAACCGGAGAGACGATAGAGGCGCAGGTTTCAAGAGTAGGCTTCTGCACAGGGCGGGGACAGCCGCAGAAGAGGAAAGGGGAAACTGCCGAAGGAAGAGTATCCGCCCGGGAGTTCTTCCTGGAATACGGTAGAATATACCGTATTCTGTCACCAAAAGTGGAGCGCTATCCGTTTTTTTCTGGACTGTGTCAGGGCAAAAGATACAGGAAAAGAATTTATGCAGACCATGAGCGTATCCATTTCGGAGCGGCTCATGGTTTTCTTTTTAGACGGATCCTGCAGGGGGCCTGTAGGAGAATAAGATACAAGAAAGGATAAAATTATGAAAAACAGAAAAAGATTATTTGGAACAGGTCTGATCCTGTCTCTGCTTCTGACTTTTTTATGGTCAGTGACGGTATTTGCATCTGAGGGAGATCCGGCTCCAGAGCCGGCTGTTTATGCCACGATCTGGTCTTTGCTGCCTCCGGTGGTGGCGATTGTTCTGGCGCTGATCACGAAGGAGGTGTACAGTTCTCTTTTTATCGGCATCCTGGTAGGGGCACTGTTTTACTCAAGTTTTAATTTCGAAGGCACTATGGTGCACATGCTGGAGGATGGATTTATCAGTGTTCTTTCTGATCCTTATAATGTGGGTATCCTGATCTTTCTGGTGATTTTAGGGGCAATGGTGTCTATGATGAACAGTGCAGGAGGCTCTGCCGCTTTCGGAAGATGGGCGGGAGTTCACATCAAGACCAGGATTGGGGCCCAGATCGCAACCATTATCCTGGGAATCCTGATCTTTGTGGATGATTATTTCAACTGCCTTACCGTGGGAAGCGTTATGCGGCCTATCACAGATAAACATAATGTTTCCAAGGCAAAGCTGTCTTATCTGATCGATGCCACGGCGGCTCCGGTATGTATTATAGCACCGGTATCCTCCTGGGCGGCGGCAGTCAGCGGATTTGTGGAAGGAGAAGACGGATTTGCTATTTTTATCCGGGCTATCCCCTACAACTATTATGCTCTGCTGACCATAGTTATGATGTTTGCCATCGTACTGATGAAAGTGGATTTTGGCCCTATGGCGGTCCATGAGGCCAATGCCATGAAGGGCGACATCTATACTTCCGGGAAACGGCTGGATGAAGCGGCTTCTTCCTTGAAGCCTAATCCTAAGGGAAAAGTGATCGATCTGATATTCCCGGTGATCGTCCTGGTGATCTGCTGCATCACCGGCATGATCTATACCGGAGGATTTTTCAGTGGAACAAGTTTTGTAGAATCCTTTTCTCAGAGTGACGCTTCCATAGCCCTTTCCATCGGAAGTCTGATTGCTCTGGTCATCACAGTGATCTTTTACAGCGCAAGAAGAGTCCTGGTGTTCCGCTCCTGTATGGAATGTATACCGGAAGGCTTTAAGGCTATGGTTCCGGCGATTCTGATCCTTACCTTTGCCTGGACTTTAAAGGCTATGACAGACAGTTTGGGAGCGGCAGATTTCGTGGAGATGGCTACAGAATCCGCAGCAGACAGCCTGATGAATTTCCTGCCGGCTATTGTATTCCTGATTGGATGTTTCCTGGCTTTTGCCACAGGTACCTCCTGGGGAACCTTTGGGATTCTGATCCCTATTGTAGTAAAGGTGTTTGAAAACTCAGATCCGACTTTGATGATCATTTCTATTTCCGCCTGTATGGCAGGAGCTGTCTGCGGAGATCACTGCTCGCCGATTTCCGATACTACCATCATGGCTTCAGCAGGCGCCCAGTGTGATCATGTAAACCATGTATCGACCCAGCTTCCCTATGCCATGCTGGCGGCTGCCATCAGCTTTGTTACTTATATTGTGGCGGGCTTTGTGAAAGTGCCCTGGATCCCTCTGCCCATCGGAATTCTCCTTTTGCTGGCAGTCCTTTTCCTGATCAAACAGAGACAAAAATAAACGGGAAGAGAAGAAAATGGCGCTGTCTCATTAGTTAGAAT
>DWYL01000211.1 GCA_019118685.1 Candidatus Blautia merdipullorum
TTCATCATCTTCGTAGGACCTTCAGGATGTGGTAAATCTACAACCCTTCGTATGATCGCTGGGCTGGAAGAAATCACCGGAGGTACATTAAAGATTGGTGATAAAGTAGTTAACGATGTAGAACCAAAAGACAGAGATATCGCAATGGTATTCCAGAACTATGCTCTGTATCCTCATATGACAGTTTATGATAACATGGCATTTGGTCTGAAACTGAGAAAAGTTCCAAAAGATCAGATTGATAAAATGGTAAAAGAAGCAGCAAGGATCCTTGATCTTGAGAAACTGTTAGACCGTAAACCGAAAGCTCTTTCCGGTGGTCAGAGACAGCGTGTTGCTATGGGCCGTGCTATCGTTCGTGAGCCAAAGGTATTCCTGATGGACGAGCCTCTGTCAAACCTGGATGCTAAACTTCGTGTGCAGATGCGTACTGAGATTTCTAAATTACATGAGAGACTGGGTGCTACTATTATCTATGTAACACATGACCAGACAGAAGCTATGACTCTGGGTACAAGAATCGTAGTTATGAAAGATGGTATTGTACAGCAGGTTGACACACCTCAGACACTGTATAATGCTCCTTGCAATCTGTTTGTTGCCGGTTTCATCGGTTCACCTCAGATGAACTTCCTGGACGCGACTGTTCATGTAAAAGGCGATGATGTTCAGTTACAGATAGGAAAAACTGTTCTTCATGTTCCAGCTTCCAAGAAGAAAGCTCTTGTTGATGGCGGATATAATGGAAAGACAGTTGTTATGGGTATCCGTCCAGAGCATGTATATGATGATGAAGCTCGTATCCAGGCATTCCCGAACAGTGTAATTGAAGGAAAGATCACAGTTTATGAATTGCTGGGTGCTGAAGTTTATCTGTATTTTGATACAGAAGGATTCTCAATGACAGCAAGAGTTAATCCTCGTACAACAGCCAGATCAGGCGATACCGTTAAATTCGCTCTGGATATGGAAAAAATCCACATCTTTGACAAAGAGACAGAGAGAGTTATCACAAACTAAAAAGAATATGAAAATCAGCGGAGGGTTTTTCGCTGATGACAATAGAGGAAAAGCAGGATGTTATACATACCTGCTTTTCTTTTGTAAAAAATAAGAAAGATCAGTCATTCAAAAGCCTAGAACTGGGCAATGTGGGATTGAAGTTTTTAACTATGCTTTTTACAGAATGGGAAGTTAGAACGTAATTTTCAGGAAGCTCTCGGGGAGAAAATCCGGTAAAATCCCGGAAGACCCGGTTAAAATGCCGGATGGTGTCAAAACCGCAGCGGGAAGCAATAGCTGTGATGGAAAGCTGCTCTGTGTTATGGTTTAGGAGATCAATGGCCTTTTCCAGCCGGATGATATTCAGATACTGAGAAAAGGTCATACCGGAAAGGTTCTTGAAAAATCTGGAAAAATAAGGCTTGGAAAGCCCCATAAAATCTGCTGCCTCTTCAAAAGTAATGTAGCTGCTTTTTTCTTCGATTTCACCCAGCAGATTTTTGTAATTTTCTATGGAAGTATTGTCACGGGATTTTCCGTGGTCAGTCAAAGGCTCTTTCCGAAAGATCTCCAGCATTAAGATAGTGAGCAGACTGCGGACCTTTAAGTTAAAGTAAGGCTCCTGACAGTCCAGTTCTTCTTTGATTTCTTTATAGAAATCCATGATCAACGGATTCCCGGAAAGGTGGGGGAACTGCGGTCTGTGTCCTGGAGCGATCTCTTCCAGGATCCGGGAATCAAACATAATGATTTCAGTGATACTGGCCTCAGCCCCTTTTATGTAGTGGATGTCTCTGCTGTCAATAAAAAAGGCATCCCCCTTTTGCAGATGATATACAGTATTATTTAAAGATACGGTAACCTGGTCTTTTTCTATGTACAATAGTTCACATTCCATATGCCAATGGGGAAGGTTATGGAGATTTTCATATCTTCCCGCCCATACACTGTTCCGCCCTCTGTATTCCCGGTATTCAAAATTTGCCAGCATTAAGCGATCCCTGCCTTTCACAAAACTTTTCTATAGTTTACTGTAGCAGAAAAGATAATAAATGTCCATAAACGAGTAACAGAGTTCTTTCTTTTTTCCCTGGAGAAGATATACTAAACTTATAAATATTCTGTTGAAAGCAAAATTATAAATGGGAGGTAACACTATGTTAAAAACAAAAGCGTACAAATTCTGGTTCTGTACAGGTTCTCAGGACTTATACGGACAGGAATGCCTGGACCATGTAGCAGAGCATTCTAAGATCATCGTGGATAGTCTGAATAAGTCAGGCATTCTGCCCTTTGAGGTAGTATGGAAGCCAACCCTTCTTACAAATGCCATGATCCGTCAGACCTTTAATGAGGCTAATGCAGATGAAGACTGCGCAGGAGTCATCACCTGGATGCATACATTTTCACCGGCAAAATCCTGGATCCTGGGTCTCCAGGAATACAGAAAACCTCTTTTACATCTTCACACCCAGTTTAACAGAGAGATTCCTTATGACACCATTGATATGGACTTTATGAATGAAAACCAGGCTGCCCATGGCGACAGAGAGTACGGACATATTGTCAGCCGCATGGGAATCGAGAGAAAGGTAATCGTAGGGTTCTGGGATGACAGGGACGTCCAGGAAAGGATCGCATCCTGGATGAGAACAGCCATCGGCGTTATCGAGAGCAGCCATATCCGTGTTATGAGAGTTGCGGATAACATGAGAAACGTAGCGGTTACAGAAGGGGATAAGGTGGAAGCCCAGATTAAATTCGGCTGGGAGGTAGACGCTTATCCGGTAAATGAGATCGCAGAAGCAGTGGAGGCTGTATCCAAAGCAGATACCGATGCACTGGTAGAAGAGTACTACAGCAAATATGACGTTCTCCTGGAGGGAAGAGATCCGGAAGAATTCAGAAAACATGTTGCTGTTCAGGCACAGATTGAACTTGGATTTGAACGTTTTCTGGAAGAAAAGAATTATCAGGCGGTCGTGACTCATTTCGGAGATCTGGGAAGCCTGAAGCAGCTCCCGGGCCTGGCTATCCAGCGGCTTATGGAAAAAGGCTATGGATTCGGAGGAGAAGGAGACTGGAAGACAGCGGCTATGGTGCGCCTGATGAAGATCATGACCCAGGGAATGAAAGATGCAAAGGGAACTTCCTTTATGGAAGACTATACATATAACCTGGTTCCTGGAAAAGAGGGCATCCTGGAAGCCCATATGCTGGAAGTATGCCCGACTATCGCAGAGGGACCTGTCAGCATTAAGTGTCAGCCTCTTTCCATGGGAGACAGGGAAGATCCTGCAAGACTGGTATTTACTTCTAAAACAGGAAAGGGAATCGCAACTTCTTTGATCGATCTGGGCGATAGGTTCCGTCTGATCATTAATGACGTAGAATGCAAAAAAGTAGAGAAACCTATGCCGAAGCTTCCAGTTGCGACTGCTTTCTGGACACCTGAGCCCAATCTTCAGACAGGAGCTGAGGCCTGGATCCTGGCAGGCGGCGCTCATCATACAGCGTTCACCTATGACCTGACAGCAGAGCAGATGGGAGACTGGGCAGCAGCCATGGGTATTGAGGCTGTATACATTGATAAGGATACCAATATCAGAAACTTCAAGAACGAGCTCCGCTGGAATGCAGCTGCATTCAGACTTCATATTTAAAAACAGAATCGGAGATTTTCTCTCCCTGTCTGTTGCGAATTCAAAAAAAATACGGTATTATTATATAAAAGATTCGTGAAAAGGCAGTTAAAGGAGAAAAAAGATGATTTCAAGCCAGATTATACAGAAAACAATAGACGAATTACGTACCATTACAAGAATTGACCTTTGCGTCCTGGATATTGACGGAAAGGTCAATTCTTCTACATTTCCAGTAGAAAATGAAGATTTTGGAGATGTGAGAGCCTTTGCAGATTCTATGGCTGACAGCCAGGTGATGAAGGGATATCATTTCTTTAAAATTTTTGACAATCAAAGTGTAGAGTATGTGCTGATTGCTAAAGGGAGCAATGAAGACGCTTACATGATCGGAAGAGTAGCGGTGGCGGAGATCCAGAATCTGATCGTGGCCTATAAGGAGCGTTTTGATAAGTCCAATTTTATCCAGAACCTGATCCTGGATAACCTTCTTCTGGTAGATGTTTATAACAGAGCGAAAAAGCTGCATATTGCAGTAGAGGCTAAGCGGGTGGTCCTGCTTATTGAAACTAAAAATGAAAAGGACCAGGATTCTATGGAAATCCTGAAAAACCTGTTTGTTTCCAGGACAAATGATTTTATTACAGCTATTGATGAAAAAAATATTATTGTCGTGCGCAGCCTGGAAGAAAATGACGGATATGAGGAAATCAATAAAATTGCCAGTACCATAGTAGACATGCTGAACGCAGAGGCGATGTCCCAGGTTCGGGTGTCTTATGGAAATATTATCCAGGAGATAAAAGATGTTTCCAGATCTTATAAAGAAGCCAAAATGGCTATGGACGTAGGCAAGATTTTTTATGTGGATAAAACGATTGTCGGATATAATAACCTGGGGATCGGACGGCTGATCTATCAGCTTCCTATGCCTTTATGCGAAATGTTTATGAAAGAGGTTTTCGGCGGAAAACTTCCGGAATCTCTGGATGATGAAACGCTGAATACGATTAATAAGTTTTTTGACAACAGCCTGAACATTTCAGAAACGTCCAGACAGCTGTTTCTTCATAGAAATACACTGGTCTACAGACTGGAAAAAATCCAGAAAAGCACTGGTTTAGACATCCGGGTTTTTGATGATGCCCTTACTTTTAAGATTGCTCTTATGGTATCCAGCTATATGGAATTTATGAAAACTCAGGACTGACAGTTTAAAATCCTGTCACAGCCGGCCGTGTACCTGCTGTGACAGGATTTTCTTGATTGTATCATTGTATACAAATAATTTATTGTGCTAAACTGCTTGCTTTTTAAAGCAATAGCTTCTATAATAGTAGAAAACCTTTGAAAATGGAGGAAAGTATCATGATAAAATTATACGACGGCGGTGCGTGGCTGATCAACGGAAAAGACCTTGTGCCGGACAGCCCCCAGGCCGGAGAAATCATTCAGAATAAATATGGCAAAGCAGTTCCTGATAAGGGGGAAGCTGCCAAAAATACCATTGCGTATTCTATCTTAAAGGATCATAATATCTCAGATAATATGGATGATCTGAGGATCAAATTTGACAAGCTGACCTCACATGATATTACATTTGTGGGGATCATTCAGACTGCCAGAGCTTCAGGCCTGGAAAAATTCCCAATTCCCTATGTGCTGACAAACTGCCATAACTCTCTTTGCGCAGTAGGCGGTACTATTAATGAAGATGATCACATGTTTGGCCTTACCTGCGCAAAACGGTACGGCGGAGTCTATGTCCCCCCTCATCAGGCGGTTATCCACCAGTTTGCCAGGGAAATGCTGGCAGAAGGCGGAAAAATGATCCTTGGTTCTGACAGCCATACCCGTTACGGCGCCCTGGGCACAATGGCCATGGGAGAAGGCGGCCCGGAATTGGTTAAGCAGCTTTTGGGAAGAACCTATGATATTAAATGTCCTGAAGTGGTAGGAATCTATCTTACAGGAAAACCCGTTCCCGGAGTAGGACCTCAGGATGTGGCTCTTGCGATCATCGGGGCTGTTTTTGCAAACGGCTACGTGAAGAATAAGGTAATGGAATTTGTAGGACCAGGCGTGGAAAACCTCAGCGCAGATTTCAGGATCGGCATTGATGTCATGACTACAGAGACTACCTGCCTTTCTTCTATCTGGAAGACAGACGGTGCGGTTAAAGATTTTTATGACATCCACGGAAGAAGCCAGGCTTACAAAGAATTGAATCCGGGACCTGTAACTTACTACGATGGTCTTGTATATGTAGAACTGGATAAAATCCGTCCTATGATCGCTATGCCTTTCCATCCAAGCAACACCTATACAATAGAAGAACTGAATGCAAATCTCACAGACATCCTGGCGGATGTGGAAAAGAAAGCACAGGTGAGCCTGGACGGAAAAATCCCATATACACTTAAAGACAAAGTCAGGGATGGAAAATTGTATGTAGATCAGGGAATCATCGCAGGCTGCGCCGGAGGCGGTTTTGAAAATATCTGCGATGCCGCGGATATCCTGCGAGGCGCAAGCATAGGCTACGATGCCTTTACATTAAGTATTTACCCTGCCAGCACGCCTATCTATATGGAACTGGCCAAGAACGGCGTTCTGGCTGATCTTCTTGAGACAGGAGCTGTAGTAAAAACAGCATTTTGCGGCCCTTGCTTCGGCGCCGGGGATACTCCTGCCAACAATGCGCTGAGCATCCGTCATTCCACTAGGAACTTCCCTAACAGAGAAGGTTCCAAGATCCAGGACGGACAGATTTCTTCGGTGGCTCTTATGGATGCCCGGTCTATTGCAGCTACGGCAGCAAATAAGGGACGCCTTACACCAGCCACAGAATTTGCGGGAGAATACAGACATCCCCAGTATTTCTTTGACAAGACGATTTATGAAAACAGGGTATTTGACAGTAAGGGAAAAGCAGATCCTGAGGTGGAGATCCGGTTTGGACCGAATATCAAAGACTGGCCGGAGATGCCAAGCCTTACAGATAACCTGGTGTTAAAAGTGGTATCTGAGATCCATGATCCTGTAACCACTACAGATGAGCTGATCCCTTCAGGTGAAACTTCATCTTACCGTTCCAATCCTTTGAAACTGGCAGAGTTTGCTCTTTCCAGAAAAGATCCTGCCTATGTAGGACTTGCAAAGGAAGTCCAGGGAGCAGAGAAAGCAAGAGAAGCAGGAGAATGTCCGGCCTGTGCTTTTACTGAATTAAAACCTGTATGGGATAAGATCAAAGAAACTTATCCGGATATGAACAGAAAGAACACTGGGGTAGGCAGCACGATTTTTGCAGTGAAGCCGGGTGACGGTTCTGCCAGAGAGCAGGCAGCTTCCTGCCAGAAGGTACTGGGAGGCTGGGCGAACATCGCCAATGAGTATGCCACAAAGCGCTACCGTTCTAATCTGATCAACTGGGGAATGCTGCCGTTCCTGATCCCGGAAGGGGAACTTCCATTTAAGAAAGGTGATTACCTTTTCATCCCGGATATCCGCAAAGCAGTGGAGGAAGGTGCAAAAGAGGTTAAAGCCTACACTGTAGGCGACATCCTTAAAGAGTTTGCTCTGGGTCTGGGAGAGATGACAGAGGACGAGAGAGAAATCATTCTGGAAGGATGTCTGATCAACTACTATAAATCCGGAAAATAATTTCTGAACATTACCTGAGAAAGCGGGGAGAGGAGAATACCGCTGTATAAAGCAGAATAGAAAGGGAAGCATTCCCGGCTGCTTTATGCAGCGGTTTTTTGCTATTGCCGGGGACAGGGAAGGCTGCTTTATATGAGTTTTAGTTTCGTATATTTTTAGAAATATTATAATTGTATAGAAAATTTTAAAAAATATAATTAATTTACAGCATA
>DWYL01000212.1 GCA_019118685.1 Candidatus Blautia merdipullorum
GAAAAATCACTACGGAAGGATGTACATAAAATGACAAAGGAAGAACTTGCCCTGGAGGTAATTGAACGTTTAAAGAAAGAATATCCCCTGGCCCAGTGTACCCTGGACTATGATCAGGCCTGGAAGCTGCTGGTAAGCGTCCGTCTGGCTGCCCAATGTACAGACGCAAGGGTAAATGTAGTTGTGGAGGATCTTTATGCCAAGTATCCCGATGTGGAGGCTCTGGCAGATGCTCCTGTGGAAGAGATCGAGAAGATCGTCCGGCCCTGCGGCCTGGGGAAGAGCAAGGCCAGAGACATCAGCGCCTGTATGAAGATCCTCCGGGATCAGTATCAGGGAAAGGTACCGGATGATTTCAATGCTTTGCTGAAACTGCCGGGTGTTGGAAGAAAAAGCGCCAATCTGATCATGGGAGATGTGTTCGGAAAGCCGGCGATTGTTACGGATACCCATTGTATCCGTCTGGTAAACCGGATCGGGCTGGTAGACGGGATCAAGGAGCCGAAAAAAGTGGAAATGGCTCTCTGGAAGATCATTCCGCCGGAGGAGGGCAGTGACTTCTGCCATCGGCTGGTTTATCATGGAAGAGATGTGTGTACAGCCAGAACAGCTCCATTTTGTGAGAAATGCTGCCTGGAAGATATCTGTCAGAAGAATGGGGTGGAAAGTAAAAAATAATGGCAGAGGAACTGGATAAGAAAATAAAAAGGCAGCTTTTGCTGATATGGAAAAAATTTTCCGCTGCCTTTCCGGTTATCTGTTTTTTCTCTGTCTTTTTTTCTGGGTTCTGAACATTTTCGGTTCCCAGTATGTGATGATCGTATCTCTGGTCACTGTACTTTTTCAGGTTAATTATAAAAAGCGGAATACCCTGAAAAGCCTGCTGGGAATTTCGGCCCTGCAGCTTGCGCTGAGTTTTCTGGCTTATATTGCGACCTTAAGCTTTCCATTTTCCATGATCTGACCGTGCCCTTTGCGCTGATCTTTCTGAAGGCCTCACAGTTCAATCAGATGGGGTATTTTTCCGGGCTGATGACCTTTACCTTTCTTCAGCTTATGCCTGTGGACTTTTCCGGCTTTCTGGTACAGACAGCGGCAATGCTCTGGGGACTTTGCATATTTATTATCTTAGTGCTGCTTTTCCAAGTCCGCTTTCCAAAGACTCCCGGATATCAGACCCGGCAGAAAGGCCTTCTCCTCATCGGAAGCTGGCTGAAAAAGCAGGCGGAAGGACAGGGTGATGCAGGAGGAACCGGTGCAGAAGAGAGGAAGGAAACACCGGAGGAGGAACTCCACAGTCTGGAACAGAAGCTGTACGTTGAAGCCAATCAGAAAAGAGAAAAGAAATCATTACCCGGGAAGGGAAAATCTGTTATATGTTTGCCTTGATGTTTCAGCGGGCGCTATGGGAAACGCCAGATTCTGGGAAGAAGAAACCAGAGAAATCCTTTTGGATTCAGGAAGAAAACTCCTGTCTCAGATCAAAGAGGAGGAGGGAGAACTGTATAGTTCTCTCCAAAATCTGATCCGGCCGCTGCTGATCATTTTCCGCCAATTTGAAGACAGCGAAGAGGAACGTCAGCAATGGGCTCCCCTGGAAAGCCAGAAACTGTCAGAAAAACTGAAATATGAAGACAGTAAATACCGAATGAAGACCCGATTTATCGGAACAGCGGCAGGCTGTGTTGTCATTTCTCTGCTCCTGCCTTATTTTCCCGGTGCTTCCGGGCACTTTTTCCTGGCAGCAGTCATGGTGATCTGCATGTATACAGCCACTCCCGGCACCCGGATCCATGGGGCCTTTGCCACCTGTTTTGCATTGTCTATGAGTACCCTGGCTATGAAAGAAACCCTGGCTATTGAGCTTCGTATGGTTTATGTGGCGGCAGCAGTACTTTTAGTGCTGGTCGTAAATAAATTTTTCTTTCCAACCAGTATGGGGCAGCAGTTCCGCTATAATTTCCAGATGATCTTTCATATGCAGCATATGTATCTGCGGATCCTGGAACGTTCCCTTACGGGAAGGCTGGATCACGGCGTCATCTGCGATGCGCAGATACAGTACCATATGCTCCATGAGCAGGTGCTGGAATATCTGGGGAAGATTTCTCTGAAGGAAAGCGAATACTACCGGCAGGTGCTGGATATTACCTGGAAGATGATGGCAGAGATGGAACAGATCCTTTTCATGGTCAATATTGACCGGAGAGGAGTCTTACAGGAGGGGATAATGGAGAATTACATCTCTTATACGGATTATGTCCTGAACCAGATCCAGCAGCTCCTTCATATACGGCAGGAAAGACATATAAAAAAGATCAAAGAAATGCATTACCAGAGATGGGTGGACAACGACTCGGAACTTTCCTATCTGATGACCAGATATGCAAAGAATCTTTCCAGTCTGTACCGCATGGTCAGCGCCCACAGGGCCAGAGTGGAGGCCCGCTGAAAACAATCTGCCAAAAGCGGTGAATGGAATAATGGGAAAATTTGGAGTTGAAATATGCAAGGTATAAAAACTCTCCTATATGAAGAGAGCAAGAGTAACTTTTTACTTTTAGTCCGGCAAAAGGTTTTTGTTTGATTTATGGACAGCGCAGTAAAAGGTAATGTGGGCTTCCTGATCAAGAATCGGAATGGCTAACCGGTTTTTCGGCTGGCTTGTATATTCTAATGTCAGATTAGAGACGAATGCAGGGAGAGCCGATGCCTGCAGCAGCGCATCAAAAGCTTCATTTCGATCCTGGATAATAAATTTCGTCTGGGTCATTTTGGTTTCTGTCAGGTTACGCCAAACGCCGATTTCATGAAATAGCAGCATAGTTTCTCCGGCTAAATCCTCAAGGTATATTCCGTCACGGCTATTGGCAAGGGGATGGGCCGGCGGGACCGTCAGGAAGAGGTTCTCTGTACAGAATTCCCGGCTCAAGATATCAGGGGATTCTATAGGATGTTCGGTAATGATGATCTGATAGGTATTTTTCTCCAGTTCAGGCAGCAGTACATCCGATTCCCGTATTTCAGATGATATTGTCATGCCGGGAAAATGCTCCGTCAGAAGGGGATATAATTTGAAAGTTGGTTCGGGAGCACAGGAGCCTATGGAAACGAAGAAGCTGTGGGTGCGTCTGTAAAAAATCCGGCATACCACGGGAAGAATTATTTATCACCACAAAGCTCTGGTACAGGACACCAGTTACGAAGGCGCTAAAATGGCTGCTAAAGCGTCTATGGAACGGCTGGGGCTGGAGTATCTGGACCTCTACCTGATCCATCAGCCATTTGGCGATTACTACGGCGCATGGCGGGCGATGGAAGAAATGTACCGGGATGGGATCATCCAGGCCATTGGAGTCTGCAACTTTGATGAAGCCCGTCTGGTAGATCTGTGCATCAATCATGAGATTTTGCCTGCAGTCAACCAGATTGAGATCCATCCCTTCCATCAGCAGACTTCTGCAATCCAAACAATGAATCGGTACAAAGTCCAGCCGGAGGCATGGGGACCTCTTTCTGAAGGACAAAGAAATATTTTTCAACATCGCCTGCTTCGTCAAATTGCTGACCGGTATGAAAAAAGTACAGCCCAGATCATACTGCGGTGGCATATCCAGCAGGGAATCATTGTTATTCCAAAGTCAGCCAGAAAAGAACGAATGGAAGAAAATCTGGATATCTGGGATTTCACTTTGGACAGTAAGGATATGGATGCCATCAAAACTCTGGACATCGGACATAGTGAGATCATCAACCACTATTCCCCAAGTACTGCAAAAATACTTAATAACACAAAAATCCACTGAAATTCCTTATCTGGCGTCTTTATGGATATATTTATATAAAGGCTCCAGATATTTCTCATCTACCCAGGAGCATTTCTTCCCCATAGCTTCTTTCAAGGCCAGTTCCCAGGGCTCGCATTGTTCCGCAGGTTTCTTGGACACTACTTTCATCAGCATGGAACAGAGAAATTTATCTTTTGCAGTCATGATCTCTTCGTTCCAAGCACCCCGGCCGTAGAAGAGGGGGACTCCCTCCAATGCCCCAGAAAGATGCCTCTTCTTCAGCTCCTCAAGAGTCTTCTGGTCGTAGGGAGACGCCCCCACTGCAAAGACAGCCGTCTTTTTTCCGCTGAGAAGAGCAGCGTTTTTCTTCAGAAAAGAAAGGCCGGCAATGGAAGCGGCATAGATCCCTCCGCAGAGAATGATTATATCTGCAGAAGTAATCATCTGAGATTTGGCCTGGTCAATAGAAACAGGAACAGTGGCCAGGGCTTTTCCCAGAAGCTGGGCATATTCCCTGGCTGCGCCATACTTTGATTTGTAAATGATCAGAATATTTTCCATAATTTTTCTCCTTTTCAGGGACCGATGAAGTTTACAATCCCTGGATGCTCCTACTGTTCTGTATAGACAGTTTACCGGGAAATTCCCTGAAAAGTCAATACAATTTCCAATATATCTTCATGAAGTCTTGCTTCAATTTTCCCTCCCATTGCCTGGGTCAGTTCTCTGGCTATGGAAAGCCCCAGTCCGGCATGAGAACCTTTGGAAGCGTTTCTGGAAGGGTCCCCTCTGTAAAACCGTGCAAACATCTGATCCGGGTCAATAGATTCCGGATCTTTTACTTTATTGGAAAAGATCAGCGTATTTCCCTTTTGAACAATAAAAAGGGTGCCCAGGCCGTAAGAAAGGGAATTGGAAACGAGATTTCCCAGAACCCGCTTCAGCTGGCTGCTGTCTCCCTGGATCTGAATGGCCTCTTCCTGAAAATCCAGGGAAGGCTCCCGGTTCTGTTCCTGAAATTTTCCGTAAAATCCTGTAAGAACCTCACAGACAAGAGGAAACAGGGAAACCGGCTCCATTTGGAGAGAAATTTCCTGGCTTGTCAATTTTGTATAAAGGAAAAGCTGGTCTAAAAGCTGTTCCAGATCTTTCAGTCTGCCCCGGACAATCCGGCAGTATTCTTTTCTTTTATCCGGGTCTTCTGTTTTTTCCGCCATCTGCATATAGCCGGAGGCTCCGGTGAGGGGTGTCCGGATATCGTGGGAAACACTGGCAATGGTATATTTAAGTTCTTCCTCCGCTTCCCGGGCCTGAAGCACCAGTTTCTGCTGAGAATCGATATAAGTATTTACCAGGCGGCAAAGGGACAGAATATTTCTGTCCCTGACAGAGCAGGTAAGCCTTTGATTGCTTCCCGGCTCCAGATCTTTTAATTGTTGGGCTAGTCCTCGTACCTGCCTTCTGTAGAGGAGAAGAGCAGTAAGAGAAAGGAAAAATAATATGGCAAATAGGATGATCAATGCTGTTTTTAACATAGGCATATTCCTCTTAACAGATATCTTTTTTGCTCAGTACCTTTTTGGAGAGCCAGATGTAGATCAGGGTCCACAAAAGGCTGGCAAACACTGACAGAAGCAGATTTGTACCCAGACCGTTCTGGCCCACTGCAAAGGATAACAGAGATCCTGTGCTGGCGCTGCCGCTGATATAGGGAGACATCATCACCAGGTAGGGCGGGAAAAACTGTGCCACATGGATTCCGAAGAGTCCGGCAATGGTTTCTAAAACACCTGCCACGACTCCAAGACCGCAGAGGATAGAAAGAATACTGGCTACTGCAGCATTCTGGATAAGCATGCACAAAAGCATGTTCTGAGCCGCCAGAGGGATCAGGGCTACCCAGCCGATTAAAAGCATAAGGACCATTTTCAAAGGGTCTCCCAGGTGATTGGGAAATCCACAGATTTTAAAAAGGATTATGCTGGCAGCCGTAAGAGCCAGTATAAACATAGCGTTAATGGCACAATGAGTAACAATTTTGCTTACGATGTAATAGCTTCTGTCCGGATAGTAGGAAAAGATATTTTTCCCGAAGCCGGAAGCAAAGTCATCACAGGTGCTGACAGCACAGAAGATTGCGCTGAAGCAGACCATAAGGCCTCCGGAAAAAAGAAGATTGCTGACAAAATCTGCGATGGTGGAGCTGAGAAAAGAAGCTGCGTCAGCCTGATCTTCCGCAGTGAACTCAAATCCATTTTCTGTAGCAAAAGTCAGAAGGTTCTGGTCAGTTACCAGTTTCATTGTGATCATAGCAATCAGGATAAATCCTAAAAATGAAGCCAAAGTAATATAGACACTTTTATCTCTGAACAGTCTGCGGAATTCCATACGTGTAAGATTAAGCATGGCGTCTGCCCCCTTTCTTTGAAGAACCGGTTTTACTTTCTTTACCCATAAGATCCAGAAAATATCCTTCCAGATCCTGCTGATGGCCATAGATGGCAAATACCGAAATGCCCGCGGAGGTCATAACTGTGGTGATCTGGCCGGAGTCCGCTTTCTGATAGATACGGATCTCCCCTTCCGGACGTACTTCATAATTCCGGATTCCCAGTTTTTCTTCCAGAAGTACAGCGGCCATTTTACTGTCCGAAGTTTTCAGATAGAGATAATCCTTACACTCCGCAGACAGTTCTTCTTTGGAAATTTCTTTCACCAGACAGCCGTCTTTGATGATCCCATACCGGGTGGCCATTTTGGAAAGCTCTCCTAAAATATGGGAGCTGACCAGAATGGTCACTCCTTTCTTCTGGTTCAGATCTACCAGCAGAGTGCGGAGCTGGTTCATTCCTTCCGGATCAAGACCGTTAATAGGTTCATCCAGGATCAGAAGATCCGGGCCTCCCAGAAGTGCCATGGCGATTCCCAGCCGCTGCTTCATTCCCATAGAATAACGTTTCACCAGCTTTTTGTTGTCCGGATTCAGTCCTGTATGAGTAAGAAGCTCCCGGATCTCTTTGTCAGGATCCACGATTCCCATAAGGCTGGCTTTTAAGTACATGTTTTCATAGGCGCTCCGGCCTCCTTCCAGCCCCGGAGATTCAATGAGGACGCCGATACGTTTCCTTACGCTTTCCCGGCTCAGGGACTGGCCGAATACCCGGATACTTCCCTGGGTAGGAAAAGCCAGTCCACAGAGCATTTTTAATGTGGTGGACTTGCCGGAACCGTTCCTTCCGATAAAGCCGTAAATATCTCCCTGCTTCACATGCATATCCATAGAAGAGACAGCGGCCTTATCTCCATACATTTTTGTGAGATTTTGTGTGACGATTACATCTTTCATCATTTATCCTCCTGGTCAGCTTTTCTGAAAAGCCTCTTGTTCTTTTCTGAGTCCAGTATCTCACAGAGAATTTCAAAAAGCGCAAAGAAAAGTTTAAGAAAAGTTTAAGATTAGGGAACAGAAATAGGATATTCTAAAATCAGTCTTTTAATTTGAACCCAATTCCCCATACTGTTTGAATATAGGCGTCTGTAGCTGTATCTTTCAGTTTGGATCGGATATTGCTGATATGGACGTTAATGGTTTTATCCTCAACAAAATAATCCTGGTTCCACACAGATTCAAAGATTTCCTGTTTTGTAAAAACTTTTTTGGGATATTTCATCAGAAGGGTTATAATTCCCAGCTCATGGGAGGTAAGATCGATTCTTTCTCCCTTGACCAGGAAACTTCTGGCCTGTTCATCCAGCTCCCAGTCTTTATACCGAAGAGAAGAAGCAGGAGAGGGGGATGCAGCCTTATGCCTCAGCTGTACCTGTATCCTGGCCAGGAGTTCTTCCAGTTCAAAGGGCTTAGTCAGATAATCGTCTGCTCCTGTGGAGAGGAGATTCACCTTGTCTTCCAGAGCCGTCTTTGCAGATAGCACGATAACTGGGACCTGAGAAGAAGAACGGATATAAGCAATAAGTTCTTCCCCGCTGAGCCCCGGTATCATAAGATCCAAAAGAATCAGGTCAAATTTTTCCATGTCGAAAAGCAGCCTTCCTTCTGTTCCGGAAAAGGTCTGGCGGCAGTCGAAGTCTTTTTCGGTAAGATATTCATAGATCAGGCTGTTGATGGTAGCGTCATCTTCTACAATTAAAACACGTGTCATATGTACAGTCTCCAATTCTGCCGCAGATGCGGCGGGATAAGGCCATTATAGCATATGGGGAAGGGAAGAGGAACGTATCCTCCATATTTTCCTTTAGAAGATCCATCTATTCTATATAGGACAGCTGGATTTCTCCCTCTTCTGCAGACAATTCCATTTCCAGACTGCTGTCTGCAGGACTATCTGCCAGTGTTCCCCGGATATCGCCATAGCGGGTGCTGACATTTAACCTTTCTTTAATTACGGTATTTTCAAAAATAATATCTCCCTCATAAGATTCGGCTTTCATTTCTCCCAGAGCAAAGGCTCCTGTCCAGATATCGCTGTCACTGGTGTTTAATTCCAGACGGCCTTCAAAGTCTTCCGGAAGAAAAAGCTCAAATTTTACTTCTTTATAGGAGTCAGACTCAGATTCGTCCCCTGTGATAAACTTTCCTTAGCCCTCCAAACAGGTAAGTGCGGTCAAAATCATGAAAAAAACAGCTTTCTTTTTCATATAGATTCATTCCTCCTTTAAGATCATTTTCTACAGAAATTATTCTATATTCCTGATTTTAATTGGATTTTGGCGAGGATATTTCTCCTTTGTTGTAATCGGGCTGTTTTTTGATGTAAATAAATCCTGCTGCCATGCTCAGAAAATAGAAGAGTATATCAGCCATATGCCCTTTCATGATCTGGAAACGGAAGTATTTCTGTCCGGTGAAGAGCTGTTCCGTCATCATCTGGAAGATAAAAAATATAATATTATTTTGCTGGATATTGAACTGCCCTCTGTAAACGGGATTGAAACCGCCATTACCAGATACCGGCCAGAGATATTTTATACTTTGAAGCTTTGAACAGAAAGATCAAGATCATTTCTGTTCCAAAAGAAATGGAGCTGCCTGGATATCCATTACATTCCCCGTTCTCTTTTTATACGGGTAACAAATCCTTTCCCTTTATTGCCGGAAATATCAGAAGGCCATGAAAAAAACAGTGGATTCGGCTTGAAAAATGTCCGCACTGCAGTGAAAAATTATCATGGCGTACTTGAAATCCAGGAGGAAAAAGAGTGTTTTACAATTAAGATCCTTTTATATAATTTGTAATTCTCTTGACAGGCATTGTATAATAAATTAGAAATTCAAATTATCGAGGAGGAAT
>DWYL01000213.1 GCA_019118685.1 Candidatus Blautia merdipullorum
TGATGATGCTGCTGATCCTGACTTCTGTTTTAGGATATGAGCTGAAAACCGCTGTGGGAACCAGTGTCTTTATTATGACTTTTACGGCCTTTACCGGAGCGGTCAGTCATTTTACCATCGGAGGACTGCCGCACTTAAGCTGTCTGGGGCTTTGCATGATCTTCACCTTGGTCTGGGCAGAGATCGCAGCCAGATTTGCCAACAGGGCGGAGCCCATTACTCTAAACCGTGTGACGGGGGCCGTACTGGTGATCCTGGGTCTTGTAATGATCGGAGTAAATCTATGGGGGTAAAAATGGGGACAAAGGAAATTTTGCTGGATTTTTTTGAAAAGAACAAAGGGATCTATTTTTCCGGAGAAGAGCTTGCGGCAAAGCTGTCCGTTTCCAGAACAGCAGTGTGGAAGGCAGTGAACAGCCTCCGCAAAGAAGGCTATGAGATATATGCAGTTCAGAATAAAGGGTACTGCCTTTCTGCTGATACGGATATCCTTTCTTCTCGGGGAATTGCTAAGTATCTGAAGTCTGTCTGTTCTGCCATAGAGCTTCACATACTGCCCAAGACAGAGTCTACCAATGATTACCTCAGAGAAAAGGCAGTCCAGGGCGCCCCTGAAGGCTACACAGTGATCGCCGAAGCTCAGACTGGAGGAAAGGGACGGACCGGGAGGAGCTTTTATTCTCCGGAAGATACGGGAATTTATATGAGTCTTTTACTCAGGCCGGAAAACTGTTCTCCAAACCAGGCAGTAAAATTTACCACAATGGCGGGGGCAGCGGCCTGTGAGGCTATCCGGCAGGTTTCCGGAAGAGAGCCCCAAATTAAATGGGTCAATGACATTTACATGGAGGGAAGAAAAGTCAGCGGTATTCTTACGGAAGGAGCTGTGAGTCTGGAAACCGGGAGTCTGGAGTATGTGATACTGGGAATTGGCATCAATGTGTATCCTCCCAGGAAAGGGTTCCCAAAGGAACTGAGAGAAACTGCCGGAGCTGTTTTTAAGGAGCAGATAAGTGATGGAAAGAACAGACTTGCAGGGGAATTTTTGAATTCCTTTATGAATTTTTACAGAGATCAGGGAGAGGCTGATTATAGAGAGGGGTACAAAAGAAGAAGCATGGTTCTGGGAAAAGAAATCCAGGTGCTGGCTCCTTCAGGAGTGAGGAAAGCCAGAGCACTGGACATAGATCAGGACTGTCGCCTGCTGGTGGAGTATGAGGACAGGAGCAGGGAATGGCTGACTGCCGGAGAAATCAGAGTGTGTATTTGAAGGATAGGATATTGGTAAAAACAGAGAAATAAAAGCAAAGGCGCTCTGAATATTCAGGGCGCTTTTCTTTTTCATTATTCATAAACAACGGTACAGAGAGGTGCGCTACAGGAAAGTCCTGCAGGCACCTTTTTTGTACCAAGGGAGGAGAGGAGGAAACTTATGACAGAAGAAATTTTATCTGCCATCCATGAAAGTGTAGGCACAGAGGTGTTCGGCATTTGGTTTTTGATCGGCGCTGCATTTGTATTCTTTATGCAGGCAGGATTCGCTATGGTTGAAACCGGATTTACCAGGGCGAAAAATGCAGGAAACATTATTATGAAAAACCTTATGGATTTCTGTATCGGAACCTGTGTATTTATTGTTTTAGGCTGCGGTCTGCTTCTGGGTGAGGATGCCCTAGGCGGTTTTTTGGGACTTCCTACTATGGGGATCTTTACGGACTATGCTAATTTTGACTGGTCTAATTTTGTGTTTAACCTGGTGTTTTGTGCCACAGCGGCTACCATCGTATCCGGTTCTATGGCAGAGAGAACCAAATTTTTGGCCTATTGTATTTATTCAGGAGTGATTTCCGCAGTCATTTATCCCATTGAGGCTCATTGGATCTGGGGCGGCGGCTGGCTGTCCTCTCTGGGATTCCATGACTTTGCTGGTTCATGTGCTATCCATATGGTAGGAGGACTGACAGCATTTATCGGAGCTGCTATGGTAGGCGCCCGTATCGGTAAATTTACTAAAGATGAAAAGGGAAAGATCACAAAAGTGAATGCCTTTCCGGGACATAATATTGTGATCGGCGCTCTGGGCTGCTTTATCCTTTGGTTTGGATGGTATGGATTTAACGGCGCTGCTGCAGCCACAGGCGACCAGCTTGCTTCTATATTTATGTCAACGACGATTGCTCCGGCGGTTGCAACCGTTGTATGTATGATCTTTACCTGGATCAAATATGGAAAACCGGATGTCTCCATGTGCCTCAATGCTTCTTTGGCAGGTCTGGTAGCTATTACAGCACCCTGCGATGTGACAGATACTGCGGGAGCCATTATCATCGGAGCTGTTGCCGGGCTGCTGGTAGTATTTGGCGTGTGGTTCTGCGACAATGTAGCGCATGTAGATGATCCTGTAGGAGCTGTTGCTGTACATTGTTTGAACGGTATCTGGGGAACTATTGCAGTGGGACTTTTCGCTACAAGTACTGTTCCGGAATCTACAATCGATGGACTTTTTTACGGCGGCGGATTTAGTCAGCTTGGGATCCAGCTCATAGGTGTAATATCTGTTCTGACATGGACAGCCGTGACTATGACCATCGTATTTAAGCTGATTGATAAAACTGTAGGGCTTAGGGTATCAGAGGAAGAAGAGATTGAAGGTCTTGACGTAAAGGAACATGGACTCGCATCCGCTTATGCAGGATTCAGCATTATGGATGTCACAGGCATGACCGTTACACAGGTTATGGGATGCGGTATCCAGAAAGGCGCAGGAGAAAGATACAGAGGTGTAGAAGTGGATGCCACGGTACTTCCTAAGGTGAAAGTGGAAGTTATCGTAGGAAATATTCCTGTGAGCAAAGTTATTGAGACTGCAAAAAAGACTCTTTACACCGGCCATGTGGGAGATGGAAAGATATTCGTGTATAATGTACAGCAGGTTGTAAAGGTCCGTACCGGAGAAGAGAATCTGGAAGCATTGAAAGATGTGGAATAGAATACCTCTAATATTATAGAGCGCAATGTTTCTTAAATTTATTTTAACAGGGAACTGATCAGGCTGGAGAGATCAATTCCCTGTTTATTTTTTATGGAAAAGAAAAATTCATAAAATTGTTAAAAACTTATGGTATACTATATCTGCCACTATATCGTTCACTTGCGCAACAAGGGAGATGCAAATGGATTTAAAAAAGCACTATGGAGAGGAGAGCATCCTTCAGAAACTGGATGCTCTGCCTAAGGAGTCCAGACTCCAAAAGAGAAAAAAAGGAGCTTCTGCTCTGAAGATTACATTTTTCAGTCTTCTGGGAGCCGGATTTATTGCGGTCTGCCTGGGAGCAGGGGCCTATGGGGGGATCATTGCTGATGCTCCAGATGTCTCAGAAATAAATATTGGGCCTACCCAATATGCTACCTTTGTTTATGATGTCCAGGGGAATCAGATACAGCAGATTAATGAAGCCCAGAGCAACAGGATCCATATATCCATCGAAGAAATTCCAGAGGATATGCAGCATGCCATCGTAGCTATTGAAGACTCCAGGTTCTATGAACATAATGGAGTGGACCCCAGAGGTATGATGAGAGCGGCTGCTGTGGCACTGAGTTCTGGCTTTCAGCGGACAGAGGGAGCCAGTACCATTACGCAGCAGCTGATAAAAAATAATGTATTTACAGACTGGACTTCTGAAAGCTTTATACAGTCTGTGCAGCGTAAACTTCAGGAACAGTATTTGGCTGTAGAATTGGAACAGTATCTTACAGATCAGGGTCTGGATGCAAAAAGTATTATCCTGGAAGGATATCTGAACACAGTAAATTTCGGATCCGGAGCCTATGGAGTCCAGACGGCGGCTCAGACATACTTTGGAAAAGACTGCCGGGATCTGACTCTTTCAGAATGCGCGGTTCTGGCGGCTATCCCTCAGAATCCTACCAGATGGGATCCAAAACAAAATCCGGAAGAAAATGCTCAGCGCAGGGAAACTGTGCTGAACTATATGCGGGAGCAGGAATGGATCACCCAGGAGGAACTGGAAGAAGCTCTGAATGATGACGTCTATACCAGAATAACGGATAACGGCCAGGTACAGGGGCAGGGAAGCACGTACTCTTATTTTATAGATGAACTGATCAGTCAGGTTCAGGAAGATCTGATGGAGGAAAAGGGTTATACGGAAGCCCAGGCGGCTAATGCAGTTTACAGCGGCGGCCTTCGGATATACAGTACCCAGGATACAGAGATCCAGGAGATCATGGAGGAAGAATTTGAAAATGAAGAGAATTATCCGGACTACATCCGTTTTGGGCTGGACTGGGCGCTGACTGTAGAACATGAGGATGGCAGCCGGGAGAACTATGATCAGGAAACTCTGAAAAATTATTTCCGGGAGAGGAACGCCGGTTTTTCCGGAATTTTTGAATCTCAGGAAGAGGCCCAGAGATATGTGGATGAATATAAAGCTGCGGTTGTCGGCGCAGAGGACACTATCATAGCCGAGAGAACCAGCTTTGTTCCCCAGCCTCAGGCAGCCATGACGGTTATAGAGCAAAGCACCGGATATGTGCGGGGGATCATAGGAGGAAGAGGAGAGAAGACAGCCAGCCTTACGTTAAACAGGGCTTCTGATACATACAGGCAGCCTGGCTCTACTTTTAAGACGCTTTCAGCCTATGGACCGGCTCTGGAAGAAGGAGAGATCACTCTGGCCACCCATATAGAGGATGAAGAATATTTTTATGAGGACGGAACGCCTCTGCGGAATGCAGACAACCAGTATCATGGATCAGTTTCGGTCCGAAACGCTATCCGCAGTTCTTATAATGTACCGGCGGTAAAAGTACTCACAGATCTTACCCCGGAGAAAGGTTTTGAGTATCTCCAGAAACTAGGATTTACCAAGTTAGATGAGAAAGAAGATATCATACAGCCCCTGGCTCTTGGAGGAATCACCAATGGGGTGAGCAACCTGGAGCTGACTGCTGCCTATGCTGCTATCGCGAATGGAGGGACCTACATGGAACCGGTATTCTATACCGAGGTTACAGATCAGGATGGAAATGTACTGCTCCATAATGATCCACAGGGAGAGCGGGTGTTTAAGGAGAGCACAGCTTTCCTTCTCACCAGCACTATGGAAGACGTGGTTTCAGAAGGGACTGGTACAGGCTTCCGGCTGGACAATATGCATGTGGCGGGAAAAACAGGAACAGCAAACGACTACCGGGATCTGACATTTGCCGGATATACCCCATACTATACAGCTGCAATCTGGGCGGGTTATGATGAACCACAGGATCTGCCGGAATCCCACCGAAGATTTCACCGCACCCTTTGGAAAAACGTAATGAACCGCATTCATGAGGAACTTCCGGACAAGGAGTTTGAGCAGCCGTCTACAGTAGTCAGAAAAGCAGTCTGTGCCAATTCAGGGCTTCTGGCAGGAACCGGATGTACCCGTGTGTATGAGTATTTTGACCAGGATAATGTGCCAGAGAGAACCTGTACGGCTCACAGACCTTCCACGACGCCTAAGACAGATAAAGGAAATAGCAGCGGAAACAGCAGCAAGAAGAAAGCCTATGCCAACTGGTGGGAGTACTACTGGGATCAAATATGGGGAAGGAATCAAGAATGACAGAAAATGGGATTAATATTTTCAGATTCCCCCGGATTAATGCCCCCGGGGAATCTGATCCAGCCGCCCTTTTTCTTTTACCAGATCTGCATAGAGAAGGTCTGCCAGGACAAAGCCAAGGGGTATAAGAGAGAACCAGATGGCTTTTCCCAGGAAAAAGCGGCAGAGAAAAGTAGAAGCTACGCCTCCCAGGACAAAGGAAACCAGCATGACGGCATGGGTCCGCAGCCTCCGCAGATGGGAAAGCCGTTCCTGGGGATGACGTAAGGATTTTGTAATAGCGATACCCACCTGCCGGATGTGGTTGGTACAGAAGGTGGTGGCCATTGGAATACCTTCCGCCTGGCGGAAGGTATTGTACTGCATGGAGCAGATGAAGTTGATCAGCACCTGGGTGATCTGGACCGGTGCGCTTTCCGGAAGAAAGCCAAGAAAGATCACCACAAGGATCTCTATGACGATCAGCAGGGTATCCCACCGAATCAGATGGCTTTTCTTTACATAGCCTGGAAGGACCTCTGAGAGCATGGTCCCCACACAGTAGGCGGTAATGGGAATGAAAAAGTACAGAGCGTGGAACCACTGGCCGTTTCCCAAAGCCATGGCCAGAAGGACAAAGTTTCCTGTCTGGGCATTACAGAAAACTCCCCCTCGTATAGAATAGGTAAAGGCGCCGAAGTACCCGGCAGCCAGCATCATCAGAATGAAAACAATGTCACGTTCACATTCCAGAAAAGTATTTTTTGCAGCAGGAGAAGTCTGCGTCTTTGGTTCTTCCATGAATATCTTCCTCCTTTAGACTATTCCCCATTATAATTCTTTCGCTCTTTCGGTTCAATCCGGTTTTTGAATAAAAAATAAAGAGAGGCCTGGAATGATTCCGGCAGATATTACAGAAAAAGGCGGGCCGCCAGTTGTAGAGGAAGAAAAAACTGTTATAATAAAAGGCAGGGGAAAAGTGAGGTGTATGAAATGGAACAAATGTCACTATTTGACGACCGAGGACAGTCTGCTCCCCTTGCCACCAGGCTGCGGCCGGATTCCCTGGAAGATTTTGCAGGCCAGGAGCACCTGCTGGGGAAAGGGAAGATCCTCAGGCAGCTGATTGAAAAAGACCAGATTTCTTCCATGATCTTCTGGGGGCCTCCGGGAGTGGGAAAGACCACTCTGGCCAGCATTATCGCAGGGAGGACTAAGGCCCAGTTTATTAATTTCAGTGCAGTTACCAGCGGTATTAAAGAAATCCGGGAGGTCATGAACCAGGCGGAGTTCGCCAGGCGAATGGGACAGCGGACCGTACTCTTCATAGACGAGATCCACCGATTTAACAAAGCTCAGCAGGATGCGTTTCTGCCTTTTGTGGAGAAGGGAAGTATTATTCTCATCGGAGCTACTACAGAGAATCCTTCTTTTGAGGTAAATTCCGCTCTCCTTTCCAGGTGCAAAGTCTTTGTGCTGAAGGCTCTGGAGGTAAAGGATCTGCTGAAGCTTTTAAACCATGCTCTGGAAAGTCCAAAAGGATTTGGAAACCAGCATGTGAAGATCACCGGGGAGCAGCTTACCGCTATAGCGGAGTTTGCCAACGGAGACGCCAGAACAGCGCTGAATACCCTGGAGATGGCGGTGCTCAACGGAGAGATCAGCCCTGAGGGGATCCTGGTCACGGACCAGGGACTGGAACAGTGCGTCAGCCGAAGGTCCCTTCTCTATGATAAAACCGGGGAGGAGCATTATAATCTGATCTCTGCATTACATAAATCCATGAGGAACAGCGATCCGGATGCGGCGGTTTACTGGATGTGCCGGATGCTGGAGGGAGGAGAAGATCCTCTGTATATAGCAAGGAGACTGATCCGTTTTGCCAGTGAGGATGTTGGAATGGCAGACAGCCACGCCCTTCCTCTGGCAGTGTCTGTCTACCAGGCCTGTCATTTCCTGGGCATGCCGGAGTGCGACGTCCACCTGACCCATGCAGTGGTGTATCTGTCTATGGCGCCGAAATCCAACGCCCTGTACAGAGCCTGTGAGGCCAGTAAGGCGGATGTAAAGAATAAGAAAGCTGAGCCGGTTCCCCTGGTTCTGCGGAACGCTCCCACAAAACTGATGAAGGAACTGGACTACGGAAAGGGATACGAATATGCCCACAATACTCAGGAAAAACTGACCCATATGCAGTGTATGCCAGACAGTCTGAAAGACAGAGTCTACTATCAGCCAACTACTCAGGGAGAAGAGAAAAAAGTAAAGGAACGGCTGGAAGAGATCAAGACTTGGAAGCAGAAGAAATAGAATGGCAAAGTTTATAATGATTACAAAAATCCTCCCGGGATCTTTGAACTTATTCAAAAATTCCCGGGAGGATTTAAGGTGTGCAATGGTATCAAAAAATATATTTAATGTGTCAAACGCTTTTCTGTGCTTTTGCTGCTGCCTTTTCAGGCGTCAGCAGAATCTGCTTCTTCAGTATCTTCTTCCGGTATATCATTACGGGACTCGGATACGGTTACTATAATAGCTTCCGGATCTGTAAGCAGATCAATGTTTTCATTCTTGGCAATATCCAGATCGCCCACTTTAATGGATTCACCGACCTTCAGATCGCCTACATCAACGGAAACCCTTTCTACCAGGTTGTCGGGAAGGGCTCTGTAGGAAATTTCTTCCAGAAGGAGCTGGAGCACTCCGCTCATAACCTTCTCATAATTTACCAGAACAATTTCAGCTACAGAATTTACTTTCTCACCTTTTACCAGAGCCTGGAAATCAATCTCGTCTATCTGTCCTTTCAATGGATTGAAGTTAATCTCTTTAATCAATACATCCATAGCCTGTCCGTCTACATCCAGCATGACCTGGCTTCCTCTGCCGCTGGTCTTCATCAGACGGTCTACTGCGGATTTTTCAATCTTAATAGGGATAGAACCTTCAATTTCTTTACCGAATACATTACCGGTAACATATCCCTCACGTCTTAATCTTTTTGCTTTGATGGCCATGTCTCTTTTTTCAGCTTTTAAAGTATTCATTTATCTTTTCCTCCAAAAATCTGATTGCCTGACAGCCTTTTTTGCATCTTCTGATGCTGGGGATTGCTTTGTGCCTCACGTTGCCGCAATCCTGGCATTTCACAAATCGGTGTTGTCAAGGTCATTTCCTTGTTACACAAGTATTATAACACGTATATCGAAGAAGGCAAGTGAAAATTCTGTGAACTTTTGTGTTTTGCGATTTTATCATTCAATTAATTTCTGATAAGAGGTCCTGCCGTCTTCCAGAATGTACTGTTTTTTGCCTGTATCCGCGGCCATCTGCCTTTTATGAAGTTTTCGATAAGAAAGGGGACCGGTGCCGTAATATTTTTCAAAGGTATGGGCAAAATGCTGCCGGCTGTTATAGCCGGAAGAAAAAGCGATATCTGTGACGCTCATGGAGCTGTTTGTCAGGAGAAAAGCTGCTTCTTCCAGCCGTTTTTTGTTTATATATTCAATGATGCTGCATCCCAGTATCTTGGAAAAAAGAGACTGGAGATAGGATTTGTTGATCCCGGCATAGGCGGCCAGCTCCGGCACCCGTATGGTCTCATGGATATTCTGGTCAATATAGCGGCAGGCTTTCTTCAGATAATAAAGGCCGGTACTTTCTTTTTTCCGGATCATGGAATAGGCCAGTTCTGCCATGGCCCTGGAATAGAGAAGATAGAGGAGAAAATCAGAACTGTCCGGTGATTTCTGGAGGTGGGAGATCAGATCTTTCAAAGCGTATCCCAGATTCCGCATATCTGTTCCCTGGCAGTAAGAGGGTATTTTCTTCCAAAATTTCTGAAAATCACTGCACTTGGAAAGCAGTTCTGCCAGAGGAAAGGCGCCTTTCTCATAAGAAAAGGTAAATTCCAGATTCAAAATAGAACAGGGACGGTCTGGGGTGATCTCCAGTCTGTGGGGCACCTGGGCACCTATAAACACGAAATGATTAGGACCTGCCTGAAAGACTTCTTCACCGCAGAAGATCCTGCAGTTTCCGGCAGTTATATACATGATCTCAAAGCTGTTGTGCACATGGAAGGGCATATGAAATTCAGGAAGGGTAAGGGCATAGAAGGCTGTGATCTCTCCCATAGGCATTTTCTTTTCCAGCATAACAAAAACCTCCTGTCGCAGCAGAGACCCGGCGGACGGAAACGCCCATGGCTGGGGCGGGCTGCTTTTGCAGACAGTGTAACACAGAAAATTAAATACGGCAATATATTGCATTTTGGAAGAAAGGAGCCAATAGGTTGCACATGAGAAAGGGGCAGAAGATATAATGGACAAAACAAAAGAAACGGGAGGTTTTATCATGAGTTTTAAAGTTGCTTTCATTGGAGCGGGGAGTCTTGTCTTTGCCAGAACTTTATTTACGGATATTCTGTCAGTGCCGGAATTTCATAATATTGAAATCGCCTTCACCGATATTAATGGGGACAATCTGGAGAAGACCAGAGCGCTATGCCAGCGGGATCTGGATGCCAACGGCATTCCCATAAAAATTTTTGCCACTACAGACAGAAGAGAGGCTTTTAAAGATGCCAGATATATTGTAAACTGTGTCCGGATCGGAGGCCTGGAGGCTTTTGAGACGGATATTGAAATTCCCCTGAAGTACGGAGTGGATCAGTGTGTGGGAGACACTTTGTGTACAGGAGGGATCATGTATGGACAGAGAGTGATCGCAGAAATGCTGAATTTCTGCAAAGATATCCGGGAAGTGGCAGAGCCGGGAGCTATCATGCTGAATTATTCCAATCCCAACGCCATGGCTACCTGGGCCTGCAACAAATACGGCGGGGTAAAGACCATCGGCCTGTGCCACGGAGAGATCCACGGAGAAATGCAGATCGCAGAGGTTCTGGGGATCCCCAGAGAAGAGCTGGATATCATCTGCGCCGGAATCAATCATCAGACCTGGTACATTTCTGTAAAACATAATGGTGAAGACATGATCCCCAGACTGCTGGAAGGCTTTGAGAATCATGAAAAATACCGGGAAGAAGAGAAGGTAAGGATTGATATGCTGAAGCGTTTCGGTTATTATTCCACCGAATCCAACGGTCATCTCTCCGAGTATGTGGCCTGGTACCGGAAGCGCCCCGAGGAGATCAAAGACTGGATCAACCTGGACAACTGGATCAACGGGGAAACGGGAGGATATCTCCGGGTTACCAGAGAGGAGAGAAACTGGTTTGAGACAGATTATCCAAAGATCCTGCAGGAAGAGCCTAAAAAACTGGACGGCTCAGGGAGAGGGAAGGAACATTGCTCCTATATTATAGAATCTCTGGAAACAGGAAAAATGTACCGGGGACATTTTAATGTAATGAATGAAGGCTGTATTACCAATCTTCCTTATGAATCTGTGGTAGAAGTGCCCTGTTATGTAGATGGAAACGGGATCAGCGTTCCGAAAGTAGGAGATCTGCCCCTGGGATGCGCCGCTGTCTGCTCTCAGTCCATCTGGGTTCAGAAGCTGGCTGTAGAGGCTGCGGTTCATGGGGATGTGAAACTTCTGAAGCAGGCTGCCCTGATGGATCCCCTTACAGGAGCTGTGTGCAATCCGCCGGAAGTATGGCAGATGATTGATGAGATGCTGGTGGCTCAGGAAAAATGGCTGCCCCAGTATACAGAAGCCATCAAAGAAGCAAAAGACAATCTGGCAAAAGGAGATCTGATCCCTACAAAAGATTACCACGGGGCTGCAAGACTGCGGGAGAAAACCCCCCAGGAGGTAGCGGCTGAACATGAGGCAAGGAAGATAACCGTATAATAGAAGAGATATAACAAGAGCCAGGCATGGACTCACCAAGTGAAAACCCTCGGAAGGCAGTCCGAGGGTTTTCGTTTCCAGTACGGCGGAAAAATCTTTTGAATTCTAGAATGATAAGGTCTTTAGGAGAACATACTATTACTATTCTATATCGGAAAGGAATCCTGCCATGTTTTTCGACTACTATTACATTCTCTGGGTGCTGCCTGCAGTGATCTTTGCTATATGGGCCAGCGCCAGAGTAAGTACTACATTTCAGAAATATTCCGCCCAGCTTTCTCATCTGGGCCTTTCGGGAAGCCAGGCGGCCAGAAAGGTATTGGATGCCTCTGGCGTGTACCAGACCAAAATAGAAAAAACCGGAGGAAGCCTTACAGATCATTATGATCCGAGAACCAATATCATACGGCTTTCCGACAGCGTCTGTGACCGGACTTCCACAGCAGCCATCGGTGTGGCGGCCCATGAGGCCGGCCACGCTGTCCAGTATGCCCAGGGCTATCTTCCCATTAAGATACGAAATGCCATTATACCGGTGACTAACATCGGCTCCCGTCTGGCCATTCCCCTGATCCTGATCGGCCTGCTCTTTGCAGGAGAGGGAGGGGGACTGGGAAACCTGGCTTATCTTGGAGTGCTGTGCTTCGGACTTTCTACCTTATTTCAGCTGATCACTCTCCCGGTAGAATTTGACGCCAGCAGACGGGCTCTTCGTGCTCTGGAAAGCACACATATCTTAACTGGAGAAGAACTATATGGAGCAAGGAAAGTGCTTACTGCAGCAGCTCTCACCTACGTGGCGGCTCTGGCTGTGTCTCTTACCCAGCTTTTCCGGCTGCTGGCTATTGTCAACAGGAGAAATGGGAGAAGATGACATTACGTATACTTGCAATGGTAGAAATCATATGCTATAATGCAGTCAGGCAAAATGTTAAGGGTGTCCATGGTGACACGAAAAATGAAAACCCCGGAGGTTGCGACTCCGGGGTTTTCTATTCCATTTTGGGAGGGTGGCTTATGCCCTAGGCTGACTACCAGTTACTTCTCGCCGTCCAGCCATTTGCATATGTAGTAGGCGACTACACTTGCCATAACAGAGAGAAAAAATGTTAAGGGTAAATCCATGATGACGCACCCCCTTTCCTCTACCTGTCTGGGGGTGGTAGCTTTTTTAGTGTATCATATGATACAAACCAAAACAAGCAGAGTGTATCTGCATTCTATGATTTTTTCTTCAGTCATATCCACTAAATTTCCAGCATAAAATTTGTTAAACATTACCTACTTGCATCTTTTCGGGACCTGTGGTAGATTAACCATAGAAGATATCGGAAACGTTACCGATACCGTTACCAGAAACCGGCGGACCTATCTGTGAGAAGATGCTTACACATACCAGGGGGCCTGCCTAATGTAAAAAGGAGATCGATCATGAGAGAAAGCGGTGTGCTGCTTCCGGTAGCCAGCCTTCCGTCTGATTACGGAATCGGCTGTTTCTCCAAGGAAGCCTATGAATTTGTGGATCAGTTAAAAGCAGGAGGACAGAAGAACTGGCAGATTCTTCCTCTTGGACCTACAGGATATGGAGATTCTCCCTACCAGTCCTTTTCCACTTTTGCCGGAAACCCATATTTTATCGATTTGGAGACACTGATTAAAGAAGGACTTCTCACAAGAGAAGAATGCGATGCCTGCGACTTTGGGGACAATGCAGAATTTATTGATTATGAGAAAATTTATTTTTCCAGATTTAAGATTCTTCGGAAGGCCTTTGAGCGGTTTGTGCCCGATGAAGAGTTTGAAACATTTGCAGAGGAAAATAAGGCCTGGCTGGAGGACTATGCCCTGTATATGGCTATCAAGAACAGCCTGGGCGGCATCAGCTGGAGCCAGTGGCCGGCAGAACTGAAAAGAAGGGTGCCGGAAGCCATGGAAGAAAAGAAGAAGGAGTTGGAAGAAGAGATCCAGTTCATCCGTTTCCAGCAGTATGAGTTTACAAAGCAGTGGACAAGACTGAAAAAATATGCCAACGATCAGGGGATCCGCATTATCGGAGATATTCCTATATATGTAGCCTTTGACAGCGCTGACGCCTGGGCAAATCCTCAGCTTTTCCAGTTTGATGAAGAATGTACTCCGATAGCTGTGGCAGGGTGCCCTCCCGATGCTTTCGCAGCTACAGGACAGCTTTGGGGAAATCCTCTTTATGACTGGGAATACCATGAAAAGACAGGGTTTGCCTGGTGGATACAGCGGCTGGAATACTGCTATAAACTTTATGATGTAGTCCGGGTGGATCATTTCCGGGGATTTGACGAATACTATGCCATTCCTTACGGCGATAAAACCGCCGAGAACGGGAAATGGAGAAAAGGCCCGGGCCTTGAATTGTTTAAAGCAGTGAAAAAAGCAATGGGAGAGATGTCTATCATTGCAGAAGATCTGGGGTATCTGACTGACAGCGTGCGGCAGCTGGTGAAGGACACTGGTTATCCTGGAATGAAGGTGCTGCAGTTTGCTTTTGACTCCCGGGAGGAAAGTGATTATCTTCCTCACAATTATGAACATAACTGCGTGGTATATACAGGGACTCATGACAATAATACGATTTTAGGCTGGCTGGATGAGATGGCGCCGGAAGACAGGCTTCTGGCAGAGAGATATCTGGATAACCGGTATACCAGAAAAGAAGATATGCCCTGGGATTTTATCCGTCTGGCAATGGCTTCTGTTGCGGATCTGGCCATCACCCCTATCCAGGAATTCCTTTGCCTGGGAGGAGAAGCCAGGATCAACCGGCCGTCCACTCTGGGGACAAACTGGAAATGGAGACTTTTAAAGGGCCAGATCACCCATGAAGTTACAGGAAAAATGTATGATATGACAAAACTTTACGGCAGACTGTAGGCCGAGACTTTTACAAAGGCGGGATTTTTGATGGCGGGAATGACGATCAAAGACATTGCAAGAAAATGCGGAGTGGGAGTAAGCACTGTATCCAGGGCCATGAACAATCATCCGGATATAAATCCAGAAACCAAGAATATGATCCTGAGAGTGATCGCAGAATCCAACTACATTCCTAATAACAGCGCCAGGAATCTGAAACGTTCCGACGCCAGAGCAATCGCGGTACTGGTAAAAGGCCTGGGAAATACTTTTTTTGGAGAACTGGTAAGCGGACTGGAGCGGGAATGTGAGAAAAAAGGATACAGCTGCATTCTTCAGAATGTTGAAGAACAGGATAATGAACTGGATGTGGCTTTGTATGTGGCAAAGGAGAAGAAGCCCAGGGGAATGGTCTTTCTGGGAGGAAATTTCTCCCATCCTAAAGAAAAAATCGAACAGCTGGGAATCCCCTGTGTCCTCAGTACAATCTGTACATATGAAAAAGAGACACAGGGATTTGGTACCGTATCTGTAGATGACTTTCAGGAGAGCCGGAAGATGACAGAATATCTTCTGAGTCTGGGTCATGACAGGATCGCCCTTCTTACTGCGCCGCGAGAAGATGAGAGTATCGGAAAACTGAGACTTATGGGATACCGGCAGGCGCTTTTAGATCATGGGATTCCTTTCCGGGAAGAACTGGTAGCCTATATGGATGCCAGCGAAGACAAGTATTCCTTTGTCACAGGCTACCGTCTGGCAAAGAAGCTTTTGGAAGAAAGGGAATTTACAGCTATATATGCTACTTCAGATACTTTGGCTATAGGTGCCTGCAGAGCTTTGAAGGAAGCAGGCCTGAACATTCCCGAAGACTGCTCTGTAGCAGGATTTGACGGTATGGAGATGGGAGCTTACTACATTCCCAGTATTACCACTATCCGCCAGCCGGTGGAACAGATAGCCAGGGCTTCTGCAGACTTGCTGTTCAATATGATCAAGGGGAAAGAAAAACCTAAAAAGCTGATCTATGAAGGCGAGCTGCTGGTGAGAGAATCAACAGCTGAAAGAAAAAGAAGATAACCCTTTAATGAGTAAAAGGCAGATTTTCATAATCTGCAGAGAGATTTTCAGGAGGATAACAGAATGGAAAAAAGATTGCAGACATTGTTAAACGAGAAATTTGGGAAAAATCTGGATACCTGCAGCCAGGCAGAACTTTTCCAGGTTCTGATGATTCTTACAAAAGAAGAGACCCAGAAACTTCCTAAAAACCAGGGAAATAAGAAGCTTTACTATATTTCCGCAGAGTTCCTGATCGGAAAACTGCTGTCCAACAATCTGATCAATCTGGGACTGTATGAGGAAGTGGAGAAAGTCCTGGAAAAACACGGCCAGAAGCTGTGCGAGATTGAAGAACTGGAACTGGAGCCGTCCCTTGGAAACGGGGGTCTGGGACGCCTGGCAGCCTGTTTCCTGGATTCGATCGCTACATTGGGGCTTCCAGGAGACGGTATCGGACTGAACTATCATTTCGGCCTGTTCCGGCAGATGTTTGAGGACCATAAGCAGAAAGAAGTGAAAAATCCCTGGATTACCCAGGAGAGCTGGCTGGTGCGTCAGCCTGAAACCTTCCAGGTGCCATTTAAAGATTTTACCCTGAATTCAGTTTTATATGACATTGACGTTCCCGGCTACGAATCTGGCTGCAACCGCCTGCATCTTTTTGATGTAGATACCATTGACGAAAGCCTTGTACCGGAGGACAGCATTGATTTTGACAAAAAGAAGATCCAGAAGAATCTTACTCTATTCCTTTATCCGGATGATTCTGACGATGACGGCCGGAAGCTGCGTATCTATCAGCAGTATTTCATGGTAAGCTGCGGAGCTCAGCTGATCCTGAAAGAGTGTGAGGATAAAGGCTATGATCTGCATAAGCTGAACGAGCATGTGGTGATCCAGATCAACGACACCCACCCATCAATGGTCATCCCTGAACTGATCCGCCTCCTCGCAGCCAAAGGATTTACTATGGACGAAGCAGTGGAAATCGTAAGCAAGACCTGCGCTTATACGAACCACACCATCCTGGCGGAAGCTCTGGAAAAATGGCCAATGGATTATCTGGAAGAAGTGGTTCCCCATCTTCTTCCTATCATTAAAGAGCTGGATGAGAGAGTAAGAGAGAAATACACAGATGAGTCTGTGTATATCATTGACGAAGATGAGAGAGTCCACATGGCTCACATGGATATCCACTACGGATTTTCTGTAAACGGCGTAGCTGCCCTTCATACAGAGATCCTGAAGAATACAGAGCTGAACAACTTCTATAAGATCTATCCGGAGAAGTTCAACAACAAGACAAACGGTATTACTTTCCGCCGCTGGCTCCTGCACTGCAACAGGGAACTGTCCGCCTATATCGAGTCTCTTATCGGACCGGGATTTAAGAAGGATGCAGATCAGCTGGAGAAACTTCTGGCTTATAAAGATGATGAAAAGGTGCTGGAGAAGCTGGCCCAGATCAAAGTGGAGAAAAAACTGGAGTTTAAGAAGTTTATGAAAGAGACCCAGGACATGGATCTGGATGAAAATTCTATCTTCGATGTTCAGGTAAAACGTCTCCATGAGTACAAACGCCAGCAGATGAACGCTCTGTATGCAATTTATAAATACCTGGATATCAAGGCAGGAAATAAGCCGAAAACTCCCATCACCATGATCTTTGGCGCCAAGGCTGCACCGGCTTATGTGACCGCAAAGGACATTATCCACCTGATCCTCTGCCTCCATGATCTGATCGAGAACGATCCGGAGGTGAAGCCATATTTCCGTGTGCTGATGATCGAGAACTATAATGTTTCCAAAGCAGCCAAGGTAATTCCCGCGGCAGATATTTCCGAGCAGATCTCTCTGGCTTCCAAAGAGGCTTCCGGAACAGGAAACATGAAGTTCATGCTCAACGGCGCCTTGACTCTGGGAACAGAAGACGGAGCCAACGTAGAGATCCGTGACCTGGTAGGAGATGAAAATATCTATATCTTCGGAAAACGTCCTCAGGAAGTGATCGACCTGTACGCAGAAGAAGCTTACTGTGCAGAAGACATCTACAAGAAAGATAAATTGATCCACAAACTGGTAGACTTTATCATTGGAGATGAACTGCTGGCTATCGGCGATAAGGAAAGTCTCACAAGACTCCATAAAGAATTAGTAGGAAAAGACTGGTTCATGACTCTGCTGGATACCAGAGAATATATTGAGACCAAAGAAAAAATCTACGCAGATTATGAAGACCAGAAATCATGGCAGAAGAAAGCTCTGGTCAATATTGCGAAAGCGGGATTTTTCTCCTCAGACAGAACTATTAAACAGTACAATGAGGATATCTGGCATTTACAGTAAGATAAGCGGCAGAGATGAGTATGGGATGAAGGATAAAACACCTGCGGCTGTCAGCATAACTGGAAATCCGGATGGAACAGACGCGATTTAAGTAAGTGAGGGTGTATATATGTCTGAAAATGTAAAGAATATGACCGAGGGGGCTCCTGGGAAGCTGATCCTATTTTTTGCTCTGCCTTTGATGGCGGCAAATATTTTTCAACAATTTTATACCATGGTGGATGCTATGGTGGTGGGGCAGATCGTAGGCGTGAGAGCTCTGGCGGCGGTTGGAGCCGCAGACTGGATCATCTGGATGGTCCAGGGGATCGTCACGGGAAGCGCCCAGGGATTTTCTATACTGGTGTCTCAGAATTATGGCGCAGGTAATGGAAAACGGTTAAAGAAGACAGTGGCGGCAAGCTATACTTTGATGGCGGTGATTGCTGCGGCCGTTCTGGCGGTCAGCCAGGCAGGGGCCTATCCTCTTCTGCGTTTTCTTAATACCCCTGCAGATGTTATGGATATGTCGGTGACTTATATCCGGATCATTTTCTGCGGGATCCCGGTGATCGCAGCCTATAACACTTTTGCCTCGATCCTCCGGGCTCTGGGAAACGGCCGCTCTCCGCTGATCGCCATGATCATCGCAGCAGCCATTAATGTGGCCCTGGATCTTCTCTTTGTAGGAGGATTTCATTGGGGAGTGGCAGGCGCTGCAGGCGCTACAGTGATCGCCCAGGGATTTTCGGCTCTTTATTGTTTCATAGTACTAAAAAAGATTAGTGTGGTAAAGATCTCCAGGGAGGATTTTCGGCCGGAGTATGCTGCTTTTGTGCAACTGGCCGGTTTGGGAACTCCCTTGGCTTTTCAGAATATTATCATATCTGTGGGAGGCCTGGTGGTACAGTATGTGGTGAACGGTTACGGTTTTCTTTTTGTGGCAGGGTTTACCGCTGCGAATAAGCTTTATGGAGTTCTGGAATTGGCGGCTATTTCTTACGGATATGCCATCACCACTTATGTGGGTCAGAATTTGGGAGCGGGAAATGTGCCCAGGATCAAATCAGGTGTGAAAAGCGGGGGGATCATGGCGGTTCTTACGGCTTTAGTTGTAGGGATGGTAATGATCGCCGGGGGGAGAACCATACTTTCCCTGTTTGTTTCCGGAGATCCCAAAGAAACAGTGCAGGTGCTGGATATTGCCTACCATTATCTGTTCCTTATGGCAGTGTTCCTGCTGGTCTTGTACCTGCTCTATGTATTCCGTTCTGCCATCCAGGGACTGGGGAATACGGTCATTCCAATGGCCAGCGGGATCGTGGAATTTTTTATGCGTGTGGGCGCAGCGTTGCTTTTGCCTCTTTTTATCGGACAGAACGGGATCTTTTATGCGGAGATAAGCGCCTGGACAGGTGCAGCGGCGCTTTTGGCGGTAAGCTATTTCCGGCTGATCAGAAAGTACTAAAAGGGAGACCCAAATGAAGTATAAGAGAATTTTCCTTGTGATCCTAGGAGTGCTGCTTCTTTTATACATAGGTCTGGCGAATATCCTGGTCAGCGCTGCTTTGGTCCCTTCTTTTATGGAAAGGCTGGAAGCTTTTTCCAGGATCACTCAGGAAAGTGTAGATGCTTTGGTACATACAGACGATATCCAGCAGCAGTATGAGAAATCCTGGGAAGAAACCGCACAATGGGCGGAGACTGCACATGGACAGAAATTGACCAGGGAGACAGAGGATGGCTATAAGCTGGTTGCCCAGGAAATCTATACAGAGGAAGAAAGCCATAAGTGGGTCCTCCTTCTCCACGGCTATACAGGCTGGAAAGAGGCTATGTACCCCTTTGCCATGTGGTACAGCCAGAGGGGATACCATGTGATCGCTCCGGACATGCGGTGCCAGGGAGAGAGTGAAGGAGATTTTATTGGAATGGGCTTGACAGACAGCGAGGACAATATGCTGTGGATCAACTATATTCTGGACCAGGATCCGGAAGCAGAGATTGTCATCCACGGACAGTCTATGGGCGCTGCCTGCGCTCTGATGATGACCGGAAGAGAAGATCTTCCGGAAAATGTAAAGGCAGTAGTTTCAGACTGCGCCTATACAGACGCCTACGTCATGTTCCAGGAGAAGATCGTCCAGTGGTTCCATCTTCCTGCTTTTCCTATTCTGGATACGGCGAATCTCATGCTCCAGCTCAGAGGAGGCTATGATCTGAAAGACGCCTCGGCGCTGGAAGCAGTGAAGAAAAGCAGCACGCCCACATTATTTATACATGGAGATCAGGACGAGATGATCTCTGCGGAGATGTCCGAAGAACTTTACCAGGCAGCGGACTGCCCAAAAGAGCTGCTCATTGTGGAAGGGGCGGGACATGCTCAGTGCCAGGATAAGGATCCGGAGGGGTATTATGGAGCGGTGGAAAAAATGCTGGAAAAATATCTGTAAATAATAAAAATGAGACAAAACCGGGCTGCCCTGAGTGGGCAGCCCAATCTCTCTTTGAATATTCAAAATTATTCTACAATAATCTCTGCCGTCACCTTCAGTCCTTCTTCTTTGCGTACAATTCCCATTGCCGGCACAGAGAAATCCGGCATACCGTCTTTATCCCAGTAGATTTTTCCTACGGAAGCGTTTCGGCCTGCGTCATAAAGCGGCTGGTAGTCTTCCTCTACAAGATACCGTTCTTCCTGTCTTCCATGGTAAATGATCAGATCTTCCGAATCATCATCGGACTTGGTAAAACTGTTGTGGCCAAGGCCGTACTGGCCGGTTTCTTTGCTGCTCTGGAATACCGGATAAGGCAGTTTTGTCCAGGAAGAGGCGCTTAACAGATCTGCATCCTCGTCTGCATATAAAAGCCCTACACAGTACATGGCGTCGGTTCCGCTGGCAGAGAAGGTGACAAAAATTTTCCCGCCATGCTTGATCACTCCCGGGCCTTCATCTACAGGAAAGCCGTGAAGTTCCCAGTTGTATTCCGGATGAGTCAGCCGTACTGCCGGGGTACACAGCGTCCATGGATTGGAAAGCCGGGCAATGAAAATATCGGAAATATTGTTGGTCTTCTGGGCCCAGAGGATATAGTCGTTTCCTCTGTGACTAAAGTAAGTGTGATCCAGAGAGAAATCCGTAAAGGCAATATCTCCAGCTATGGTGGACACAAGAGGGCCTTTCTCTTCCCATTTTCCGGTCATGGGATCCTGATCTTTGCATTCCAGACAGTGGGGACGGATCTTCCAGGGGGATTCGTCGGAAATGGTAGCGGTATAGTAAACATACCAGCTTCCACGAATATAATGAATTTCCGGAGCCCAGATATGGGGGCTCATAGTTCCGTTATGGATGGGTTTTCTCTCATATATGACTTTTTCTTCGCAGGCGCCGGAGCCGTCTGCAAGATTTTCTAAAGTGTCCGCCCTGCGTAGAATAATGTAGAGATACTGATATTTGCCATCCAGGTTGTGATCCATATCTGTATAGGAGGCTGTGAAATAATATTTCCCGTCAGTATGCTTGTAGATATAAGGATCCGCACGATGATAGATCAGAGGCTTTTCAAATAATGTCTGATGAAGTTTTCCCTCTACTATATATTTTCCCGGCTTTTGCAGCATATCTTCCGGTATTGCATCCCATTTCACAGAAAGTTTTTCAGTTCCTCCGTTGGAATATTCCACAGAAATTTTTTGGGGAAGAGTGGGGATTTTTCCGGCAGCTGTCTTAAGGGAGATATATTCTGTCTTTGTCAGAAGGACAGGTTCCGGTTTTCCATATACAGGAAACAGCTTTTCCAGAAGAGAAACAGGAACTTCCAGGCGGTTTTCCTGATCCGGAAAGTCTGAAATTTCCTTTTCTTTTTTAAAATCCCAGTCTGCGCCGGTATATCCGGCTCCGGTAAAAGAATAAAAATCGTTCGTTTCTGCAAAATACATATGAGAAGGATCTTTGGCGTCCCTGGCAGTGATGAAATAGCTTCCGCTTTTCATCTGATAAATAGAAGGATCTGTCAGCTGTTTAGAACCGTAGTCCGGAAACCAGACTCCGTTATTTCCGTTTAGGCTGTACCAGTTTTTGCCGTTATAGCTGTATTCCAGGTGAAGACTGTTCGACTCCGGATTGTCCCAGTTTTTGGTGTAAGGGCGCAAAAACGCCCGGGTCTGTCCTTCTTTGCACAGGATATCCTCCTGAGGGAGGGCATGCATTTTGTTCATATTGTCTCCTTTCTGCGATATATGGAAAATAAGAGTTCCTTTATCCTAGCATGAAAGAAAGTGGTTGACAAGTGCATACAAGACAGGGTTTAATATAGACAAACAGGATTTACAGGCTTCACAAAACTTGGAAAGGAACCGGAAAAAGAATGGCCACGATTAAAGAAATTGCAAAGAAGTGCGGAGTGTCGGCTGCAACAGTTTCCAATATATTGAACGGAAAGCCGGGAGCCAGTGAAGCTACCAGGGAAATGGTGCTGAAAACGGCGGAGAAAATGGAGTATATGCCCAGTTATGTTGCCAAGAGCCTGAAAACGAAAAATACCAGGAACATCGGGGTGATCGCTGAGGATATGACAATCTTCAGTATTCCTGATATTATCGACGGGATCACAGAGTACTGCGAGAAGGTGGATTATAAGATCCTGCTGACAAACCTGCGCCTTTATAAGAAATATAATGACAGATACTATCATAGAGAAGACTATTTCGGAACTGTGAAGCAGGAGGTTAAGAAATTTGTAGCTATGCAGACGGAGGGGATCATTTATGTGACTGCCCATGAGAGGATCATGCACTGCATACCGGAAGATCTGCCGATCCCTGCGGTAATGGCCTATGGATATACGGAGAGCAGGAAAGTTCCCTCTGTTGTGGTAGATGACCAGGACGGGGCCTATGGGCTGATCCATTATCTGATAGAGAAAGGCCACAGGCGGATCGGTGTGATCAGCGGCAAGCCAGACAGTATCCATACCCAGGACAGACTTCTGGGATACCAAAAAGCTCTGAGAGACAGCCAGATCATTTATGATCCCGAACTGGTATGCTGCGGAGACTGGACAAGAGAGTCAGGCTATCAATGTGTGGAAAAACTGCTGAAACAGGATGTGACGGCAGTCTTTTGTATGAACGACCTGATGGCCGGAGGCGTATATGACCGTACAGATGAACTGGGGATCCGGATACCCGATGATCTATCGGTGGTGGGATATGATAACCGGGAACTCTCCAGCTACTATAAACCGCCCCTTACGACTATAGAGCTTCCTCTTCATGACATCGGATATCGGGCGGCAGAGGTAATGATGGAGCTTTTGGCGGGAGGGATAAAGACAGGGGGTAGAGAACTGATCTATCAGGTTCCCTGCAGTAAGCTGATCCGCCAGTCTGTAAAGAATATCGGCGGTATAGAAAAATAATTAAGATGGTACAAGTTGAAAAAGATGGTACAAGTTCTGAAAAAGAGCCCGAAAAGCGCTTTCATTTAAAAAGCGCTTTTCGGGCTCTTTTTTTGATGTTTTGCACAAAGAAAAAGTCCGAAATCAAAGAAAAAGGAAAGAAATCAGAAGATAAAATTTATGCAATATTTATATACTTAAACGATTTAAATAATCAATAAGTTGTGTAAAAAATAAAAAAGTTAGAAAAAGAGAGAAAAATTAAGAAAATAGACAATATATAGAAACATATAAAAATATATACAAATATATTCGTTTTATTTATAGGAAGAAGGTATGGTATAAATAAGATAACCAAAG
>DWYL01000214.1 GCA_019118685.1 Candidatus Blautia merdipullorum
CGTTCATCCTGAGCCAGGATCAAACTCTCTGATAAAGTGTTTGTCCAGGTCATGATAAACTCTCGCTTATCCAACCTTTTACTGTTTTGGTTCGTTGAACCGTTTTTAAAAATGAATGTAAAAGAATTTTCAGTTCATGTGTTTCACTGTTCAGTTATCAAGGTCCCTGTCTTGCGACAGCCATATTAAATTATCACATCTTTTCTGGCTTGTCAAGAACTTTTTTCATTTTCTTGAAATTTTCTTTTTTCAAGTTTTTTCTGTTCTCCTCGACAGCTAGATTAGAATACCACAGGATTTTAAATCTGTCAACAAGTTTTTTGTATTTTTTATTTTTTTGGCTCAGTCCACGCTGCTTTAAACCTATGGTCTCAAAGCCACATTCGTTTAACTGCAAGCTGCCAGAGGATTCAGAGTCTTTCTATATAATATAATTCATGGCTTCTTTAATGTTGGCCACTCCAATAAGGCGGATCTGGTACTTTCCCTGTATGCCTTCCAGATTTGCTTTCGGCATAAGACATGCAGTGAATCCAAGTTTTTCAGCTTCTCTTACCCGTTGTTCAGCCATGCTCACTCCCCGAATTTCCCCGGACAGTCCGACTTCGCCAAAGATCAGCAGTTCTGGATCAACAACTTTATTTTTATAGCTGGATGCAATAGCCATGACGATTCCTAAGTCTATAGCAGGTTCTCCTAATTTCATTCCACCTGCCAGATTCACGTAAGCGTCCCAGTCTCCTAAATGAAGACCTGCTCTTTTTTCCAGAACGGCCATTAAAAGATTTACTCTATTGTAGTCGATTCCCACAGAGGTTCTTCTCGGCAATCCGAAGTTGGTTCTGGTCACAAGAGCCTGTATTTCGATCAAAATAGGTCTGGTTCCTTCTATTGAACAAACTACTACAGAGCCGGAAGCGTCTGTAGGTCTGCCATTAAGCATTGCCTGGGAAGGATTTTTCACCTCATCCAGTCCTTTATCCCGCATCTCAAAGACACCAATCTCATTTGTAGAACCAAAACGATTCTTTACACTGCGCAGGATCCTGTAAGCGACCTGCCGGTCACCTTCAAAGTATAAAACCGTATCTACCATATGTTCCAATACTCTTGGTCCGGCCACGCTTCCGTCCTTTGTAACATGTCCCACAATAAAAACGGAAATCCCCAGTCCTTTGGCGATCTGCATCAAAATTCCCGTAGATTCCCGAACCTGGGAAACACTTCCCGGCGCTGATGATATTTCCTCATTATACATAGTCTGGATAGAATCGATCACCACCGCTTCAGGTTTTACTCTCTCGATCGTACTGCGGATAGCTTCCAGATTCGTTTCACACATAAGGAGCAGCAGATCATTAAATTCACCAATACGTTCGGCCCGCAGCTTGATCTGTCTCAGAGACTCCTCTCCTGAAATATATAATACCTTGTGGTCTTTATTTGAAAGCTGGCGGCATACCTGGAGCAGAAGCGTAGATTTTCCAATACCCGGATCTCCTCCCACAAGTACCATAGAACCCTGAACAATTCCTCCCCCTAAAACCCGGTCCAGTTCTTCAATCTCTGTTTTTATCCTGTCGTCTTCCCCTGCCTGAATTTTAGTGAGGGCAACCGGCTCATTTCTTGTACCTGCTTTAGGCATTGTTTGAGAAATTCCTCTCCCGCTGCTCGCAGAAAATGTTTCCTCCACAAAAGTATTCCACTGTCTGCAGCCTGGGCACTGTCCCATCCATTTAGGAGACTCATAGCCGCAGTTCTGACAGAAGAAAACCGTTTTCTTTCCTTTCGCCATTTCTATTCCCTTTCTGATAAATATATTCATTTAAAATCATTTCTGTATATATCCTTATTTTACACAAAAGTTTTTCCTTGTAAAGTATTCCTCTTTCTTCTATGTCACCCTGTCGGTTCTCTTATAAGGCAGAAAAAAAGGCCGCTCAGTTAAAAAGCAGCCTTTTCTTAGATTTTGGTTTATATTTTTTCGATTTTTACAGATACCTGTTCTGCCTGCTCCAGTTCCACACTGAAGGATAATTTACCTCCCAGATTCGTCTTCATCTCGCCGGCCTCTACCCCATCAATGATCACTTTGTATGGAGTGTCCTCTTCCAGTTCTACTGTGATCTGGGCGTCTTTGGGGCCTTCCACCAAAAAGCTCATTCCATTCTCTTCGGCATCCAGATCAAGGACTGTAGTTCCCGGCACAGATTCATAAACAAACATACCGTTTCTTTCAAGCTTTGTGATCTCATTATATGTCTTAACTTTGTACATATCTCCGTCATATTCAAAATCTGATAATTTGGACTTGGCAGCCAATTCATAATTTCCAAAACTGATCTTGCCATTTTCTTCTGTACGAATTAATTCTTTTACTACTGACATTTTGATGTCCTCCCCTAATGTCTTTGGTTTCTGGTCCGCTCTTTGCGGAATTTTCTTTTACTTTACAAAAATCTTACCATAAAATCTGATTTTTTGCCAGTAAATCTTTATTTTTCTCCCTGTACAGTAAATTTGATCTTTCCTTTGGCAAGGCTTGCCGTAACCTTATCTCCGGCATGGATCCTGCCCCGTTTTCCGTCGTAGTACTAGGAAATTTCCGTCGTTTTTATTTTCCTACTTTGCTCATCTATTCCTCCGAACTTCAATTTTTCCCATTTTTACGGGGATTTTTCAGTGCCCTTTTTAGGGCTTTTTTTGTTGAAAAAATTTTTTGGATATGTTATAATAATAGTACTCTATAGCACTTCATTCGGAGGTCGGTTATGGCATACTATTTACGAAAAGAGAAAAAGAAAAAAGGGATCTATTTACAAATGTATGAATCCCATTGGGATAAAGAAAAGAAACAGCCACGCTCAAAAAGTGTCATGGCTTTTGGCTATGTGGATGATCTCATCTCCGACGAGATTCCCGATCCTGTCGCTTATTACTCAGACTTTGTCGCAAAGAAAAATGAAGAGCGTGCCGCAGCCATCGCTGAGGATACCCGTCCGCGCGCGTTTGCCGCTCCTGTCGAATACAACCTTGGGCATTTCCTTCTCCATACGCTTTTAGAAGAACTGGATGTCAGGAAAGTCATAGACATCCTGGCAGCTCAAATGCGCTTTCAGTTCAGCATATACAACATGATCGCCCAGCTCATCTTTGCAAGGGTTATTTATCCATGCTCTAAAGCCAAAACTGTTTCTAAGGTTTTCCCCCATCTTTACAACAGCTCCCCGATCTCGGAAGATCAGGTTTATGACGGACTGTCCTTTGTCGGCGGATCCTATAAGAAATATATTGAACTTTTTAACCATTGTTATGAACAGTACTTCCAAAGAGATTTCAGCAATGTTTTTTTCGACTGTACGAATTACTATTTTGAGATCGACCTGCCTTACGAAGATAAGCAGAAAGGGCCTTCCAAAGAGAACCGGCATGATCCTATCATCGGGCAGGCCCTCCTCCTGGATGCTGACCTGGTGCCGGTGGCTATGCAGATGTATCCTGGAAACGAATCCGAAAGGCCTTATATCCGAAAGATCATCGAGGAAATGAAGAGCCGCTATAAAGTCTCCGGAAAGACGGTACAGGTCGCGGATAAAGGCCTCAACTGCGCCAGAAATATCTATGCCGCTGTGAAAGAAGCGGATGATGGATATATTTTTTCCAAGTCCATACATGGCAGAAATTTAAGCAAAAAAGAAAAGGAATGGCTCCTATTGGAAAACGATAAAAATGTATGGGAGAATCACACGGATAATGCCGGGAATCTCCTATACCGCCTCAAGTCCTGCGTAGATACCTTTTCCTATCACTTCGATGAAACCGACCCCGAAACCGGCAAAGATGTCGTAAAGACTTTTTCCGTGACCGAAAAAAGAATCGTATCTTACAATCCCGCGTTGGCTAAGAAACAAAAAGCCGAGATCCGGAAAATGGCAGACAAGGCGTCCAACTATATGACTTACAAGACGATGACACGGGAGGAATTAGGGGATTCCGCAAAATATGTGAAGATCACCAACAAAGATAGAAACGGGAAAAAGATAAAGCCTGTGATAGAGATTGACACAAAAAAGATTGATGAGGATCTGAAGTATGCCGGATACAACCTTATGGTTACATCAGAGCTGGATATGGAACCGCTTCAGGTTTATCAAACCTACCACAGCTTATGGAAGATCGAGGAATCTTTCCGGATTACGAAGTCCTATCTGGATGCGCGGCCAGTTTACGCGCACAAAAAAGAAACAATCTATGGGCATTTTTTAATCTGCTACCTTAGCTTGTTTCTTTTAAGGGTATTAGAGATCAAAGTTTTCAAAAACGAGATCAATTCCTATGACCTGATCCACTTTACACGTGACTTCCGCGTAGTAAAAATGGGAAATGATTCCTATATCAACATATCCAGGGATCAGGCTGTCAACGAAAAAGTCAAAAAGCTGACCGGATTGACCACTCTGGATGCGCTGTATTTGTCCGAAAAGGAAGTCGAAAATCTCTTCAAGAATTGTATGCTGCTCGACTCCTGAGTACTAGGTTTTTAGAAAAACGACGGAAGTCAGGTACCATAAAATCTGATTTTTTGCCAGTAAATCTTTATTTTTCTCCCTGTACAGTAAATTTGATCTTTCCTTTGGCAAGGCTTGCCGTAACCTTATCTCCGGCATGGATCCTGCCCTCGAGAATTTCTTCCGCCATAGTATCTTCAATCTTATTTTGAATAGCTCTTTTTAAAGGTCTTGCGCCGTATTTAGGGTCAAATCCTTCTTTTGCGATCAGCTCTTTTACTCCCTCTGTCACCTTTACTTCTATATCCATCTGGGTCTTGCACCGTTTAATAAAGTCCTTCAGAAGAAGACCTACGATTTTCTTGATCTCTTCTTTAGAAAGCATATGGAATACTATGATATCGTCAATACGGTTCAAAAATTCCGGTTTAAAAAGACGGCGTACTTCTTCCATAACACTGTCTTTCATTTTTTTATAATCTGCTTCCTTATCCTCAGCTCCCCCAAATCCCAGCCGCTTGGGCTCTACAATGGACTGGGCTCCTGCGTTAGAAGTCATAATGATGATCGTCTCTTTAAAGTCAATCTTTCTGCCCTGGGCATCTGTGATATGGCCGTCATCCAGCACCTGAAGAAGAATGTTGAAGACATCCGGATGAGCTTTTTCGATTTCATCAAAAAGCAGCACGCTGTATGGATTTCTTCTTACCTTTTCACTGAGCTGTCCGCCCTCTTCATATCCCACATATCCTGGAGGAGACCCGATCAGCTTAGAAACACTATGTTTCTCCATATATTCTGACATATCTATCCGGATCATAGCGTCTTCGCTTCCAAAGACAGCCTCGGCCAGCGCTTTGGAAAGTTCTGTTTTTCCTACGCCGGTAGGACCCAGAAGAAGAAACGAGCCAATCGGCCTTTTCGGATCTTTTAATCCTACACGGCCTCTTTTAATTGCTTTTGCAACTGCGTTTACCGCTTCATCCTGACCAACTACCCGTTTATGAAGAAGCTGCTCCAATTTTGCCAGCCTTTTTGATTCTCCTTCTGTCAGTTTCTTCACCGGTATCTTCGTCCACTCTGCTGTAACCTGGGCAACATGTTCTTCTGTAACTGTAAGCTTTTTATTATGGCATTGTCTCTCAAAACGTTTTTTCGCGCTTTCTATAGAGGCTTCTGCTTCTTTCTGTTCCTCCTGGAGTTTTCTGGCCAACTGGAAATCCTGGGCTTTAATAGCTGCTTCTTTGGCTTCATAAAGAGAATGAAGGCGCATTTCTTCCGCCGCCAGACCTTCCGGAGTTTTATATCCTGCCAGCTGGACCTTCGAGCAGGCCTCATCTAAAAGATCTAATGCTTTATCCGGCAGGAAACGGTCGTTAATATAACGGATCCCCATAGCTACCGCTGCCTTTACGGCGCTTTCTTCAATCGTCACTCCATGATGTTCTTCATAATAAGGAACCAGCCCCCGCAAAATCTCTTCTGCTTCTTCTCTGGAAGGCTCTTCCACCATAACCGGCTGAAATCTCCGCTCTAAAGCAGGATCTTTCTCAATATATTTCCTATATTCCTCAATGGTAGTAGCGCCGATCAGCTGGATTTCTCCCCTGGAAAGAGAAGGCTTCAGTATATTTGAAGCGTCCAGCGCCCCTTCTGCTCCGCCGGCGCCGATCAGAGTATGAAGCTCATCCAGAAACAGCAGGATGTTCCGGTCATTCATGACTTCCTGGACGACTCTCTTGATCCTCTCTTCAAATTCACCCCGGTATTTAGAACCTGCCACCATAGCTGACAGATCCAATACTACAATTCGTTTATCCGCCATAGCTTCCGGTACAAGTCCATAGACGATCCTCTGGGCCAGTCCTTCCGTGATCGCCGTTTTTCCTACTCCCGGCTCTCCGATCAGGCAGGGATTATTCTTTGTCCTTCTGCTTAAAATCTGAATGATCCGGTTGATTTCTTTTTCCCGCCCCACTACAGGATCCAGTTTTCCCTGTGCCGCGGCCTCTGTCAGATCACGGCTGTACTGATCCAGCATGGGTGTATTGCTCTTCCCTGTGTTTCTCTGGAAATCTTCTTTTGATACAGCCCCTTCTTTTCCCATGGCTTTCATGATCTCTGTATATAGCTGTTGGATATTAACGCCCATGGTATGGAGCAGTCTGGTACCCACACAGTCATATTCCTTCAGCATGGCAATCAGTATGTGCTCAGTCCCGATCTCTCTTCCATCCAGTTTTTCAGCTTCAGTCTTAGCCCTTGCCAGTACTTTTTTAGTCCTGGGGGTATAACCCTGGGGTTCCTCAAGGATTGTGATCTGAGAAGGCGCCACCAGCTTCTCAATAAGCTGGAACAGCTTCTCTTCCGTCACACCTGCTTCTGTCAGGACCAGACCTGCCGTTCCTTCTCTGACTGCCAGGAGTCCTGCCAGAAGGTGTTCTGTTCCAATATAATTATGGCTGTACTGCTTTGCTGTTTTCTCTGCCTGTTTCAGGGCTTTCTTTGCCCATATTGAATATTGCTCTTTCATGCATGTCTCCTGTTCTACTCGTATTCGTCAAAAATTTCGTCAATCAAAGCATGGACTTCTTCTCGGGAAACATTTCTGCAGCACCCCCGGGCCAGCACTACCAAGAGTTCCTGCTTCATTTCGTCCAGCGCTCTCATTTTATCTGCATCAATAGAGATGACAGCTCCCTTTCTCCGGTCGATTGTCAGAAAGCCCTCCTGTTTCAATACAGAATAAGCCTTATTCACTGTATGCATATTAATCCCTATAGTGTCTGCCAGCTGCCGGACTGAAGGAAGTGTCTCTCCCACCTTCAGCTGGTCTGTAGCGATCCCCATAATGATCTGATTACATAGCTGTATGTAAATGGCTTCGTCACTATTAAAATCAATTTCAATAATCAACATTGCTCCCTGCTTTCTCTTGTGTTCTATTTTGTTATACATAGAATAGCACAGAAACACTAAAGTTGCAAGATTTTTCAGCAGCAGAAAGGCCAGCCTCCAGGAAGCTCCCTGTTCTTCCTGCCGTCTGGCCTTTCTGCCATAATATCTTAAAATAATTATCTCGGATATTTCAATGCCAGATAAGCATTATGCCTCATCAATGGCTTTTCCGATATCATGACGCATATATTTATTCTCAAACTGGATCCATTCCGTAGCTGCGTAAGCGTTCTTTCTTGCCTCTTTTAATGTAGCTCCCTTGGCAGTAACACCCAGGACACGTCCTCCGTTTGTAACGATCTTTCCGTCTTTTAAGGCTGTGCCTGCATGGAATACATAGTATCCTTCTTTGCCCTCGAAGTTCTCCAGGCCCTCGATAGGGAATCCCTTCTCATAGGACACAGGATACCCGTCAGAAGCCAGAACCACGCACACTGCCGCATTGTCTTCAAACTCCAGATTGATCTGGTCCAGAGTACCGTCTATACATGCTTCGCAGACTTCTACCATATCATTTTTCATTCTGGGGATCACCACCTGAGCTTCCGGATCCCCGAATCTGGCGTTATATTCCAGGACCTTGGGGCCTTTTTCCGTAAGCATCAGGCCAAAGAAAATGATTCCCTTGAATTCTCTGCCCTCTGCAGCCATAGCGTCTACTGTAGGCTGGTAAATATTTTTCTGGCAGAATTCATCGATTTCTTTTGTATAGAATGGGCTTGGGGAGAATGTTCCCATACCTCCGGTATTCAGACCCTGATCTCCGTCTTTGGCTCTCTTGTGGTCCTGAGCGGAAGTCATAGTCTTGATAGTCTTTCCGTCTACAAAGGAAAGAACTGACACTTCTCTTCCTGTCATAAATTCTTCAATAACCAGGGTATTTCCTGCTGAACCGAACTTTTTATCCAGCATAATGGTCTTGACCCCTTCTTCAGCCTCTTCCAGAGTATTGCAGATCAGAACGCCTTTTCCCAGCGCCAGTCCGTCAGCCTTCAGCACAATGGGGAACTCTGCCTTTTCTTTCAGATAAGCAATGGCCGCTTCCGGATTGTCAAAGTTTTCATAAGCAGCTGTGGGAATATGATATTTTTTCATCAGATCTTTTGAAAATGCCTTGGAGCCTTCCAGGATAGCCGCATTTTTCCTTGGGCCGAATACCCGGAGTCCTTCTTTTTCAAAAACATCTACCACGCCGCCTACCAGAGGATCGTCCATTCCTACAATGGTAAGGTCAATCTCTTTTTCTTTGGCAAAAGCTGCCAGCTTGTCAAACTCCATTGCGCCGATAGGTACGCACTCTGCCACCTGGCTGATCCCTCCGTTGCCCGGAGCGCAGTAAATCTTTTCTACTTTCGGGCTCTTGGCCACCTTCCAGGCAATGGCATGTTCTCTTCCGCCGCTTCCGATAATCAATACTTTCATTGGTTTCTTCCCCTTTCTCTTATTCGCTGATCTTTACCAGGCCGTCTACTACCTGTACTTTATGATTTGCAATTAAATTAATGGCTTCCGGCATGATCTTCCATTCCGCCTCTTCCATCACTCTTCTCTGAAGGGTCTCAGGGGTATCCTCCTGACGGACCTCTACCGCTTTCTGCAGGATGATAGGACCGGTATCTGTTCCTTCATCTACAAAATGCACTGTAGCTCCCGTTACCTTCACGCCTCTTTTCAGCACGCCCTCATGAACCTTCAGTCCATAATAGCCAGTACCGCAGAAAGAAGGGATCAAGGCCGGATGGATATTGATGATCTTGTTGGGATAAGCCTTTACCATGATCTCCGGAATCACTACAAGGCAGCCTGCCAGGACAACCAGGTCCACTCCATAGGACTGGATAGTTTCCAGAAGCTTTTGGTTAAACTCTTCTCTTGTTTCAAAATTTTTCGGTGATACACAGAGAGACTCAATGCCATGGTGCTTTGCCCGCTCCAGAGCATAGGCATTGGCATTATTGCTGATTACCACAGAAATCTCTGCATTGGTAATCTTTCCACTGTCGATAGCGTCTATAATTGCCTGAAGATTTGTGCCTCCTCCGGAGACCAAAACTGCCATTTTCAACATATTCTGCCTTCCTTTCAGACAGGAAAAGGGCTGCTGCAGAAATCCCTATTTTCTTTTTCTGCTGCAACCCTGTCCTTTCTTTTATACTAATTTTACGTCTTTTTCTCCCTCTTCGATCTTTCCGATCACATAAGGAGTTTCTCCCGCTGCCTTAATAGCCTCCATGGTCTTCTCTGCATCTGCCGGATCCACAGCCACGACCATACCGATACCCATGTTAAAGGTATTGTACATCATATGCTCCTCAATGTCTCCTTTTTCCGCCATCAGACCGAAGATCGGAGGCACCGGATAACTGTCTTTTTCAATAACCGCGCAGACTCCGTCCTTTAACATTCTGGGAACATTTTCGTAAAATCCGCCGCCGGTGATATGGCTGCAGGCCTTTACTCTAACGCCGGCTTCCTTTACAGCTTTCAGAGCTTTTACATAGATCTTTGTAGGAGCCAGAAGAGTTTCTCCCAGAGTTTTGCCCAGCTGGTCATAATAGGTGTTCAGAGACTCTGTGGTCATCTCAAATACCTTCCGGACCAGAGAAAATCCATTGCTGTGTACTCCTGAAGAAGCCATGCCGATAAGGACGTCTCCCGCTTTTAACTCTTTTCCGTCGATAAGATCTTTCCGCTCTACCACTCCTACGGCAAATCCTGCCAGGTCATATTCTTCCTCCGGCATAAGTCCCGGATGTTCCGCAGTCTCTCCGCCGATAAGGGCAGCTCCGGACTGAAGACATCCCTCAGCCACGCCTTTGACGATCTGGGCAATCTTTTCCGGATAGTTCTTGCCGCATGCAATATAATCCAGGAAAAACAGAGGCTCTCCGCCTGCACATGCGATATCGTTGACGCACATAGCTACCGCATCGATCCCGATGGTATCATGTTTATCCATGAGATAAGCCAGCTTCACTTTAGTTCCGCAGCCATCTGTTCCTGAAAGGAGCACCGGGTCTTCCATCTCCTTGATCTTTTTCAGAGAGAAAGCGCCGGAAAAGCCCCCTAAGCCTCCCAGAACTTCTTCCCGCATGGTTTTCTTAACGTGTTCCTTCATCAGCTCCACTGATTCATAACCGGCTTCAATATCTACGCCCGCGTTCTTATAATCCATTTTCTTTCCTCCATATAAAGTAAACTCTGTCTTCGCCATTGGCTGGCCGCTCCCCTTCATTAACTGTGGCGGAGTAAGTGCGCACTAAACTCTGTCTTCATCTTCGGCTCGCCAATTCTTAAGTGCTTACTTGTAATTTTTATATCCTACTTCCTGAAGTTTTTTGTCTTTGGCTACAACCTGGTCTTTCAGTTCTTCTTTGTAGTCTTTTAATTTCTGCAGAAGTTCCGGATCGGAAGTTGCTAAAATCTTGGCTGCCAGAATTGCTGCGTTTGCGCCTCCATTGATGGCTACTGTTGCAACAGGGATTCCGCTTGGCATCTGTACGATAGAGTACAGGGAGTCCCGTCCGCCTAAAGATGTGGTGTGCATAGGGATACCGATTACAGGCATTGGGAAGATTGCCGCGCACATACCAGGAAGATGTGCTGCCATGCCTGCTCCTGCGATGATTACTTTGAAGCCTTTTTCCTCAGCCGATCTTGCATACTCAAAAAATACATCCGGCTCTCTGTGTGCAGAGATAATGGTCATCTCATAATCAATCCCGAATTTTTCCAGCATATCTGCCGCTTTGCTCATAACAGGCATATCAGAGTCACTGCCCATAACAATTCCAACTTTTGCCATGATAATTCTCCTTTGTTATTTTATTTAGATTTAACTTTTACAGCACAATTTTACCTATAGTTACAATTCTTGTCAAGAAGCGAAAGCTTCATTGAGAGTTTCCGTACCTGGCAGCACAAACCTTCCCTCGCGGATAATATAGATTTCACTGCCGTCCAAAGCTTCCACACAGATAGAGTCCAATTCGTCATAAGGAATAGTGATATCTGTATGACAGCCAAAATATGCCTTGCTGATATCCTGTTTTCTCTGGATAGAGACTTCATTGTCCCTGGCAATGATCTCCCTGCCGTCAGGATTATACACAGGAGTATCTTCACTCCAGCTGTAGCAGGTATCTCCCACAGCAAAATGAGGTCCCATCTTTTCTGCGATCAGGATTGGCAGCAGATGTCCGATCTGATATTTCTGAGCCATCACATAGGCAGTGGTATTGGTTCCGATAGCAAACTCTCCCAGAGGAAGGGTATCGTGATGATAGAGGATATTTTCTTTGATAAGCTTCCTGTTTTCCTCTTCATCCTGGAAGTTTCTGCAGGAATACTCTGCGATCTTTCCATCCTGGAAGCGGATCTTCAGATCCTTATATTCCAGTCCGTTTAAGAATACCTTGGAAACGAAAAGGACCCCATCTGTTCCCTGAAGCAGAGGAGAGGTAAAGACTTCTCCCACAGGGATATTCACATCTGCCACACAATTTTCAAAATTTGTCTGTTTCCCGGGATCGGCCAGATGGTGGAGATGGACTCTCAAATCTGTCTCATTTCCGTCTCTTCCTTTGATCCTGACATATTCTCCCTTATCCAGGGCTTCGATGATATTCTGCTGGATCTTCTGGTATAACTGGTTATCCAGAGTATTGATCTTTACTGTCTCCCGGAAGATCTCTTCAAAATTTTCTCCGATCTCTTTTACCGGATATGCGATGATGGTAAAGCTTCTCTCTTCCCCTTTGATATAACGGTTCACGATCTGTCCCGACTCGTTGTCATAGCTTACCTGAAGCTTCTGCTGATGAGGAGACAGGGCACAGGCCTCTTTCTTGGATACCGGCACAAAAGGCTTCTCTCCGAAGGTCTCGATGCAGGCCGGTCCTCCGTGGGTATTGGCTAGTTCTTTTACCTGCTCGTAAGCCACCTGAAGGACCCTCAGTTTTCTCTGGACAAATTCATGATCCAGGTAAAGAGCCGCGTCATCTTTGTGGTCATAGTCAAACTGCTGATTTGGAATCGCGCCATAATAGCCGATCCGATGGGCCTGTTTTTTATTCACACTGTGTACGGCGCTTCTGTAGATCACAGGGGCCAGTCCCATTTCCCGGAATTGTTCAATAGCTGCCTTTACCATTTTCTCAAATCCAAGCTGGAAGCGGATATTTACGGTCTTTTTCTTTGTAATATCCTTTCTCCCCTGGATAAAGCCGATCCGGTAGCCTTCTGTATAGGTCCTTGCCATAGCCTGGATCTCTTCTTCCGGCAGAGTATTCAGGAAAGCCGCCATAGCCAGTTCATTTTCTGATACATATTCCCCATATTTATACAGATACCGAAGATCTGTCAGATCACTTTCGCAGATGATCTTCACAGCAAAATCAAGAGAGGGATCCACCCCTTCCCGGACACGGTATCCTGCCATTTCATCGCTGTAGTCACTGACATACCAGTAAATAGCGTCTTTCACATCTTTGGGAGAAACCTCCGGATCTTCAAAAAGATTATAGATCTGGACAAACAACTCCATCGCCACAGTCATATCAAAAAGCCTATCCTCATAAGCAAAGACGATCATCCCTCTTACTTCTGTATAGAGGAAGCTAAGAAGCTGTCCAAAATCCCTGCCCAGGATTTTCTGGGCATAAGCAGGATTTCCGTAAGACTCTTCATAATGTTCCGGAAGGATATCTTCGTACATCTTATGATTGTTTTCCTTCAGCTCTTCCGTAGAGGCCTTCTCCAGCCAGCCTTCCCGGATCCTGTCGTGCACCTGGCAGATCTCCAGGATAAAGTCACCTGTTTTCCTGAAAAAATCTCTGTAAGGTTCTTTTACAAGTTCTTCTTTTTGGATCTCGCTGATCCTTTCCCGCATCAGGGAAAAACGTTCCTGCATTAATTCATCATTCATTTTTTAAATTACCACTTTCCACATTTTTATCTAAAATCCTGTTGATATATTCCATCAGCACCTGGGAGCCTTCTCCCGTCCGCCGGTTTCTCTGGAGTACCTGGGATTTTTTCACATCATGCTCTCTCCAGGCCAGTCCGTCAGTGGCGTCGTTCAGCATAAGCGGCTGTACATTGTCACATACATGGGCAAACTTTGCCTCCGGAGTTTCATAAGCTTCAAACTCCTCCCAAAGCTGCCGGAACTTTTCCGCCTGATCCTGGGGAAGGATATTAAAAATCCTGTCTGCTGCCTTTACTTCCCGTTCTCTTTTAGACTGGTTCCCCACCGCGTCATAGGCATAGGTGTCTCCCGCGTCGATCTCCACCATATCGTGGATCAGGACCATAGTGATCACCTTTACCAAATCTATCTTTTCATTGGAGTATTCTGACAGCAGCACTGCCATAAGAGCCAGATGCCAGGAGTGTTCTCCATCATTTTCTTTACGTTTTCCGTCAGATAAATAAGTCTGACGGGTGATAAATTTCAGTTTATCTGCTTCCAATAGAAAGTCCATCTGTTTTTTCAGCCGTTCGTCCATTTTACCCATCCTTTCTCCAGTTCAGGAAAGTCCTACCAGAAATAGTGCCAGCCAGATGATCATGATCACGCCATTTAACATAGCTCCGATCTTACAGAATTTCTGATCTCTGTGCTTCTCAGCAAAGCCTTTCAGCCCCAGTGCGAAACCATAGATAGAAATTCCGAAAGCTGCCAGACCCATAGCACCTAAGTATATTCCCCCATTGCCATGAAAAGCCAGCGAGCAAAGAGAAGCAACACAAAAAATTCCTGCCGATATTCCTCCGCAGACGGAAGAAACCACACCTTTTGCCGCATACTTTTTATTTGTAACAGAGTATTTATATCGTTTTACCGCCATTATTTCCGTCCTCTTTTCCTTTTGTATATACCATGGCATACAGCAAAAACCACATATCCGGCCGCTGCACCCAAGGTATTCATTACCAGATCGTCTACATCAAAGCATCCCAGCTTCGTCATAAGCTGGATCACTTCTACACACAGACTGAGCCCAAATCCAGAGAAAGTGATGAAGAAAAAATTTCTTGCGTTTTTACAGATCAAAGGAAGGATCATACCAAATGGCATAAATCCCACAACATTTCCCAGAAGATTAGCTGCTACAGCCATAATGCCCAGCTGCTCTCTATATGTCCAGAATCTTCGGATTTCCTGGAAGAGCACCAGGTTGTAGTGATATTCTCTTTCTGCGAAATCCAGGCGTCCGAACCTGTCCGCAAAAAAAAGAAAATAAATCAGCGCAAGAATATACAGCACAAACAAAACTGCCCCTGCTGTCTTAATTTTCTTCTTTGTCTCTCTATTCAATTTTTTGACCTCTTTTATCTATATAAATCCCTGTCTGATCTTTCAAGACAGTTCCTTTTTTTCCATGTAAAGCAGGCCGCCCCGGAAACAGGAAGCCTTTGAGCCTCTGCTTCCCGTGAGCAGCCTTGATCTTAAAATGTAATTTCAGATTTTCTTTTCAACAGTTTAATACCATTTATCAACACTAAAATTCCTGCGGCAACGCCGCTTACCAGTACAATGATTCCTAAAGCGATATTTCCCGCTCCGCAGCGGGTCATGGTTTTATAAACTTTTTCATTCATTATCTAACACTTCCCTA
>DWYL01000215.1 GCA_019118685.1 Candidatus Blautia merdipullorum
TAATTAGTTTCTAGGCAATTCTATTTTACCATAAACCTTGAGGAGATATTTTATTTTTAACAAGAAAAAATGCCGTGTTTATGCGGCTTTTGGCGTTTCGCAAACGCCTAAAATAAATTTAGAATCAAAGGAGAAACCATGGAAATATCAAAAAGAGACTGGAAGCTTTTCAGAGAAAAATTACCTGCCTGGCAGGAGAATTATATGGATCGTCTGATAAATGAGTATATTGGTCTGTTAAGTGATCAGGATAAAAAGGCGTCTGATAAATTCTGGGAGCTTGACAAACAGATCAAGGCTGACAGGCGCCATCCGGGAGTGATTCTGAATGTGGGAAAATCTGAAGCTATATATGATATGGTTAGGCTCATCAGACTCGAAGTGATTACTTTTGATGACCTGGCCGACTTCAGTGAAGACTTGCAGCAGGCAGTAAAGCTGATCCTAGGCAGAGAGCGGAGATAGAGAAAGCTGAAAGAGGCATTTCAGGATTTAAATCATTTTATCCTTGAATGGTCGCATATGATGGGATGGACAGGAAGGAATATCAGCCCAAAACAGACCTTATAGAAATTTTACAGGATACAGCAAAAGGAGACAAAGAATGCAGGACGAAAAGCTACAGGGAAATGAAAAGATTGAGGCAGCCATTGAAGGCCTTAAAAAGGAGCTTACCCAGGATATGCTTGCCCATACTCTGACAGTGATCCGCCGCCGGATGAAAGAGGCGGACAAGGTTATGTCCGCCTTTATGGGGAATATGAGACAGCTGTTTGAAGCAGTCTTAAAAACAGAAGAAGTGAAGGGGATCATCGTGAATCCCTGGAACCGGACGATCATGCTGGACAAAAATCTGATCCGCATTATCTTGGGCGTGACGGCATAAAGGAATAGCAGCTGATGGGAAAGGGAACTGTCATTAAACAGAGGACGGTTCTCTTTTTTGTGCGATACGCCCGGCAAGCGGCTGCCATGCTTGCACGAGCAGACATTTGCCGGGCAAGTACAGCGAGCAGCAAAGCAGCGAGCTGTGCGTTATCGCAGTAATCGTGAGGCGGAGCCGAAACGATTAGATACGCCCGGCAAGCGGCCGCCGCACTTGCACGAGCAGACATTTGCCGGAAAACCTTTCATTCGCTGTAAGTGTTATCTTTTCTCCTCTTATGTTATCATCAGATCAGAACAAGGGAGGTGCTGATCATGAAGACGATTCTTGAGATTGAGAATTTAAGAAAATATTATGGGAAGCAGGGCAGTCAGACAAAAGCCCTGGACGGAATTACACTTCAGGTTATGGAAGGAGAATTTCTTGGCATTATGGGGAGCAGCGGTTCTGGAAAATCAACGCTGCTGAACTGTATTGCCACGGTGATACAGCCGGACAGCGGCAGGATCAGGATGAAGGGAAGGGAGATCCAGTCTCTGAAAGGAAAGAAACTGGCACAATACAGGGGAAGGGAGATCGGCTATCTGTTTCAGAATTTTGAGCTGATCGATAATCTGACTGGAAGGGAAAATATTATGCTTCCTATGTCCCTGCATAATATATCGGATCAGGAGAGCAGGGAGAGGATAGAGAAACTGGCGTCTTATTTTGAGATTACAGAGGTCCTTGAGAAATTTCCTGCCCAGATGTCCGGGGGACAGAAGCAGCGGATCGCCGCCGCCAGAGCTTTGATCATGAATCCGGGGATCATTCTTGCAGATGAGCCTACCGGGGCTCTTGACTCCAGAAATGGGAAAATACTCATGAAGAAGCTGGCAGGATTAAATCAGGATGAGAATGCAACAATTCTCATGGTGACTCACGATACCAATGCGGCCAGTTACTGTAAAAGAATTCTTTTTATCCAGGATGGGGAGATCTTCCATGAACTCCGCCGGGATGTTCCGGAGGAAACCCAGCAGGATTTTTATAAGAGGATTCTGAAGGTAATGGCACAATTAGGAGGGGGTAGTGCAAATGTTCTTTGAACTGATCAGACGCAACAGCAGAAGAAGCAGGAAAGAGAACGGGCTGTTTTTTGCCATGCTGCTGATTGCGATCATAGCATTTTACATTATACTGTCATTGTCCAGGCAGGATATTATGCTTTTTCTCAGGGAGATGGAAAGCGATGCGGTGAATCGTCTCCTCAGCCTGATCCCTGTTTTTTATGTAATGACTCTGGTGATCCTGTTTTTCCTGATCTATTTTGCCAGTAAGTACCAGCTGGAGAGACGGAGGCATGAATTTGGAATGTATCTGATGATGGGAATGACACGGAACAGACTGTTCTTACTCCTTCTGGCGGAAGATGTGGGCAGCAGTCTTGTGGCTCTTCTCATCGGACTTCCCGCAGGAGTGCTGCTGTCTGAAGTGATCAGTCTGGTGACTGCACGTCTGGCGGGGCTGGGGATCATCGGACATCAGTTTACACTGTCTCTTCAGGCGGTCTTATTGACAGCAGCAGGTTTTTTCGCTATTAAATTTGCCGCCTTCCTGATACTGAGCGCAAAGATCAGCCGGCAGGAAATAGGCTCTCTTCTGGCAGAGAGGCCGGAGGAAATCCCCGTACAGCTTTCGCCTGGCGCCTATGGTCTGGCATTTTTCGGAGGTTTGTTCTGCCTTGGCACAGCGTATTATCTGGCGGTCCGGGGGACGGCGTGGAGAGAAATTCCTGTGATGGGGCTTACCCTTCTTCTTGGACTTTCGGGAACCTTTCTTGTTTTTTACGGACTTCGATTTGTGTTTGAGCTGATCATCAGGTCAAAAAGGGGAGACAGGCGTCTTTATGTTTTTAACATGCGCCAGCTCCAGGAAAATGTGATCCGCCGGTCCGGCGCAATGGCTGTCAGCTCCCTGCTGATTCTGGGGGCGCTCTGCTGTTTCGGAGCGGGAGCCTCTATGGCTGCCTATTATGGACAGTCAGAGGAACATGTGCTGGATTATACGTTTATGCCGGAAGAAACAGAGGTTCAGGAAGAAAATCCGGAGCAGGAAGCCTGGAAAGTCCTTGACACACTGAATGACAAGGGGCTCTCTGGAGAGTTTTCACAACTGTTTGAGATGAAGATCGGACATATCCGTACTACAGAGGAGTACGAAGATGTTTTTACAATGGATGAGATCATGGACCGTGTCAGGAGTCTTCCTGATTCAGAGGATAAAGATGTGCTTCTGAATAATCTGGAATATGCAGATTATCCTCATCTGATCGCTCTGTCCAGCTACAATCAGCTTCTTTCCGCAGCAGGGCTTCCACGGCTGGAACTGGGGGAAAAGGAAGGGGCGGTATATATGGATCCTGAGTTTGTTACAGACGGCCGTATAAAGATCATGGATGAGATTCTTGCTGAAAGACCAAAGACAGAGCTGGACGGAGATCCTGTCTGGCTGACCGGGGATCTTCAGACCACAGCGGTGGTGACGGATCAGTCGATCACCTTGTCCTTTGCCCTGATCCTTCCGGACGAAACTTTTGCTCATTATACCCGGAACCAGTACGATGTCTATATAAATGGAATCCTGAAAAGCAGTGGTTCAGGAAGCGCCAGCCTTTTGGAAAGGATTTCTGAAATGAACCACAGACTTGATGATACGGGCCTGAACTATGAGAGCTATCTCCAGAATATGGGCCGCCAGCTTTTCTATATAGCCGCGGCAAGCTACCTCACCATCTATCTGGCTATTATTTTCATCATTGTGGCCAATACAGTGATCGGGGTCCAGTTCCTGATGAACCAGCAGAAAGCCAACCGGCGGTATAAAACCTTGATCCGGCTTGGGGCGGTGTATGAAACTCTGCGCGGATCTGCAGATAAACAGATTAACTGGTATTTCGGCATCCCGGTTCTCGCAGCGGCGGTCAGCAGCCTGTTTGGAGTAAGAGCATTGTTTTCCGGTCTGCTTTCCTCCAGGACCCAGGGGTCAGTAAAAGAACTGATGGTAATATCGGCGGCTATGATTCTGGTGCTCTGTGTGGTAGAATATATCTATATGACCGCTGTGAAGCGTTCCAGCAGCCGGTACCTGCTGACGCTTATGGAGCCGGAGAGAGAAGAGTAGGCGGCACAGTCTCTGAGGCACGGCAGGAATTTTGAAAGCAGGAGACCGGGAGGTGGATATAAGGAATGAAGAAAATCGCAGTTGTGGAGGATGAGCCTTTGATGCGTGAGGAACTGGCTTTAATGCTCAGGAAAGCAGGATATGAAGTAGAAGAGATCCGGGAATTTGACAGAGTTGCGGATCAGCTTGAAATGCTATCCCCGGATCTGGCGGTGCTGGATCTGAATCTTCCGGGTATCAGCGGATTCCAGATCTGCCGGGAGATAAAGGGCAGAAGTCCTTTTCCGGTTCTTGTGCTGACCTCCCGGGATCAGATGAAGGATGAACTTCATGCTCTTGAGCTGGGCGCAGATGAATATCTGACAAAGCCCTGCCGTAGAGAACGGCTTCTTGCCCGGGTGTCAAATGTTCTGAAACGCTATGAGGGAAGGCAAAATCTTCTGGAAGGCCCTGGTTTTCTCCTGGACCGGCAGACTTATACGGTATATGTCCATAATCATTCTGCAGTTCTTCCAAGGAATCAGGGAAAACTGCTGGAGACTTTTCTCTCCCGGGGAGACCGGACGGTGACGAAAGAAGCGCTGTGCCTGGCAGTATGGGGAACCACAGAGTTTATTGATGAAAATGCTCTGCAGGTGAATCTTACCAGGCTTAAGAAGACCATGACAGGATTGGGTATGACCCAGAAGATCATCCCGGTCCGGGGTATCGGGTATCGGCTGGCTGAGGGGACAGAAGAGAATCGGAAACTTTGAAGGGGGATATAATGGAAAAAATAATAAGGAACATAAAACGGAGGGTATCCTGCTTATGCAGATACCTTCCGTGGCTTTTTCTTCTTCTGGGGGTGGACGCTATGGCTGCACTTTTGCTCTGGATTTCTGAGGCAGAGGCTTTTGAGGTGCTGCTTCCGATGATCCTCCTTGGGACAGTCTTGCTGTTTACGGGGACGGCTGTTGTGCTGGGAAACAGAGAACTTAGGAGAGAAGAGGCTTTCCGGGCTTTTTTAGATAATCCGGATCTTATAAAGGAAGAAGATCTGCTCAGGATAGTCAGTAAGCCTGAGAGGGAGTCGGTCCGCCTGCTGGGAACTGTACTCAGGGAAAAGGATCTGGCATGCAGCAGGGCAAAAGCTGATGCTGAAGACTATGAAGAATACGTGGAAGCCTGGGCTCATGAGACAAAGACTCCTTTGTCTCTTCTCACGATGGTGCTGGATAACCAGAGAGAGGAAATCCCGGCTCCTGTTGCTTTTAAGCTGGAATATATCCGCAGCCGGCTTCAGGAGCACATCAGCCAGATCCTTTATTACGCCCGGCTCAAAAGCGGCAGAAAGGATTATTTTTTTGAGTATACAGATCTGAAGGAATGCATTGAAGAAGTTCTGGAAGATTATAGTCTGCTTCTGACAGAGAAAAACTTCCAGGTCAGTCTCCAGGTACCTTCTATATTAGTATTTACTGACCGGAGAGGGATCCGGTTCCTGATCGGACAGATTGTGAGCAATGCAGTGAAATACTGTTGGAATCAGTCTGACGCCTCAGAAAATCCCGGGAAGGGGACCGGCAAAAACCAGCCAAAGCTTAAGATCACCCTGGAATCCGGGGAAACAAAAGATATTCTGCACATACGGGATAATGGCATCGGAGTAAAAGAATGCGATATGCCGTACATCTTTGAAAAAGGCTTTACCGGGGATTCCACAGATCCAGAAAAGAAAGCTACAGGAATGGGTCTGTATCTGTCTAAGAAGATGGCAAATGATCTGAACCTTGGGCTGGAAGCCTGGTCTGAGAGGGGAAAGGGATTTGAGATGAAGATCAGTTTTCCCAAAGTAGAGTCTAAAATTTAAGCCGCTGAGTGAAAAAGAACTGCCCAAATTTCCCATTGATTCCCGGATTACTCAGGCGGAGAAGAGACTGGGGGCAGACTGCAGAGAATGTGCAGATGAAAGAATGGTCTGGCAGATACGCCAGTTAAACCAGCGTGTGTTCCGCTTACTTCAGGGGCTGATCATGTTTAAAAAACAGATCTTGGAGGAAGTTGTCTCATGCAGGCTGTATACAGCTAACTATCCCCTGCTGCTCCAGCATATTATCCGGGAAGCAGAATTATATCAGCAGACGGTCTCCATGCTGGAGGAAAGAAAATGTGTTTCAACAGAAAATATCATGGAGACAGAGCTGTTCTGGAACCAGATCATGATGGAGCATGCTTTGTTCATACGGGGGCTTCTGGATCCCACGGAGTGTGAACTGGTGGAAACAGCGGATACCTTTGCCGGGGATTACTGCCGGCTGCTGGAGGAGGCCAGGAACCAGGACTGCAGAGCTATAAAGGGCCTTACAAGGAAAACCTTGGAAACTACAAAAAAATACCGGGATTTTAAAGCTGCGGGGACAAAAGGGATTACGGAATGCGATATACGCTCTATTATCCTTCCCCTTCTGGCGGATCATGTGCTTCGGGAAGCGAATCATTATCTGCGGGTTTTAAAACAGGAAGGGAAATAGATTATGGAGCTGTGCAGATGCAGGGAAATACGCGGAAGAATATAAAGAGGCAGAAAGTAAAGAAGACGCAGGGATATTTGTACATTTTATGGGAATTTGCCGAGTACGGCTTAAAATGTATAAATATCCCTGATTTGGTTCCTGCCTTTGGATAATGCAGGGTTTGTATGGCATTTTTGGGGAAAAGCTGTATAATGGAGATAATAATAAACAGAGGAGCAGAGATTATGGAGAAGAGGATTGCAGTAATCTTTCCGGGGGTGGGTTATCATGTAGACAAGCCCCTTTTATACTATAGCAGAAAGCTTGCAGGAAAGTATGGATATGAGATTGTCTGTGCAGATTATGGAACCTTGCCTTCCGGCATTAAGGGAGATGAAAAAAAGATGTATGACGCCTATGAACAGGCTCTTGCCAATGTGACGGCAGGATTGTCGGAAGTGGACTTTTCCTCTTATGACCGGGTGCTGTTTATCTCCAAAAGTATCGGGACGGCGGTGGCCGCTTCTTATGACGCCGGGAACCAGATCGGAGCGGGGCATGTTTTTTATACTCCGGTGGCGGCTTCTTTTCAGGCAATCGGCAGAGAAGGAATTGTTTTTCATGGAACAGGAGACGATTGGGCAGAGACGGATGTGATCGCAGCGGAGTGTGAGAAACGAGGGCTGCCCCTGTATCTGACTGAACAGGCAAATCATTCCATGGAGACCGGGGATGTATTCCGGGATCTGGAGATTTTGGAAACTATTATGAAGGAGACAGATAAGTATATCAAAGAGTTTTCCGGCTCCTGCAAGCTGGAGAAGCGCTTTGAGTTTCGGTACATCCATCCGGAGGAAGGGGATCAGGCAGCAAGAATCGAACAGATCTGTTTTCCTCCTAATGAGGCATGTACAGAGAAAATGATGAAAGACCGGGCAGCGGCAGCTCCGGAGCTGTTTCTGGTGGCAGTTGACCGGGAAAAGGGACGGCTTGCGGGGTTTTTATGCGGCTTGGCTACAGACGAAGAACGGTTCAGGGATGAATTCTTCTATGATAACACCCTGTATCAGCCTGAAGGAAAGAATGTCATACTTCTTGGACTGGATGTGCTCCCGGAGTATCGGGGACAGGGAGTAGCAAAGGAGCTGATGAGCCGGTATCTGCAAAAGGAGAGGGAACGGGGCAGAAAGAAGGCGATTCTTACCTGCCTGGAGGATAAGATCCCGATGTATGAAAAAATGGGATTTACCGGGCAGGGACTGTCCCGGTCTGCCTGGGGCGGCATACCATGGTATGAAATGAGCTGCCAGCTGAATAGATGAGCCTACAGGAGAAAAAGCTATGATTGAGGTAGAAATTAAGCTTCCGGTTCAAAATCTGGAAGAAATCAGGAAAAAGCTTCTGGAGTCCGGCTTCCGGGAAGAAAGTCTGATCGAGGAACGGGACCGGTATTTTGACAATGACCGGGGAGAGATCCGGGCCGGCCAAGAGGCTCTCCGTGTCCGGGAAACCAGGGATTGTCTTACAGGGAAGACCCGGGCTCAGATGAATTTCAAAGGGCGGAAGCTGGATGACCGGACCATGACCAGGAAGGAACTGGAAACAGAAGTGGAAGACGGAAACGTCTGCAGGGAGATCCTTCAGGCAATAGGTTATAGGCCGGTGGAGCCTGAAGTGATCAAAGTAAGAAGGATGCTGGTGAAAGAATCTGTGACGGCCTGTCTGGATTCTGTACATGGCCTTGGGGACTTTCTGGAACTGGAGATCCTGACTGACAGGGAGGAGAAAAGAGAACAGGCCCTTGGGCACATAGAAGATATTCTGAAGGGAATGGGCTATCAGATTTCCGACACGGTCAGGACGTCCTATTTATCTATGCTTCAAAGCCAGGCTGGGATATAGCCAAAAAGAAAGACAGGAATTTAATTTTATGGAAAAGATTAGTGAGAATATCAATAGAGAAGATATGCTGGAGCTGACCAGAAGGATGACTCCCGCCAGAACCTCCTTTACCAGGATCGCAGGCTGCTATGTGGATCAGGAGGGAGATTTCGACGGAAGCTTTAATATAAACTTTTTAAAGCTGTCCCAGAAGGATAAGGCAAAGAACCTGGAGATCGCCAAGACCATTCCTTTTTCAAAAACCAATGTGCAGCTGAAGAAATATAAAATTGAAGCCGCCGGGAAAGGGCAGGAACTGTTCCGGCTTCTGAGTGCGGTAAAAGAATGCGGATTAAAGAATGACGCGCTGATGGACACCTTCTATGACAGAATCATGGAGAACTATCAGCCCAGAGAACCTTATGGGGTTCTGGTATTCCATGATCGGTATGATGTGCCTGTGAAAACGTCGGATAAAGAAAGGCAGTGGGAGTCGGAAGAAGTTTATGAATACCTGATCTGCGCCTTATGCCCTCTTGTTGATGAGTATGAACCGGATAAACCTTTCTGGGGATTTTTATATCCGGCATTCACAGACAGAAGCTGCGACTGGAATCATATAAATATTTTTCACGCCGATGACAGGAACTATGATAAACTGGACAGCCTGTTCGGGTTGGAAGGAAAAAGATAAAAGAAGGGGTTTGGAAAAATGTTTTCTAAAGCGGAGGTCCTGTTATTTATTCCAACGGGAGGAAACGGCTGATTCTTTGCATAAGCGGATAATTACAGGGAACAATCACTGAAAAAAACTGGAGGAGGTTCAAGATGGAAACGCTGAAACTGAGAGATAATTTTTACTGGACAGGTATTGTAGATGACAAGCTCCGGGTATTTGATATTATCATGTACACGGAATTTGGAACGACTTACAACTCCTATGTGATGAAAGCCGGAGACAAGACTATTTTATTTGAGACTGCCAAGGCCAAGTTCTTTGATGAATATCTGGAAGAGCTGAAGCAGATCACAGATGTGGAGAAGATCGACTATCTGGTGGTGAACCATACAGAGCCGGATCATGCGGGAAGTGTAGAGAAGCTTCTGGAGATCAATCCCGGCTTAAAGATCATTGCTACAGGCTGCGCCATTAATTTCCTGAAGGAGATCGTCAACGGGGAGTTTACGGCTCTTCCTGTAAAGGACAACCAGGAAATGAAGATCGGAGACAAGACGCTGAAATTCCTGATCGTGCCCAATCTTCACTGGCCGGATACGATGTATACTTATATAGAAGAAGAGCAGATCCTGGTGACCTGTGATTCTTTCGGCTCCCATTATGGATTTAAGGATATCCTCCTGAGCAAGGTTACAGATCAGGAAGGTTACATGAGAGCCACAAAGTATTATTTTGACAATATTATCGGGCCCTTTAAGCCCTATATGTTAAAGGCCCTGGAAAGAGTCCGGGAACTGGATATCTCTATGATCTGTACCGGCCACGGACCGGTTCTGGATACACGCATCGATTTTATCCTGGATACCTATCAGGAGTGGTGCACGGTGGTCAATCCAAATAAGAAAAAGACAGTGATCATTCCTTATGTAAGCGCCTATGGATATACAAAGGAGCTGGCAGGAGCCATAGCTAAGGGAATCCAGGAAAGCGGAGACATTGATGTGCGGTGCTACGACATGGTGGAAGCAGATCAGGCAAAGGTACTGGAAGAGCTGGGATTTGCCGACGGATTCCTTCTGGGATCTCCTACTATTGTAGGAGAAGCTTTAAAGCCCATCTGGGATCTGACTACCTCTATCTTCGCAGGAACCCATGGAGGCAAGCTGGCCAGCGCTTTTGGAAGCTATGGCTGGAGCGGAGAGGCAGTGCCGCACCTTATTGAGAGACTGAAACAGCTGAAGATGAGAGTGCCTGACGAAGGATTCCGGGTAAAGTTTAAGCCAAGCCAGGATAACCTTATTGATGCTCACGATTACGGATATAATTTTGGCTGCCTCCTGCAGAATAAGGAGAATGTGAAGAAATCTACAGGACCGAAAAAACTGGTGAAATGCCTGGTATGCGGAGAAATTTTTGACGCTTCTCTGGAGGTATGCCCGGTTTGCGGCGTGGGGAAAGAGAACTTTGTACCGGTGGATGTGGAAGAGAGTTCTTACCGGAAAGACACGAAGAATTTCTATGTGATCCTGGGCGGAGGAGCTGCAGGCTTTTACGCAGCTTCTGCTATCCGGGAGAGAGACAGGACAGGTTCTGTCATCATGATCTCTGATGAGCCTTACCGTCCTTACAACCGTCCTATGCTGACCAAGTCTATTATGGCAGAACTGGACGGGGAACAGATTGCTATTGAAGATGAAAGCTGGTATGAAGAAAACAAGATACGTCTGCTTCTGGAAAAACAGGTGGAGGCTATTGACACAGAAAATAAAGAAGTGATCCTGAGTGACGGGTTGAAGCTGACCTATACGAAACTGATCTACGCCCTTGGATCCGAATGCTTTATTCCTCCTATTAAAGGAAAGGATAAAAAGGAAGTTATTTCCATCCGCCGTCTTGAGGATACAAAGAAGATCGGAGCTATGCTTCCGAAGGTGAAGAATGTTGTTGTGATCGGCGGCGGTGTTCTGGGACTGGAGGCTGCCTGGGAAATGAAGAAAGCGAAATGTCATGTAACGGTTCTGGAAGCGGCTCCCCTTCTGATGGGAAGACAGCTGGATCAGGGAGCGGCAGATATGCTGAAGCTGATCAGCGAAGGGAAGGATATCCAGATCCATACAGGAGCCCAGATCACGGAAGTCCTGGGAGAGGAGCATGTGACAGGAGTACAGCTGGCAGGGGGAGAAATCTTCCCGGCCGATTTGGTGATCGTTTCTGCAGGAGTAAGGGCTAATATTGCAGCGGCAAGTCAGGCAGGGATTGAAACTGACCGGGCAGTAGTTGTCAATGAGCATATGGAAACCAGCATTCCGGATATTTATGCCTGCGGCGACTGCGCTCAGTACCAGGGGATCAATTATGCTATCTGGCCCCAGGCTATGGAGCAGGGCAAGGTTGCCGGCGCCAATGCGGCAGGAGAACCTCTTGTTTACGAAGGGGTATCTGCGGCCCTGAATTTCCATGGTATGGGAACCGCCCTGTTTGCAGCAGGAGATAATGGAAAGAATTCCAATCTGGTATATAAAACTGTGGAATTTAAAGACATGGGCAAAAAACAGTATCGGAAATATTATTTCCTGAATAACCGGCTTTGCGGTGTGATCCTGATCGGAGATGTAAGCGCTATGGCTAAGATGACACAGCTGCTGGAAAAACATGCTACTTATCAGGAAGTAATGGAATGAAAATGCAGGCAGAAACAGCTTAAAAATTTCCTGACAGAAAAGGAGACGGATAATACAGACAATGGAGCAGCAGCTTTAAAGTTTATATATCCGTCTCAGTTTATGTCCGGGGCAGTCTAAAAGAGGAAGATGCCCGGCAGTCAGAAAAATTTTTATTTTTTTAGAAATGTATGTAACGAATCTGCTCTTTTTTGGATATATGGGTAAAGGAGGTGAGAAACAAGATGATGGATATGGACTCCATATACAGAGAGTACGCAAATCCAGTGTTCAAGTACCTGATGACACTGTGCTATGAGGAGGAGACGGCCCAGGAGCTGACCCAGGAAACCTTTTACCAGGCAGTGAAAGGCGCAGGAAAGTATGACGGCTCCTGTAAGGTGTCTACCTGGCTCTGCCAGATCGCCAAGCATCTTTGGTACCAGGAACTGGACCGGAGAAAAAGAAAAGAAACCAGTCCGTTAGATGAGAATCTTGTTTCCCCCAAGGCAGCCCTGGAAGAGGAATTATGTATCCGGGAAGAAAAGATGGAATTGTTCCGGAAAGTTCATGTTTTGGAGGAAACCGCGAAGGAAGTCGTACTTCTCAGACTGACGGGAGAGTTCTCCTTTCGGGAGATCGGAGACATTTTTGGAAAGAATGAAAACTGGGCCAGGGTGACATTTTACCGGGCCAAACAAAAATTAGTGAAAGGATGAGAAGATATGAAGATAAAATGTGAAGTTATCCGGGACTTATTCCCCAGCTACATAGACGGTCTGACCAGCAGGGAGAGCAACCAGCTGATCGAAGAGCATCTGGGAGAATGCAGGGAATGCAGAGAATATTTAGATGAGATGAAAGAGGACATTGCAGGTGAGGCGCAGCCTGTGAAGAATAAAAAGGCCATACAGCCTTTTCGGAAGCTGAGGCAGAAGACCAGGAGAAAAATTCTTTTGGCAGCAGTGGGAGCAGTTCTGATCTGCGGCCTGATCTTTGGAGGAGGCTTTCTGTATTACGGGAGGACCTGGACGGCAGATTCTGAAGACGTGAAGATGACCATAGAGACCTGGGACGGGGTTGCCTCCATTCGCTTTTCTCCGGAGAAGAAGAACAGCAGGCTTTACGCAGAAACTGGAGAAGACAATACCATTACCATAGTGGAAGGTAAGCTGGCCCCCTTTGCAAAAGCCTATAATGCCAACGCTTACTGGAGCTGTACGTTTATTGACGAAGACACAGCTATGGGATTAGACGGCCAGAATATGGATTTTAGTGAAGACCAAGTGCTGACCATTAAATACAAAGATCGGACAGAGACCATTTCTTTGGCAGATCTGGCCCGGGAGGCACTGGAGAATCCTCCTGCACAGTCTGATGAGGTGAAGATGACCTGGGAAAAAGATGATTCCGGAAATGTGATCCTGGGATTTTATCCGGAGATCTTGGGAGTCTCTCTGAAAGTGGAGGAGACAGGAGAGAATCAGATCCTGATCCGTCAGTATTATAACGGAGAAGATGAGCCTGAAGAAAACGGCTGCTATTATACCTTCCGGTTTTTAGAAGAAAACAAGATCCAGAAAGGAGACGGAACCGTTCAGGACATTTCCCAGGGAGATGCACTTACTGTCCAGTATGAGGACAAAGAAGAAAGCATTTCCTATCAGAGCCTCTGGGAAGGAAAGAACGAGGAATAAAGGTAAACAGAGCTGCCCTATCAATTTAGGGCAGCTCTGTTTGAAATGCAAGTGATACAGTATCTAGCCCATAAGGACTTCTACTGTATATTTTTTTATACCTTCTGATGGAAGGAGGCAGGTGTTTTCCACAGGTTTTCCGTTGACTTTTACAGAACGGATTCCTTTCTGTACATGGTCTGGATTCTGTACATGAATGTGATATTCAGCTCCCCGGTACTTCCGGATCACAGTAAATTCTTCCAGATCAGAGGGAATGCAGGGATCGATCTCCAGGCCCCGGAAGGAGGGACGGATGCCCAGAATATACTGAGACACATTTACAAAAGTCCAGGCTGCCGTACCGGTAAGCCAGCTGTTTTTGGCTTCTCCATGTTTCGGAGCGTCTTTTCCTGCGATCATCTGAGAGTAAACATAAGGTTCCGTACGGTGGATCTCACTGATATCCTCAATATAGGCGGGACAGGTCCTGCGGTAGATCTGGAATGCCCGGTCTCCCCGGCCGATCCGTGTCTCAGCAATGGATACCCAGGGATTGTTGTGACAGAAAATGCCGGCGTTTTCTTTGTATCCCGGGGGATAGGAAGAAATCTCTCCCAGATTTACATAATATTTTGTGTAAGCAGGCTGCTGAAGGACAATCCCATATTTAGTGTCCAGCCGTTCCTTCACAGAATCCAGAGCTTTTTTAGCATGTCCTTCTCTAATGCCGATATCAGCCAGGACACAGAAGCCCTGAGGCTCGATATATATTTTCCCTTCTTCACATTCATCAGATCCTACCTTTTCTCCGAAGGCGTCGTATGCCCGGATAAACCATTCTCCGTCCCAGCCTGCGTCCAGTACGGTCTGGTACATTTTTTCCACTGCCTCGTCAGCACGGAGCCCTTCTTCTTTCTGTCCGGTAAGCCGGCAGATCTCAGCGTATTCCCGTCCGTATTTTACAAACATTCCTGCAATGAATACAGACTCCGCGACCGGTCCTTCTGACGGACCGAAGGTCTGGAAAGATTCCCCGGGCTCTCTTGAGAAACAGTTCAGATTCAGGCAGTCATTCCAGTCTGCCCGTCCGATGAGAGGGAGTCCATGAGGGCCAAGGTGAGTCAGAGTATAGTTAAAGGAACGCCGCAGATGCTCCATCAAAGGCTGAGCCAGAGAAGGATCGTTGTCGAAATCCACCATTTCTTCCAGAATCGTCAGATCTCCTGTTTCTTTAATATAAGCTGCGGTCCCGGCAATGAGCCAGAGGGGATCATCATTAAAGCCGCTTCCGATATCGGAATTTCCTTTTTTGGTCAGAGGCTGGTACTGATGATAGGCACTTCCATCTTCAAACTGTGTGGCCGCAATATCCAGGATCCTTTGACGGGCTCTGTCCGGGATCAGATGTACGAATCCCAGAAGATCCTGACAGGAATCCCTAAAGCCCATGCCTCTGCCGGTTCCTGATTCGAAGTAAGAAGCAGACCGGGACATGTTAAAGGTAACCATGCACTGATACTGATTCCAGATATTCACCATCCGGTCCAGTTTTTCATCTTTGCTTTCTACAGAATAGATGGAAAGGAGATCCTCCCAGTACTTTTTCAGAGCTGCCAGAGCTTCCTCTGCCTGACGGTCTGTGGAAAAACGTTTCATGGCTTCCCGGGCTCTGTCCTTTTTGATCACGTTGGGAGCTTCCCATTTGTCTTCGTAGGGATTTTCACTGTAGCCCAGGATGAAGATAAAGCTTTTGGATTCTCCGGGAGCCAGTGTGACTTTCAGATGATGGGAGCCAATGACTGCTCCTCCGCTGGCCACAGAATTTCCGGCAGTGCCCTCCCAGACATTTTTTGGATGTTCAATGCTTCCATAAACCCCCAGAAAATCATCACGGCTTGTATCGAAGCCGTCAATTTCCGCGTTCACCGTATAATAGGCAAAGTGGTTCCTGCGTTCTCTGTATTCTGTTTTGTGGTAGATTTCGGAGCCGTGGATTTCCACCTCTCCCAGGCTCAGATTCCGCTGAAAATTTGTGGAGTCGTCTACTGCGTTCCAGAAACAGAATTCTACATAAGAGGTAAGGTCCAGTGTCTCTATAGAGGCATTGTCGTTTGTCAGCACGAAACGGTTTATCTCGCAGGATTCATGTAGAGGAACAAAGGCTGTGAGATCTGCCCGGATCCCGTTTTTAGAAGCAAGAAATCTGCTGTAGCCCAGTCCGTGGCGGCACTCATAGGAGTCCAGGGGAGTTTTTACAGGCTGCCATCCCGGGGTCCATACCGTGCCCCGGTGCTTGATAAAGTAGTACCGGCCGTTGGTATCCGCAGGCACATTGTTATAGCGGTAGCGGGTAAGGCGGAGGAGCTTTGCGTCTTTATAAAAGCTGTAGCCTCCGCAGGTGTTAGAGATCAGGGAGAAAAAGTTTTCGTTTCCCAGGTAATTGATCCATGGAAGGGGAGTAGCGGGAGATGTGATGACATACTCTTTGTCCTGATCATTAAAGTATCCGAATTTCATGTGAATTTCCTCCATTTATTAAAAATCTTTACTTCTTAAAGGCTGATATTCAAAGCAGCTTCTTCTCTTTTCTGTTCTTCTGCTTTTTCCAGCTCTTTTTCATAGGGTTCAAATACCTTTTTAAATACAAAAGACTGGCAGTAAGCAATGAAGGCAAATCCGAAAAGTACCATCATCAGCTTCATGGGAGCCAGGAAGACGCAGAGGAAAAGCACCATAGCATAGATGAGCAGGAGAGCCAGGGTTGCCTTTACATTGCTCATCATCAGACAAAAGGCATTGATCAGAGTCTGCTTCGTGGAATTGTTAAATCTGGCGATCAAAGGAAAGGTGTAAGTAAAAGTAAAAAGCCAGACAATCGCTCCCACAGCCATGAGTCCGGTAATCACTGCTGCCGGGATCCCTCCCAGGTTAAACCAGAACGCCAGATTAAAAAGAATGACAGCTCCGATCACAAAAAGGACGGCAAAAGCAGCAGTGCCGGATTTTAAGTTTTTACGGAATTCCTTTATATAGGTACGCACCAGGTACCCGTATTCTCCCCGGGCTTCTCTCAGCGTTACATAATATAGAGAAGAAAGGGCTGTGCCAATGGTAATCACCGGCAGACAGGAAATAAGAAATACTAGATTCAGTACCACAAAATTACAGAGTGTGTTGATAAAATCAAGCACAGGGTTAGCCAGCGTTGTTTTCATAGAAAATGATCCCTCCTATTTTTTATGATTAAATATTCTCATCAGATAATTCCTGATGTACTTAATATATAAAGGGAAAAATAAATTGACTACCATAAAAAATCGCACTGAAATACGGAAAAAAATAGATATTTTCCGGAAAAATATAAAAAAAATCTAATTTAAACATGAAATAAGCATGAATTATTCCGGTATTCTTTTTAAAATCCAGGTGCTAGGATAAATCCAGACAAGCAGTTGAGATAGGAGGTAGGGAAAATGAAAAAAGGCAATACTGCTGTAAAGAGCATGCCTCAGAGCAGAACGGCAAAAAAAAGCGGCTTCAAATATTTTCTCTGGATTCTGCCGTTTCTGATCCTGGCGTTTTTGTTTTCATATTTTCCGCTGCATGGATGGATCTATGCGTTTTTTGATTACAAACCGCCCAGAAGCCTTGCAGACTGCGAATTCGTAGGACTGCAGTGGTTCAAGATGCTCTTTACCAACGAAACACAGGTGGCACAGCTGATTCAGGTTATGAAGAACACATTTGCGATGAGTTTACTGGGAATTGTGACTTCAATCCTTCCTCTTGGGTTCGCGATTTTCCTGAATGAGATTAAGTGCAAAAAGTTTAAGTCGTTTGTCCAGACATTTACGACTTTGCCCAACTTTATAAGCTGGGTGCTTGTTTATTCAGTGGCGTTCGCATTGTTTTCTTCAACCGGTATGGTAAACAGCCTGCTGGAGAATGCGGGGATCATAACGGAACCCATCAAGTTCCTGGACAGTGATGCCCATACATATCTGTGGATGCTTCTGTGGAACACATGGAAAGGCCTTGGATGGGGAGCGATTGTTTACCTGGCATCCATCGCAGGAATCGATCAGGAGCTTTACGAGGCGGCCAGCATTGACGGCGCGGGACGCTTTCAGCTGATGAGGCACATTACGCTGCCGGCTCTGCTGCCAACATTCTTTATTATGCTGATGATGGCGATCTCCAATTTCCTGAATAATGGCCTGGATCAGTACTTTGTATTCCAGAACTCATTTAACAAGGAGCATATTCAGGTTCTGGATCTGTATGTTTACAACATCGGTATGACAGGCAGCAGCTATTCACTGGCAACTGCCATCAGTATGCTCAAGAGTATTATCAGCGTGGTGCTTCTGTCCATATGTAACGTGGTATCCAAGAAGACACGCGGAGAATCCATTATTTAGAAAGGAGGAAAGAGAGAAAGATGAATTTTAAAAAGAAAAAACTCACTGCCGGGGACGTGTCCTTTAACATTATCAACTATGCAGTTTTCGGGATTTTTACTTTGATCTGTATCTATCCTTTCTATTATATGGTGATCAATACCTTAAGCGCCAATGACCTAAGCGCTGCAGGTGCGATCAATTTCCTTCCAAAAGGAATTCACTTTGAAAATTATAAGGCACTTTTGGAACTGAAAGGACTTGGCACAGCAGCTCTTGTTTCTGTGGGAAAGACAGTCATTGGAACCGCGCTTACCGTTATTGCCACAGCTTTTCTGGGCTTTATGTTCACGCAGGAAAAGATGTGGAAGAGAAAGTTCTGGTACAGATTCATTGTGATCACGATGTACTTTAACGCCGGACTTATTCCAATGTTTATCACAATGAAAAACCTGCATCTGACCAATACTTTCTGGGTATATGTGATCCCCACGATCATCCAGCCCTTTAATATCATCCTGGTGAAGACTTATGTGGAATCTCTTCCAAAGGCTCTTCAGGAGGCGGCGGAGATCGACGGAGCAGGAATCTTTAAGATCTTCTATAAGATCATCCTTCCTACATGCACCCCGATCCTGGCAACTGTGGCAATCTTTGCCGCTGTAAACCAGTGGAACAATTACCAGGACACCCTGATCTATATTACAGATCAGAAACTGTATTCCCTTCAGTATTTATTGTATACTTACATCAACCAGGCAAGCTCCCTTGCGGCAATGGTGCGGAACAGCGGCGCCGGCGCGGTAAGTGCCGCGGCTTTGGCTACCCAGCAGACTGGAACTTCCATACAGATGACTGTATCGGTAGTGGTAGTGCTTCCTATTCTCTGCATCTATCCCATGTTCCAGCGGTTCTTTGTAAAAGGTATTATGATTGGTTCTGTTAAGGGATGAGAAACTTATGAAAAACAGAATTATAACTTTACCATTTGATGTTTGGTATATTAAAATTAAGAAAAGGAGCGTATTATGAAAAAGAAATTAATCAGTGCTTTACTGTGTACTGCAATGGCGGCATCTCTTCTTGCCGGCTGCGGCGGAGGAGAAAAGAAAGCCGAAAACACAGGATCGAAAGATGGAAACTACGAAGACTTTATTACGGTAGACGTATATGATGAGTTTGCTAACTATCAGGGGATCCAGAGCGGATGGTTTGCAAAGATCGTAAAGGATAAGTTCAATATGGAATTGAACATCATCGCCCCGAATGTAGCCGGCGGCGGACAGACCCTGTATCAGACCCGCTCTGCGGCAGGAGAACTGGGAGATCTGGTCCTGATCAATACTTCCAATGGAAAACTGAATGATGTAGTGGAAGCAGGGCTTGTTATGGACGCTACAGATCTGATGGAAGGAAAAGATATTGTAGCCAACTATGGAGACGCCATTGAGGTGACCAATGAAGGACTCTCAGAAGAAGGCATGTTTGCGTTCCCCAACTCTGTATCCTCAGATGCCGCAACAGAGCCCAGCGAAGGTCTTGAACCTACCTTTGGACCATATATCCGCTGGGATTATTACAAACAGCTGGGATATCCGGAGATGAAAAATCTGGATGATTTCCTGGATGTTCTGGAGGATATGCAGAAAATGGCAAGAGAGCAGGAAGGCTCTGATGATATTTATGCCATTTCCCTGTTTAAAGACTGGGACGACAATATGATGAACAATGCAAAACAGCCATGCTGTATGTATGGATTTGATGAAGTTGGATTTGTTCTTTTAAGCGCAGATGGAACGGAAAAACAGAGCATCATTGATGATGATTCAATCTATGTAGATGTTCTGAATTTCTTCTATGAGGCAAACCAGAGAGGTCTTGTAGATCCGGATTCTACCACACAGAACTATGATACCTGGTCTGCAAAATATACAAACGGAAAAGTACTCTACTGCCCATGGCCATGGGTAGGCCAGAACCTGTATAATACGGCAGAGAACAAAGAAGCCGGCAGAGGCTTTATGTTTGCTCCTGTTGAAGATATGAAGATCTTCTCCTACGGAAGCTGTCCGGAAGGCAACTCAACTCAGATCATTGCTATCGGCAGCAATGCGGAAGATCCCCAGAGAATGGCTGACTTCATTGACTGGCTTTATTCACCGGAAGGAATCCGTCTGAATGGACAGGCAAACGGCGCCGCTGGTATTGAAGGCCTTACATGGGAAATGAACGAGGAAGGCAAGCCGGTCCTTACAGACTTTGGCAAACAGGCGCTTCCTATGAATGATGTGGAAGTACCGGAAGAGTATGGCGGCGGCAACTGGAAAGACGGCGTATCTGCCCTGAACTTTAAGACAGTGAACCTGGAAGACATTGATCCGGCAACGGGAGAGGCATACGACTACCAGACCTGGGAGACTACCATTGCCAATAATCAGACACCTCTGGATAAAGACTGGGCAGAGCATATGGGCGCTTCCTCTACTATGGAGTATCTGGAAAACAACAATATGCTTGCAGTAGCTCCGGGCTCCAGTTATGCAGTACCGGAAGCTGATTCCAATATTACTACCATCCGTGGACAATGCAAGGCAACAGTTATCGACAATTCCTGGAAGATGATCTTTGCTGAAAATGATTCTGACTTTGACAGTCTCCTTAAGAACATGCAGGATACTGCAGAAGGACTGGGCTATGCAGATGTCCTTGAAGTTGATATGCAGAATGCAGATGACTGGACTGCAGCAAGACAGGAATCCGCAGAAAACTATCCGGAAGGCAAGACAGCAGAAGCTGAGACTACAGAGACACCAGCTGAATAAATGAATAAAAAATATCCCGGAAGCATTTCTCCCGGGATATTTTTTTGCAGGAGGTACAGATTATGATTTATAATAAAATAAAGAAGATCCTATACGGAGGAGATTATAATCCGGAACAATGGCCGAAAGAAATCTGGAAAGAAGATATGAGACTTTTGAAAGAAGCCCATATTGACACCCTGACCTTAAACGTGTTCAGCTGGGCGGCTCTTCAGCCTTCTGAGGAGGAGTATGATTTCTCAAGGCTGGATGAGATCATGGATATGGTTAAGGAGAATGGTTTTCAGGTGTGTCTGGCTACTTCTACCGGAGCGCATCCTGCCTGGATGGCGAAAAAATATCCGGATATCCTCCGCAGGGATTTTAACGGAATGAAACGTAAATTCGGGGGCAGACATAATTCCTGCCCAAACAGTCCCACCTACAGGAAGTATTCCCTGCGTCTGGCCCAGAAGCTGGCCCGGCGTTATAAAGATTACGACAATATTATCGCATGGCATATTTCTAATGAGTACGGTGGAGAGTGCTACTGTGAGAACTGTGAGAAGGCTTTCCGGGTCTGGCTGAAGAAAAAATATAAGACTCTTGAGGAACTGAACAGAGTCTGGAATACGGCCTTCTGGGGACATACCTTTTATGATTGGGAGGAGATTGTCCTTCCTAATCTGCTCAGCGAGCATTTTGAAGAGAACCGGAGCCAGTTTCAGGGGATCACTCTGGACTATAAAAGATTTAATTCAGAAAGCATCCTGGAATGCTGCCGGCTGGAGTATGAGGCTATTAAAAAGATCACGCCTCACATCCCCATTACAACTAATCTGATGGGATTTTATAAAGGCCTGGATTATAAGATGTGGGCAAAATATCTGGATGTGGTATCCTGGGATAATTATCCTGCCAATGAGGACTCACCGGCAATGATTGCTATGAGCCATGACCTTATGAGAGGCATCAAGGGAGGACAGCCATTCCTGCTTATGGAACAGACACCAAGTGTGACCAACTGGCTTCCTTATAATGCCTTGAAGCGTCCGGGAGTGATGAGACTTTGGAGTTATCAGGCGGTGGCTCACGGGGCAGACGCAGTGATGTTTTTCCAGATGCGGCGTACAGTGGGAGCATGTGAGAAACTCCATGGAGCAGTGATCGATCATGTGGGAACCAATCAGACAAGGGTTTACCGGGAGGTTCAGGCTTTGGGAGCTGAGCTGGAAAAGATAGGACAGGAGACCCTGGGAGCAGTGACAGAAGCAAAAGTGGCTTTGTATTTTGACTGGGATAACTGGTGGGCCGCTGAGTGTTCCGCAGGCCCCAGCTGTGAACTGAAGTACAAAGAAGAGGTCCTGAACTATTATGAAGCCTTTCACAGCCTGAACATTCCTGTGGATATTGTGGGACCGGAAGATGACCTTGGCAGCTATAAAGTTCTGGCAGCTCCTCTTTTGTATATGACAAAGACAGGATATGATGAAAAGATCCGGAAGTTTACACAGAATGGGGGAATTTTTATCACTACATTCTTCAGTGGAATCGTGGATGAACATGACCTGGTGATCCTGGGAGGATATCCCGGAAGGCTCCGGGATATTCTGGGCATCTGGGTGGAAGAAGAGGATGCTCTTCCCTCCGGGACGGAAAACAGTTTTGTATACAGAGGAACACGGTATCCTGCCAGACTTATCTGCGACTTGCTCCATTCAGAAGGGGCGGAGGTTTTGAGTACCTATGAGTCTGATTTTTACGCAGGCATGCCGGCTGTGACGGTAAACCATTTCGGAAAAGGCCGGGGCTACTATGTGGCAGCCCGTTCCGGCAAAGCCTTTTACAGGAAATTCCTTGGAGATATCTGTGAAGAGGCAGGTATCCAGCCTGTTATTTTGCCTCAGGAAGGATTGGAAGCTGCAGAGCGGAAAAATGAAAACGGCCGGTTTTTGTTCCTGCTGAACCATGGAAACCGTGAACTGGAAGTAAAAGTCCGGGAAGGGGGAAAGGATCTGATCAGCGGAGAGGCATATTCTCCGGGCGGCAGGATCTTCCTTGAAGCAAAAGGCGTGAGGATTCTTAAGATTGAGGAAAAGATTTAAAGAAAGGAAAGGGAATTATGACAGAACAACAGGAAAAAGAATATCTGGAAGAGATCCACAGAGTTGCAAAAGGGGGACCTTATACTCCGGACTGGAATTCTCTGTCCCGGCTGGAACCTCCTCTGTGGTTCAGAGAGAGCAAATTCGGGATCTTTATCCACTGGGGGCTGTACAGTGTTGCAGCTCATGCAAATGAGTGGTACTCCAGGAATATGTATATAAAGGAAAAAGAAGAATGGGAATATCACAGAAAGACCTTTGGTGAACATACAAAGTTTGGCTATAAAGATTTTATCCCTATGTTTACAGCGGAAAAATTTGATCCTCAGCAGTGGGCGGAGCTTTTCAGGGAAGCAGGAGCAAAGTATGTATTTCCAGTGGCAGAACACCATGACGGATTCCAGATGTATAAAAGTGAAATTTCAAAATTCAATACTTGGGATATGGGACCTCATAGGGATATCCTGGGAGAACTGAAGACAGCTGTGGAAAATCAGGGGATGACATTCTGCACTTCTTCCCACCGGGCAGAGCACTGGTGGTTCATGAGTCATGGAAGAGAGTTTGACAGTGATGTGAAGGAACCTATGAAAAGAGGAGATTTCTACTGGCCGGCGATGCCGGAGCCGGATGAGGCGGATCTTCAGAGCCGTCCTTATCCTTCCCGGGAATTTCTGGATGACTGGCTGCTGCGGACCTGCGAGATCATAGACCGGTATCAGCCTTCTCTTCTTTATTTTGACTGGTGGGTTCAGCATGAAGCCTTTAAGGAGCCCCTTCAGACTCTTGCCGCTTATTATTACAACCGGGGGGCCCAATGGGGAAAGAAAGTGGCCATTTGTTATAAGCATGATGCTATGATGTTCGGAAGCGGCATCCTGGAAGTGGAAAGAGGCGCTCTGGCAGAGGCCAAGCCGTATGTGTGGCAGACAGATACTGCCATTGCAAAAAATTCCTGGTGCTATACAGATACTTTGGAGTATAAGACCAGCGGACAGATCATCCGTACCTTGATCGAAGTGATCAGCAAGAATGGGAACCTGCTTTTGAATGTAGGACCTAAAGGAGACGGCACTATTCCTTCCGAGGACGCCCGGATCCTGGGGGAGATCGGCCGGTGGATGGAAAAAAACGGAGAAGGAATATATGGCAGCAGGCCCTGGCGCAGATCCGGAGAAGGAAAAGTACAGATCCGGGAAGGACAGTTTACAGATAATGAAGAACTGCCCTATACAAAAGAGGATATTCGATTCACTGTAAAGGGAGACAGCATCTATGGGTTTATTATGAAATTCCCAAAGGACGGACAGGTAACGATCCGCTCATTGGCGGACTCAGAGGATCAGAACCGGGCGGAATTTCACGGGCTGATCCGGGAGGTAAGCCTGCCGGGATATAAGGATGCCCCGCTGACCTGGACAAAGGACCGGAGGGGCCTTCATCTGACAGTTACTGGAGTAGAGACAGAGCTTCCGGTGGCAGTTAAGATCCAGGTGAAATAAGAAAGGACGGCTGAAAGATTTATATGAGTACGACTATTTTATTTACGGGGGACAGTATTACAGACGGGAACCGGTATAAAGAGGAAAAGGACCGGGGAGACCTGAACCATCAGATCGGGCACAGCTATGCTTATGTGATCAACGCCCTTCTGGGCAGCAGATACCCGGAAAGGGATTTCCGGTTTCTGAACCGGGGGATTTCCGGGAACCGGATCATCGATCTGTATGCAAGGATGTATGAGGATATGACAGAACTGAAGCCGGATATTGTGAGTATTCTTGCAGGAGTCAATGACGGCCCCCAGGCTGAACATGCATACCATGCTACAGGAAGAGAAAAGTATGGGACCCTGTACCGTATGATGCTCCGGGAACTGAAACAGGAGCTGCCTGAGGTGAAGATCATCCTGTGCGAACCATTTATAGGACAAAAAGGACCGGTATATGACAGCAATTTTGAAAGATGGAAGTCCTGTATGGAAGGTTATCAGGAAGAGGTCCGTATAATCGCGGAGGAGTTTGGAGCTGTGTTCGTGCCTCTTCAGGAATGCTTTGACCAGGCATGTGAAAAGCAGGATACAAAATACTGGATCTGGGACGGAATTCATCCTACAGAGAACGGTCATGGACTGATCGCAAGGCAATGGCTGAAGTACGCCTCAGAGCTTTTGGAGATTCCCCGGGAAAGAAAAATGTACGGTATTCCGAAGGAGTCTTTGTAGGCTACCGGTATAACGACAGCTTCCACATTTCTCCTCAGTTTTGTTTTGGACACGGGCTTTCGTATACAAGCTTTGAATACAGAACTCCGGAACTGATCCAGGAAGAAGGAGAAAGATATGTCTGCTGTACTGTAGTTAATGCCGGCGAAGTGGAGGGAAAGGAAACCGTTCAGATTTATCTGGCCCCCTTAGAGAGAAAGGCAGAAGAGCCGGTGCAGCAGCTGAAAGGATTTGAAAAAGTAACATTAAGGCCGGGAGAAGAGAAGAGGATAAAGATCCGGTTAGAAGAAAGTACAGAAGGAATGGAGATAAGGATCGGAAGCTCATCAAGAGACACCAGGCTGACCATCAGACCATAAAGAAAATAAGAAAAAATAGGAAAGCAGCCCCCAGAAGAGGAAATCCGGAAAGCCTCTTCCGGGCGCTGCTTTCTTTTGATGTGCAGAGAGATCAGCTTACAGATCTGCGCACCGCATTATCCTGGAAACGAAAATAGTCCGGCCGGTGCCGGGACTGGGTAAACTCAAACATGACCCCGTCGCTGTTATAAGTATGACTGGTGATCACAGCCAGGCAGTTGTAGTCATTCACATCTAATTCCAGATATTTCTCATCGATCTGTGTGATTTTTTCTACGGTCATCACCCGCTTGCTGTTTACAATGGTCATGTGGAGGGTGTTTTCCAGATATTCATAAATAGAATTTTCGGCAATTTCCGGAGTCAGGCCGCAAGCAGCGCTTTTCAGAAAATAGTTGTGATTGATGATCAGAGGTTTTTCGTCTAAAAAATGGAGACGCTGAATATAATATAATTCAGAACCCACCGGGAAGCCTGTCCGCCTGGAGATTTTCTCGTCGGCGGTAAGCTCCATGAACTGAAGGACTACGGAACGGCCTTTTTTATGATTGCGGATAGAAGACTCCTTAAAAGATTCGATACCGCCGATGGTATAGGCCGCCTGTTCCACAGGCCGATAGATATTCCGGACACCTTTTCCCTGCATGGTCTGGACATAGCCGTCCATGACCAGACGGCTCACTGCCCGGCGGATTGTGTTGCGGGAGCAGTTATAAGACTGTACCAGCTGATTTTCGGAAGGGAGCAGCTCCTGATAGGCATATTCTTCCTCTTCTATTTTTTGTTTTAAATCTTTGTAAATAGTTTCATACTTACTTTTCGGCATACTATGATCACGTCCTGTCTTGTTTAAACATCTCATGTTTTCATTATATAAAAAAAATTGAAAAAGTCAAGAAAACAATGTTGACATGTTTAAACAAGTGTGCTATTTTATACTTGTTCAAACAAGTTCGTGAAAAGAAGGAGGTACAAGCATGGCAAAATATACAGATGACGTCAAGGCATTGCTGGAGCTGATCGGCGGAAAAGAGAATATTGCGGCAGTGTCTCACTGTATGACAAGAATGAGATTCGTTCTTGCAGACGAAAAGAAAGCAAACGCAAAGGAAATTGAAAAGCTGAAAAGTGTAAAGGGAACCTTTACCCAGGCAGGGCAGTATCAGGTAATCATCGGAAACGATGTATCTACTTTTTATAATGAGTTTACTGCCTATGCGGGGATTGAAGGTGTGAGCAAAGAGGCGGCCAAACAGGCGGCTAAGACCAATCAGAACCCGATCCAGAAGATCATGAGCAACCTGGGAGAGATTTTTGCTCCCATTATCCCGGCTCTTATCTGCGGCGGTCTTGTACTGGGCTTCCGTAATGTGATCGATGCCATTTATTTCTTTGACAATGGAACCAAAACGATCGTTGATATTTCTCAGTTCTGGGCAGGAGTGGACAGCTTTCTGTGGCTCATCGGTGAAGCCGTATTCCACTTATTGCCCGTAGGCATTGTCTGGTCTATTACCAAAAAAATGGGAACCACCCAGATCCTTGGTATTGTATTAGGTCTGACACTGGTATCTTCCCAGCTTCTTAACGGCTTCAGTGTGGCTTCAACCCCGGCGGATCAGATACCATACTGGGATTTCGGATTTGCCAAGGTAAATATGATCGGTTATCAGGGACAGGTTATCGCAGCCATGATGGCAGGTTTTGTACTGGTATACCTGGAAAAGTTTTTCCGGAAGATTTGTCCGGCGGTGGTCAGTATGATCGTAGTTCCGGTCTGCTCTCTGGTGCCGGCAGTATTTATCGCACATATGGTAGTAGGCCCCATCGGCTGGACCATTGGAAACGCTATTGCAGACGTGGTTTACGCAGGTCTGACTTCTAACATCCGATTTGTATTTGCAGGAATCTTCGGATTATTATATGCGCCTATCGTAATGACAGGTCTCCATCATATGACAAACGCTATTGACTCTCAGCTGATCGCAGGTCCCAGCAAAAGCACCATCCTGTGGCCCATGATCGCACTGAGCAACATCGCACAGGGATCTAGTGTGCTGGCTATGACAGTTCTTCAGAAGAAAAATGAGAGAGCTCAGCAGGTCAACGTTCCTGCATGTATTTCCTGCTACCTGGGCGTAACAGAGCCGGCGCTCTTCGGCGTAAACTTAAAATACGGATTCCCGCTGGTTTGCGGTATGATCGGTTCTGCCTGCGCAGCAGTGATCTCTGTAGGCTTTGGAGTGGAAGCTCTGAGTATCGGTGTTGGCGGCCTTCCGGGTATCTTGTCTATTAAGCCAGAGTATTACCTGATCTTCCTCCTGGCTATGGCTGTAGCGATCGTAATTCCTTTTGCACTGACATTTATCGTAGGAAAGGCAAAATTATCTGCTGCAGACAGACTGGGAGAAGACTACGGAGAGGAGTCTCAGGTTGTTGAAGAGGTACAGGGACCGGCGGCACAGACAGAAGAAGCAGCAGAACCTCTCACAGAATTAAAGGCCGGACTTACCGGTAAGGTAATTCCTCTGGATGATGTTCCGGATGATGTGTTTTCACAGCATATTATGGGCGACGGCGTTGCCATTGAGCCTGAAAATGATACCGTAGTAGCCCCTGCAGACGCAAAGGTAGGAGTAGTTATGGCAGACTCCGGACATGCCTGTGGTCTGATCTTTGCGAATGAGATGGAACTGCTGATTCATGTAGGAGTAGATACCGTTGATATGAACGGAGATGGATTTGAGCTTCTTGTAAAAGAAGGAGATCAGGTAAAACAGGGACAGCCCCTGATACGTTTTGATAAGGAAAAGATCAAAGCGGCAGGTCATCCTTATGTGACTGTATTTATTGTTACCGAGGAAGGACAGGCTAAGAATATCCAATACCTTACAGGTATGGAAGCAGAGGCAGGAAAGACACCGGTTATCAAGTTTGAGTAAGGAGGATTTTCCATGGCAGATTTTAAGAAAAGCGTTGTGTATCAGATATATCCCAAGTCCTTTTATGACAGTAACGGAGACGGACTGGGAGATTTAAGAGGTGTAATAGAAAAGCTGGATTATATAAAGGAACTGGGTGTGGACTACATCTGGATGACGCCGTTTTTTGTATCTCCTCAGAAAGACAATGGATATGACGTAGAGGATTACTATAACATTGATCCCAGATACGGCACCATGGAAGACGTAGAAGAGCTGTCACGGGAAGCCGAAAAAAGGGGTATCCGCCTGATGTTTGACATGGTGTTCAACCATACCTCTGACAGGAATCAGTGGTTCCAGAAAGCTCTGGCAGGAGATCCCAAGTACAAAGATTTCTATATCTTTAAAAAAGGACCAAAGCCGGGAGTTCCTCCAACCAACTGGGAGAGCAAGTTCGGCGGAAATGCCTGGGAATATGTAGAGAAGTTTGACGAGTATTACCTTCATCTTTTTGATGTATCTCAGCCTGACCTGAACTGGGACAACCCGGAAGTAAGAAAAGAAGTCCAGAATGTGATTAAATTCTGGATGGGAAAAGGGATCAAGGGCTTCCGTTTTGATGTGGTAAACCTGATCAGTAAGGGAGAATTTGAAAACGATTACGAAGGGGACGGCAGAAGGTTTTATACCGACGGTCCCAATATCCATAAGTATCTCCGGGAACTGAACGAAGCCACTTTCGGAACAGACGCAGAGATCATCACCGTGGGAGAGATGTCCAGTACCACCATGGAAAACTGTTATCAGTATGCAAACGAGGACGGTAAAGAATTGTCCATGGTTTTCAGCTTCCACCATCTGAAGGTTGACTTTATGGGAAATGAGAAGTGGGTCATTGTTCCCTTCGATTTCCAGAAGCTGAAAAAAATCCTCTTTGACTGGCAGGTGAACATGGGAAAACACCATGCCTGGAATGCTGTATTCTGGTGCAACCATGATCAGCCGAGAGTGGTTTCCAGATTTGGAAATGTGGAAAAATACTGGAAAGAATCTGCCAAAATGTTGGGAACTGTGATCCACTGCCTCAGAGGAACTCCTTATATTTACCAGGGGGAGGAACTGGGAATGACCAACGCCGGATTCACAGATATTTCTCAGTATAAAGATGTGGAGAGCCTGAATCATTTCCGGATTCTTCAGGAGAAGGGCTTGACGGAGGAAAATGCTTATCAGATCCTTCAGATCCATTCCAGAGACAACAGCCGGACCCCGATGCAGTGGACCAGCGGAGAAAACGGCGGATTCACCACAGGAGAACCCTGGATCCAGGTAAATAAGAATTGCTCCTATATTAATGCGGAGGCAGAGCTTCAGGACGAAGACTCTATTTTCCATTACTACCGGAAACTGATCGAACTAAGGAAAAAGTATGATGTGATCGCTTATGGAGATCTGAAGCCTTTAGATGAGAAAAATCCTTCCGTTTTTGCTTACGAGAGAGAATATCAGGGAGAGAAGATGCTGGTGATCTGCAACTTCTACGGCAAGAATACAACATGGGATTCAGAGACAGAGCTGGGAGAGTACCAGTGCGTTCTGAGCAATTATGAAGAGCACAGCATAGTGGACAGCAGGATAGACCTAAAGCCTTATGAGGCAGTTGTGCTGTATAAGAAATAAAAATTTAAGAGAAAGAGGTGCGACAGCCTCTTTCTCTTCTTTTACCCTTTGTGTAAAATTTGTGTAAAATCAAAGAAATAATTCTTGAATTAATTCTTTATAACGGGTATAAATGTAACTGTACGGTTAAATTAAAGTGAAAAATATGTGAAAGTACTAATGGAGGAGAAAAGTGAAGATTACAGATTTTTTCAGTCTTTTAGGAGGACTGGCCTTGTTCCTTTACGGTATGCAGATGATGAGCAACGGCCTGGAGGCTGCTGCCGGAAACAAAATGAAACAGATCCTGGAAAAGCTGACAGCCAACCGCATTCTGGGAGTCCTGGTGGGAGCCGGGATCACAGCAGTTATCCAGTCCTCATCTGCTACCACAGTTATGGTGGTAGGCTTTGTTAATTCAGGTATGATGACTCTGCAGCAGGCAGTATGGATCATCATGGGAGCCAATATCGGTACCACTATTACCGGACAGCTGATCGCCCTTGACGTAGGAGCTGTGGCGCCTCTTCTGGCATTTTTGGGAGTGGCCCTGGTAGTATTTATTAAGAAACAAAAGGTTCATCATTACGGCTTGATCCTTGCTGGATTGGGTATCTTGTTTGTAGGTATGGATATGATGAGTGCGGCAATGATGCCGTTGAGAGATTCCGAAGCCTTTATTGCCCTGCTGACCCAGTTTTCTAATCCTATTCTGGGAATTCTTGCCGGCGCGGTATTTACTGCGATCATTCAGTCTTCCTCTGCTTCTGTAGGTATTCTTCAGGCATTGGCTTCCAGCGGACTGATCGGACTGGGAAATGCGGTGTTTGTACTGTTCGGACAAAACATTGGTACTTGTATCACGGCCATTCTGGCGGCGATTGGGACCAGCAGGAACGCTAAACGCACGACAATCATTCATCTGATGTTTAACCTTATTGGCACAACGATTTTTACTATTGTCTGTATACTGACTCCTCTGACAGAGGTGGTAGAGGCATTTACTCCTGATAATGTGGCAGCTCAGATCGCAAATATGCACACATTATTTAATGTTGTGACAACCTTGCTGCTGCTTCCTTTCGGCACATACCTGGCGAAGCTGGCTACAAAGATTCTTCCAGAAAAGAAAGACGAAAATGCAGATGTTATGCATATGGAGTTTATCCGTCCTATGGAAACTAAGAGGGATACGCAAATAGGGCTTTCCGCTATTGCCGTTACAAGCATTCGTAAAGAAATCCACAGGATGATGACCATGGCAAAAGAAAACGTGGATATGAGCTTTGAGGCAGTAAAAGAAGGAAAAACTACGCTGCTGGAGGAAGTCAGGGAGAGAGAAGAGTATATTGATTTCCTGAATAAGGAGATTTCAAAGTATATCTCTAAGACACTGGTAAATGAAAGCAATCCCAGAGATTCCAGATACATTAGCGCACTATTTAAAGTATGCGGGAATGTGGAGCGTATCGGTGATCATGCTATGAATATCTGCGAGTATACCAAGACTATCGAGCGCCAGAAAATTTCTTTTTCTTCCGAGGTAAAGAGAGAGATCGATGAGATGAAGAAAATCTGCGATCAGGCAATCAATTATCTTTCAGAAATCGGACAGGAACCGGGACAGAAAGAAGATATCAAGGTAATCGAGGATATTGAACAGAAGATCGATGATATGACAGAAGACTATCGTCAGAAACAGCTGGAGCGTATGCAGAAAGGCACTTGCTCAGAAGAAGGCTGTATCATCTATTCCGAAATGCTCACAGACTTTGAACGTATCGGCGACCATATCCTGAATATCGGGCAGGAAATGGGAAGAGGAAAAGTGAGCGCATAGTCTGATAAAAATACAGAAGGATACAGGGCTTTTACAATGGCGGAAGAAAAACGCTGAGTAAAAGCCCTGTCTTTTGTTAATTCATTGTAAAAAAGCTTTGCAAAAAAACAGGCCTCTGTTATGATTAGATTTGTATGTTACGAAAGAAGAGAGAGGAGAAGAACTTTGAATTATACTTGGGATGATCTCTTTTGGATCTTTATTGTGTACTCTTTTATCGGATGGTGTGCGGGAGTGACCGCTAATGCTCTCAGAAGAAAGCGCTTTATTAATACTGGATTCCTGAATCTGCCCATCTGCCCTGTCTATGGAGTGATCGGCGTAGCTTACTGTATTTTCCTTACGGAATTAAAGGAAGAAGTGTTTTTCCTGTTCCTAGGCGGCGCGGTAGTCGCCTTCCTGCTGATCGTTGTGACAGGAGTTATCCTGGAAAAAGTATTCAACCGAAAGTGGTGGGACTACAGCCAGGCCAGATTTCAGTTTCAGGGATATCTGAACTTTGTCCACCTGCTATTTTTCGGTGCTGCGGCTGTTTTGTGTATTTGGTTCGCAAACCCGCTGCTGCTGGACATGGTCCATATGCTTCCGGACAAGGTGGAGATGGCTTTGGAAATCTGTCTGGGAATTCTGGTGCTGACAGATGTAGTATTTTGTGTGGCCACAGTGACTCAGATGCACCGTTCCGCGGCCCAGGCTGTATTTTTTGACTATGTTCAGAACTTTACAGAGGATTTCGGAAATGCCCTTACAAGAAGAGTCCAGAAACGTATGACAAAGGCTTATCCTAATATCCAGCTGGGAAAGATCCTGGAAGTGCTGAAGCCAAAGGAGAAGGCTACAGTCTTTGCTCAGGGATGCAGCTTTTATAAGCTGGTCTGGATGTTTATCATCGGCGCTGTGGGAGGAGTCGTGGTAGAGACCATTTTCTGCAGGTTTTCCATGGGAGAATGGATGAGCAGGAGCAGCTTTGTCTGGGGCCCCTTCAGTATTGTCTGGGGATTTGGCTGCAGCTTTCTCACTGCCTTGCTGTATCGTTACCGTGACAGAAGCGATCGGTATATTTTTCTTTACGGAACCATTTTAGGCGGCTTTTATGAATATGCCTGCAGCGTACTTTCCGAGAGAATCTTCGGGACTGTTTTCTGGGATTACAGTGAGATTCCCTTTAACCTGGGAGGAAGGATCAACCTTCTCTACTGTTTTTTCTGGGGGATCGCCGCGGTAGTCTGGATCAAGATCCTGTATCCCAGATTTTCTGACTGGATTGAAAAGATTCCCATGAAGCCCGGAAAGATCATTACCTGGTGTGCAGTGATTTTCCTTACTGTGGATATGGTGATGTCAGCCCTTGCCCTTTATCGCTACAACGGCAGGCTGACAGATCCGGAACCGGACAATGCCCTTGAAACATTTCTGGATCAGCATTTTGACGATCAGAGAATGGAAAAAGTTTATCCAAACGCAAAAGTACAGGGAGAGGACGGAACATGGGAAAAAATGAATGAATTGAACCCATGAATCTTTGTATGATCTGTGATATAAAAGGAAATGTATGAATGCAAATAGAAGAAAGGCGGGATGATATATGAAAAAATTGCTGGTAGTAGTGGATATGCAGAAAGACTTTATTGATGGGGTCCTGGGAACGGCGGAAGCTGTAAAAATTGTGGAACCGGCGGCTGCAAAGATCAGGGAGGCTAAAGAACAGGGCGAAGATATTATCTTTACAAAAGACACCCATCATAAGGATTATCTTATGATCCAGGAGGGAAGAAAACTTCCTGTGCCTCACTGTGTGAAAGGAACTCGTGGATGGGAACTGGATGACAGGATCGGGGAACTGGCCCGGGGCTGCAGGATCCTGGAAAAACCTTCTTTTGGAAGCATGGAGCTGGCTGCGCTGGCACAGCAGGAAAATTATGAAGAGATTGAACTGATCGGATTGTGTACGGATATCTGTGTGATCTCTAATGCTATGCTTTTAAAAGCTGCCTTGCCGGAAGCAGTGATCAAAGTAGATCCTTTCTGCTGTGCAGGAGTTACTCCGGAGAGCCATAAAAATGCTCTGGAGGCTATGAGAACCTGCCAGATAGAGTTGTCCTAGAAAACGAGAGGCTGTCCCATTAATCAAAATCGAGAATATTTATACATTTTATTGCTCAGTCTGCGCAGCTTTGAGCCTATGGTCTCAAAGCTTGCTTGACAAATTCGCATAAAATGTATAAATATTCCTGACATATGATTAATTGCGACAGCCTCTATGGTTTTAGAAAAGTAATTTCCGCGGTGAAAAGATCAGCGTCTGTGAAGATTTCCAGCCTTCCGCCCTGAAGCTCTGTAAAACTTTTAGCAATAGCCAGGCCAAGACCGCTGCCTTCTGTATTTCTGGAAGTATCTCCTCTGACAAACCGTTCCGTGATTTCGCTGGGATTGAAAGTCAGTTCGGTAGCTGAGATATTTTTCATTGAAATTTTTACATGATTTTCAGTATTTTCCATAGTGATATACACTCTGGTATGAGGCATGGCATATTTTGTGATATTTATTAACAGGTTTTCGAATATCCGGTAGGTGCGCTGGGAATCCAGGGAAAGGATCACCTTTTCCTCCGGGAGCTGCCAGCGGAAATACAGATCTGTGGCATCAATTTTATCCTGGAGTTCCAGTTTCACCTGGCGCAGCAGGCTGACAATGTCAACATCCATTATATTCAGCTGCACGGTTTTGCTGGTAGCCTTGCTGATCTCAAATAGGTCTTCGATAAGTACCTTCAGACGGTTGGCTTTTTGATCCAGGATTTGAATGTATTTTCCCTGGTCTTCTCTGGAAAGTCCGGGGTCTTTCAAGAGATCCACATAGGTGATGATCGCCGTAAGAGGTGTCTTCAGGTCATGGGACACATTGGTGATCAGATCTGTCTTCATTTTTGTGCTTTTTACCTCTTCATCCACAGCCCTTTGGAAACCGGTGCGGATCTTGTCGATCTCTTCACGGAAGGGTTCAAAGACACCCAGATCATCAGGGATCGTCCCGTTTAAATTTCCCTGGGCCAGCTCATTGGTAGCCTGAAGGAGGAGCTGATACTGATCCTGGATATTACGCACATATCTGCGCAGAAGGAAGAACAAAATGACCGAGTAAATAATCAGGGCAGCCAGTCCCCAGTACCATAGAAGGCTGATGAAGCCCAGTATGATGAAATTTATCAGAACAAGCTTTAAAAGCACCCGGGAAGCATTATCCCGAAGATCTATATGGAGAAGTCCCTGATAGATCCGTTTCGCCCATTTTACCATCCATGGCCAGATCCGGTAGGTAAGCACCCGTCTGCGGAGATATTCTCTGGGACCCATGACAAAAATATGCCGGAAACAGGCAGCAGTCCAGTAGCAGACCGCAAAGATCAGCACCCAGCCCAGAAGCCCCCAGAGATACTGGATAACAGTAGCAGCGCCTTCATGAAGACCTATACTCACAAGCACACTCCGGATAGACTGATGATCCAGAGTACTGGGATCTGCCGTTACACTGACTCCAAGGCTGACTATACACAGAGAGATCAGGCATACCGGTTCAAAGGGATAAGAGAAGATTTTCTCATTTCCTGTCTCTAAAACCTTTACAAAGGGAAGAAGAAGGGCTGCCGCAGCCACAAATCCCACAAAGGTCATAAACAGCACAAGGAGATCTCCTGCAGCATCATAAGTATCGCCTGCGTATAAAATAGAGGGATCATAGTCTGAAAAAGATTCCAGAGCTGTTTTTGTCATGGCGAAGCAATAGATCCTGTTCTGAGGAGGCTGAAAAGTTTCCGAAAAAGAAAAAGAATAGTACTCCCTGAGGGAATCTGCAGGATCATTTCTTGCAATTTCATTTAAAGCCTGGGAAGCATTATCCTTCTCATGGGTAAGGAAAGTAGTAGATTCAATATTTCCTTTCGCACCGTATTCGATCACTGCCACAAAGGCATAACCGCTGCTGGAGTCCAGCACAGAGTTTGTCTGGATATTGTCCAGAGACTCATAAAGGGAATCCTGACTATCTGCCAGAGACTGGTTGGAATCCAGTGTGCTTCCGGTTTCATCCAGCACTTCATATTCGATAAAGGAACGGATCTCGGAAAATTTCGTATTCCAGTTATTATACATAGTTTGAAAATCATCGGAAACCCCATAGAGATCCTCTTCGGGGGTTGCTTCTGCGGCGTCTTCTTCCGGGGAAGATTCTTCAGTGTCTGGACTTTGAGCAGCCCCATCCTCTGAAGAAGGTTCTTCGGAGTCGGTATCTTCTGAAGTCTCCTGATCAGAAGAATTCTGTTCCCTTTGTGTTTCCAGGGAAGTATCTCTTTGAAAAAAGATCTCAAAAGGAGTCAGGCTGCTTCCATGTTCCCTCTGGTATTCTTCTGCATAGAGGACGTAAGTATCCTTTACGAGCTGATCCATCAGATCTGTATTGGAATAGGAGATCTGTCCGTTTTCTTTCTGCTGGCTGATGTAATGAGGCCGTATGAACATCATTGCCAGGGACGGCAGAAGGATGACCAGAGCGATGATCACAGCAGCCAGTTTATGATAGTTTTTCGATTTTATATCCAACTCCCCACACCACCTTTAAATATTTTGGCTCTTTAGGGTTGATCTCGATTTTCTCCCGGATATTCCGGACGTGGACCATAACGGTTTCTGTATTCACTGCCCGTTCATTCCATACCCGTTCGTAAATTTCATCTGCCGAGAAAACCCTGCCAGGATTTTTTACAAGCAACAGAAGAATTTTAAATTCCATAGGAGTCATTTTAACAGGAGTGCTGTCCACACGTACCTCAAAAGTGCTTTCGTTAACTTCCAGCCCGCCTATGGCATAGACGGTATCGGTGTTTTTTTCCTCTTTTTCCTGGAGCTTTTCCATGAAACGGCGGTAGCGGCGCATCTGGGAATTCACTCTTGCCATCAACTCCATGGGAGTGAAAGGCTTTGTTACATAGTCATCGGCGCCGATATTCAGTCCCATGACTTTATCTACTTCTTCTGACTTGGCTGAGAGCATGATGACAGGGAAATCGTGTTTTTCTCTGAGTTTCATGGTCATAGTGATCCCATCCATTCTTGGCATCATAATATCCACGATCGCCAGATGTATCTCTTCTTTTTCCAATACCTCCAGTCCTTCAACGCCGTCGGCGGCCATGAAGACCTGATAACCCTGGCTTTTCAGATAGATTCCCACACCCTCTCTGATATCTTTGTCGTCCTCCACGATTAAAATGTGATTCATTTCCATGTTTGATTCTCCTGTCTTATGCTGTAAATATAGATTACAATATTAAAAGGTGACATGTGTAAAAACGAAAGATTTTCTTAATAATTACAAATGAAAACCTGGATTTTCTGGTTTTTTATCCCATTACAATAAGGGGGCAAAGAAATCTTTGATCCGGTCCATTCGTGTAGTCATAGATCCCAGCAGTGCGTCTAAGATCACAAGAGCTGCCATAGACTCCACTACCACTACCGCCCGGGGTACAATAATAGGATCATGGCGGCCTTTGATCCGGATCTCCATAGGCTCTCCCTTGCGGTTTATAGTTTTTTGAGGAGATGCAATAGATGGAGTAGGCTTAAAAGCGGCCCGGAAGACGATAGGGGCACCGTCGCTGATGCCGCCGGTGATACCGCCGGAATGATTTGTGATTTTCACCGGCTTTCCCTGCTCATCCGCATCATAGCCGTCGTTGTTTTCAAGTCCTGTGGATCTGGCAGCGTCCATACCGGAGCCGATCTCAAAACCTTTTACTGCTCCAATAGAGAGGACGGCTTTTGCCAGGGCAGCATCCAGTTTGTCAAATACCGGTTCTCCCAGACCGGCTGGAAC
>DWYL01000216.1 GCA_019118685.1 Candidatus Blautia merdipullorum
GCCGGCTGGCTGTAATCATACTGCTTGCCTTTGGGAACATCGTCAATAAAGTATCGGCGTATGTGCGCCTTATTCCAGTTCTGAGATAAGGCACATTATCCCAGAAGTATTATTATTCTAGAAGAAATGCAGATCTCAGCTTAAAACCTGCATTTCTCAAAAGAGATCTGGAATAATAATGTTGTGAAATTACTTTAAAAAATCGGGTATATTTCTTTTTTCTCTATTGTCAGATCTGTCTGCATTTTCTTTGAAAAACCACCTGTCATTCCATGCTTTCAATTGGCGATTCATTGTTTCCTGAGAAATTTCCGTATAAATCTGAGTGGTTTGCAGGGATACGTGACCAAGAAAGTTTTTTACAACGATCAGCGGTACTCCCGCCTCAAGCATGTGTGTTGCCGTTGTATGTCGCATCGAGTGCGGCGTATAATTATTTCTGAACATTCCGGGATTTTCCTGCTTTGCTATGCGGATATACTTTGCATAAATTTCCTCAATGCAGGAAACTGTCATCTTTTCATGAATCTGACTTGAGAAAATATGCCGGTTCTTATCCTCAGATATTCCTCTGTGTGCAATATACTTTTTTACTATATCTGAAGCGGCTGCTGGTATGCCTATCCTTCGTATTTTTTGTCCTTTTCCATGAACATTTATACAGGCTTTATCCTGATAAAACTGAATATCGCCTACCGTCAGATCGCACACTTCCTGGGAACGCATTCCGCTGGCATACATAAAGCACAGGAGAGTTTTATTTCTCAATCCGATTTCCGTATTGGCATCTGGCAGTTTAAAAAGAATCTTCACTTCCTTTCTCGAAAAGGAACTTCGTAGAGACTGTGGGGCTTTTTTCTTTGGGACTTTTAATACATTATTTCTGAATATAGATGCTGCACCAAAATCTCTGTTTTGCGCATATATTGAGAATGCCGACAGTGCGGAAAGGCGCTGGTTTCTAGTCGCTATACTACATTTGCGCTCTGATTCCAGCCAGTCAAGGAACTCTGTGATCATCTGAGCATCCAATATTTCGAAATAAATCTTTTCAGCCGATATTCCTTTAACTGTATATATGAACTCTATTAGTATTCGGAAAGTTGCTTTATATGACGTAACAGTTGCTGTCGATAATCCTTTTGCTACCGGAAGATACGTGTTAAAATAGGCTTCAAGCAAGTCCAGAAATGAATTCTTCTTATGCTTCATAGTCCACCTCCGGCAACAGGTCATACATAAAATCACCAAAGTTTTCAACTGCTTCGGGGAACAACTCACTGCTGAATTTTAAGTACTTGGATGTTTCATCAAGGCTGTCATGGCCCAGATAGATAGAAAGATATGGTATCGCATCATCAATATGTCTGCCAGCCCTTTCTGCCTGTGCAAAAGATTTAAATGCAAAAACATGTCTCAGGCAGTGCAGGCATGGACCTCTTTCATGCTTCTTCCGATTAGCAAGGCGGATGTTATTATCTTTCAGTATTTTATCAAATCTGTTTTTTACCGATCTGCCTGAAATATGACTATCGGTTTTGGAGGAAGGGAAAAGCCATCCTTCTGTTTTTTCAAAAATCCCCATCGCTAAACAGTATTCCGTCAGTATCCGTGTCATTTCCAATGACATGGGAACTAAGCGTTGTTTGTCACCTTTCGTGTTTATTAATCTGAGAATGCCATTTTCAAGATCCGTATCTGCAAGGTTGATTCTGACCGTTTCTCCTATCCTTAATCCGCAGCTATATAATAATCGAAGAATCACCGGAAACTCGATCACCAGATAGGGATCCGCCTTTTTATCTGATAAGATGACATTATCTGCAGATTTAAAGATGAGTTCGAGTTCATTATCGCTGAATATATGCGGAACATAATCATCACGCACTTTTGGAATAATAGGGATAAAAGCAGGTTCACCGGACAATGTCAAATATTTTAAAAACTGCCGGATCGTGATAACTTCATTTTCAACAGACCCGCTTTTTCCGTTTAATGTACCGACCCATGCATTAATAAAACGTTCAGTGATCTGACCTGTTGAACGGATGTGCGCATTCAGATAATTATCAAATCTTTTCAGATAACACAATTCATGTTTCTGTGCACTTTCGCTTAATACTCCGCATCGTAGCTCGTAGTATTGTGATAGCTTATCTGAATAAATACTGTTAAACATGACGGACCACCTTCTTTCCGGAAAGGTAATCAGCAAATATTCCTTTGGGGCGAGGCGGATCCAGAGCACACAATCTTAAATTTTCAATGTCCACTTTTGCATAATGCTTTATAACATTTAAATCAGAATGTCCAAGTATTCTTCTCACCGTTTCATAAGAGACTCCGTCATTTACCATCGAGCTTGCAAGGGATGAACGGAAGGTATGGGGACCATGCTTTTTTCTACTTGTATCTATTCCGGCTTTATGAAAGTAACGGTCTGTGGCATGCCTTATAATGCTTGTTGTAATACGTCCATATGGAGCTGACATACCGTGAAAAACGTATTCATCACATCTTCCGGAAGATTTCGCACTCTCCAAGAAAGTAGTGATTGCAGCCATAACGGCCTCCGGCATCTGTAAAGACAGCGGAATCCCGGTTTTTTCCTGCCTCAGATGGATATATCCACTATTCAGATCCACTTCTGACCACTTCAGTTTTGCAATATCCCCAGAGCGCAACCCCATGCGAGTCGCAAGCAGGATGATTGCCCGATCCCTTTTGCCGGTATCTGTAGCCGTATCAATCGCATTTTCGACTTTCTTTATCTCTGAAGGAGTATAAGTGGTAGGTAAAACGCTACGTCTTTTATAATGGGGCACGATCCCAGAAAAATCTGTTTTGATTAACCCACTATCATAAAGATACCGCAGAAACTGGCGTATTCTCGCATAATTATCTTTGTTATCATATATAAGTAGTGCCTGGGATATCTTCCCTGCGTTAAGATCACCAATATCATTACATCCAATCTGTTTTATGTAATTCAGAAATCGTACACAAGTTTTCTTTTTGGCGAGAATAGTTGGTGACTTGTTCCCTGTGTTTGAACATTCATTAAGATACTCATTCAGTATATTCGAAAAATCTTCAGGGACTTTTTCCAACTGGCTTCCATGATGACATCTGTAAGGTATGTCATCGATATAATCATTGAGCCTCCGTACCGCACAGGTATACGCACTAAAAGTCGATCTGCATACGTTTACTGAATCTAGAAACTGACGTCCAATTTCAGGAGTATATGTTTCTATACCAAGTTTTTTCATCAACGAGTAGATTCTGTTGTAAATCCGCCTGTAAACCATCAATGTGGAATTCATGTAATTCTGCTTTTTGAGCTGATTGATGACACAATCAGACAGCTTGTGAAAGTTTAACGTTTTCTCTGCCATAATTGACCTCCTTATAATAATCTGTGAGGTTAATTATACGCTATTGTTATTCGAGAAAACGACATGTACCATCAGGTTTTAAGCTGAGATCTGCATTTCTTCTGGAATAATAATACTTCTGGGATAATGAACCTTATCTCAGAACTGGAATAAGACACATATCCGTCGATACTTCATCGATGCCGTTCCCAAAGGAAAACAGTATGACTACAGCCAGCCGGCAGTGCAGGGAGTCCAGTACTGCAACCGGTTATTCGCCATTGAGGACTCCATTAACAAAAAGTATCCCGGTGATTATGAAAAACGGAAGCAGCTGCGTCTCGAGAAGGA
>DWYL01000217.1 GCA_019118685.1 Candidatus Blautia merdipullorum
CTATAGCGTGTATAAAAACTCAATCGGATCTACAGATGGTTTTCTGATGCAGCTTCTTTACGAAAACTACGGAATTGATCCCTGGGATACTTCTTTAATGACAGAAATGGAAGCCTTAAAGGAAGAACTGATGGAAAAAGAGGGATTTCCCCTCCTTATTCCCTACGTGAAAGAGCTTTTAGAGAAACTTTCAAAGGGAGGATATCAGATGGCGGTTGCTTCTTCTTCCCCTCAGGAATATATCGAGAAAATAACCAGTTACTGGGGAATCCAGAAATACTTTAACAAACTGGTGAGCGGAGAATCTGTGGCACACCCTAAACCCGCGCCGGATGTCTTTTTAAAAGCAGTGGGAGAGCTGGGGCTTTCCCCCGGAGAGTGTATGGTGATTGAAGATTCAGAAAATGGCTGTAAAGCGGCTAAAAGTGCCGGAATTACTTGCATTGGCTATTATAATCCGGATTCAGGGGATCAGGATTTGGAGCAGGCATATGCTGTTGTGGAAGGATATGAAGAGATCGACTGTACTTTTATGGAGAAAATATACTGCCACAGTCATCATTTTCCTGCGGTTGTCTGCGAAACGGGAAGGCTTTTGATACGGGAAATGAAAAAAGAGGATATTCCCCGGCTTATGGAAATCTGCAGCCAGGAAACCTCCAGAGACGCATGTGAGGGTGTGGCCAGGCCCCTTTCAGAAGAGCTGGAAGGTTTTGAAACCTACCGTTCCTATATGTATGAGCTCTGCGATATGGGATACTGGTCAGTATTGAAAAAGGATACCGGAGAGATCATCGGAAGAGCAGGTATAGAACCTAAATTTTGGAATGGAAAGAAAACAGTGGTTGAGTTGGGATATATCATTGATGAAAAATACCGGAGACAAGGCTACGCCTATGAAGCCTGCCAGGGGATTATCCGGGAATCTGCCAAGAGAGGCGCCGTCTATCTTCACTGCCGGATAAAAAGCGGAAATAAAGCTTCCATAAATCTGGCGGAAAAGCTGGGATTTCAAAAGATCAACTATCACCTGGAAGATGACGGAGAGGACATGGAAGTCTGGAGATATACCTGTTAGAACACAGAGAAGAAAACATATAGAAAGGTTTGCAGATTAAAACTGAAGATTATGGAGATCATTAAAGCCAGAAATTTAAAATATGATTATTTGAAATATGACGATAATGGCCAGGCTTCGGAAAGCTATACTGCAGTGGAAGAGATCAATCTGGATATCCGGCCGGGACAGTTTATTTCCATATTAGGACATAATGGCTCTGGGAAATCTACTTTGGCAAAACATATGAATGCACTTTTGATTCCTACAGAAGGCACCATATGGGTAGACGAAATGGATACAGCTATGGAACCCGAACTGTGGAAAATCCGGCAAAAGGCAGGAATGGTGTTTCAGAACCCGGATAATCAGATCATAGGAACTGTAGTAGAAGAGGATGTGGGATTTGGACCGGAAAATCTGGGGATTCCTACAGAGGGGATCTGGAGCAGAGTAAATAAAAGTCTGGAGGCTGTAGGCATGACGCCTTTCCGCCACCGTTCTCCCAACAAGCTGTCAGGAGGACAGAAACAAAGAGTAGCAATCGCAGGGGTTATGGCTATGCAGCCAAAATGTATTATTATGGATGAGCCTACAGCTATGCTGGATCCCAATGGCAGAAAGGAAGTTCTGGAGGCGGTCCATGAATTAAATAGAAAAGAGGGGATCACAGTTATCCTGATCACTCACTATATGGAAGAAGTCATTAATTCGGATAGAGTTTTTGTGATGGATCAGGGGCATATAGTAATGCAGGGAACACCCAGAGAAATTTTCTCCAGAGTGGAAGAACTGAAAGCTTACCGTTTAGATGTGCCTCAGGTTACTCTTCTTGCATATGAACTGAAAAAAGCAGGAATTCCTCTGCCTGATGGAATACTGACTACAAAGGAATTGGTGGACGCATTATGTCATTAAAATTGGAACATGTTACCTATACTTATAATCCGGGGACGGCCTACGAGACACATGCTTTAAAGGACGTATCCCTGGAAATCCCCCAGGGACAGTTTGTCGGGGTGATCGGCCATACGGGAAGTGGAAAATCTACTCTGATTCAACACTTTAACGGACTGATGAGGCCTACTTCCGGAACGGTTTATTATAATGATGAGGACATCTGGCAGGAAGGCTATTCCCTGAAAAGACTAAGAAGTCATGTGGGGCTGGTTTTTCAATATCCGGAACATCAGCTGTTCGAGGCGGACGTCCTCTCCGATGTATGCTTCGGACCGAAAAATCAGGGACTGTCTCAGGAAGAAGCTCAGGAACGGGCGGAAACTGCCTTGTTACAGGTTGGGCTGAAAGAGAAATATTTTTCCTCTTCACCTTTTGAACTATCAGGAGGGCAGAAGCGGAGAGTGGCTATAGCTGGTGTTTTGGCTATGGAGCCGGATGTATTGATCCTAGATGAGCCTACGGCGGGTCTGGATCCCAAAGGAAGAGACGAGATCCTGGATCAGATCGCATACCTTCATCAGGAGAGAAAAATATCTGTAATTCTGGTTTCCCACAGTATGGAAGATATTGCCAGATATGTGGAAAGGATCCTTGTAATGAACCAGGGGAAAAAGGCTTTTGACGGCACTCCCAAAGAAGTATTTGCCCATTATAAAGAACTGGAGACTATGGGGCTTGCAGCGCCTCAGATCACCTATATCATGCACGCTCTGAGGGAAAACGGATTAGCGGCAGATACCTCGGCGATCACAGTAGAAGAAGCCAGAAACAGCATTCTGAAAGCACTGGGGAGAGGAGAAAAATGATTAGAGATATTACGATAGGACAATATTATCCGGCAGATTCTTCTCTGCACCGTTTGGACCCAAGAGTTAAATTTATCGGAACTTTTTTGTTCCTGATATCTCTGTTTGTGGCAAATTCTTTTTGGGGATATCTTCTGGCTACCGGCTTTCTGGGAGGGATCATTTTTCTTTCAAAAGTACCGGTAAAGTTTATGGTCAAAGGTTTGAAACCTTTGTTTATCATCCTGCTCATCACAGTGCTTTTTAATCTGTTTTTAATTCCCGGAAAAGAGCTCTGGAGTCTGGGATTTCTTACCATTACAGTAGAAGGCGTCCAGCAGGCTGTGAAGATCGGGATCCGTCTGATCTATCTTGTCATGGGGTCTTCTGTAATGACTCTTACCACCACGCCTAACCAGCTTACAGACGGACTGGAAAGGATACTGCGTCCATTAAACAAAATTAAAGTGCCGGTACATGAAATTTCAATGATGATGTCCATTGCTCTTCGTTTTATCCCTATTTTAATGGAAGAAACAGATAAGATCATGAAAGCACAGATTGCCAGAGGCGCGGATTTTGAAAGCGGAAATCTTATCAAAAAAGCAAAAAATATGATTCCTCTTTTAGTGCCTTTATTTATTTCCGCATTCCGCAGGGCAGATGATCTGGCAATGGCTATGGAAGCCAGATGTTATCATGGAGGAGACCACAGGACACAGATGAAACCTTTGATCTATGAAAGAAAAGATTATGTGGCTTATGGGATCGTCTTTATCTATCTGGCAGCGGATATCCTTATCCGGATTTTCCTCTGAGAAAAGGGAGGGGGATCAGGATGAAAAGGATTAAGCTGACAGTAGCCTATGACGGAACCAATTACTGCGGATGGCAGATCCAGCCTAATGGAATCACTGTCCAGGAAATTTTGGAGAACTGCCTGGAGGACCTTACCGGAAAGAAGACGGAGATTCTTGGAGCCAGCAGAACAGATGCTGGAGTCCATGCCTTTGGAAATGTGGCTGTTTTTGATACGGATATGCGCATGCCCGGGGAAAAGTTTTCTTTTGCCTTAAATCAAAGACTGCCGGAAGATATCCGGATCCAGAAGTCAGAAGAAGTGTCTCTGGATTTTCATCCCAGATACAGGGAAAGCGAGAAGACTTATCTGTATAGAATCCTAAACCGGCAGTTTCCTATCCCTACAGAGAGGCTTTATTCCCATTTTACCTATATTCCTCTGGATGTTGAAAAAATGGCAGAGGCAGGCCGTTATCTTGTAGGAGAGCATGACTTTAAAAGCTTCTGCGGAGCTGGAGCTCAGGTCAAGACCACAGTCCGGACGATAAAAAAAGTTCAGGTCAGCAGGGAAGGCTCTTTGATCACGATAGAGATCAGGGGAAAGGGATTTCTCTATAATATGGTTCGTATAATAGCAGGAAGTCTTATAGAAATAGGGGGAGGGATGTATCCTCCGGAACACATGAAGGAAATATTAGAGGCCAGAGACAGACAGGCTGCAGGTCCTACTGCCCCTGCCAGAGGACTGACCCTGGCAGGTATCCGTTATAAAGAAGATTAACGGGACTTGAATCCTTCGCCTACTACTTCGTTGGATTCTACAATAATAATAAAGGCCTTGGGATCGATTTTTTTAATAGAGCTGCGGATACTGTACATCTGCTTATTATTGCAGGCGCACATGACCACAGCTTTTTTTTCTTTTGAATAGCTGCCTTCGCCTTCCAGAAAAGTGCAGCCCCTTCCTGTGACCTGATCGATCATATTTGCCGCTTCCTGGGCGTGGTCGGTGACGATCAATGTCATCTTGCCGGCATCAACACCGTACATGACTTTATCTACCACTACTGCCAGAAGAAAATTAATGATCATTCCATAGATAAAGCTGTCAATATCTCTGGATACGATAAGAGTTCCCGCCAGAACAATCAGTCCGTCCAGGGCAAAGGTGATCTTCCCCAGAGATATATGGGGCTTTAAGGCTTTGACAGACAGCATGATAAAGTCTGTGCCTCCGGTGGAGGACTCCCGCATATAGATCAAAGCATATCCAAGACCCGACAAAACTCCGGCACAGACTGCCGCAAGCATCCGGTCTCCTGTATATACAGGAAAAAGAGGGGCCAGATAATCCATGATCACAGAAGTAATAAAGATGGTACGGACTGAGCGGAGAAAATATTGTCTGCCGAGAATAGGAAAACAAAGCAGGGCAACGGGGACATTCAGAAGCAGGGCCGTACGTCCGATAGGAAATCCCCAAAGATGATAAAAGATCAGAGCGATACCATTCAGCCCGGCCATAGGAAATTGAGCTAAAGCAGCAAAATTATAAGTTCCAATGGCAATGAGAATGCCGCCCAGAATGTCCATGAGGATATCAAGGCTCCATTTTTTTGCATAGAAAGTTTTATTATCCAGAAATTTTTTCATAAGCATCCTCCTTGTATAATAAACATGAAAAAGAAAGAGCATCTGCGAACTTCCATATAATCCGCAAGTGCTCTTTTCATAAAAACAGTATACATGAAATTTCCTGAAAAGGTCAAGGGGGAAATCTAAGGATGATTTGACATTCCCCGGGACCTGGGGTATGATAGGTAAAGAAAAAAGAAAGGAATGAGATATATGGGATTTAAAGAAGTGCCGGTGGAGTCCGTAGAATTTAATCCTTTTACTAAAATCGGAAAACAGTGGATGCTGGTCACTGCAGGAGACCGGGAGAAATTTAATACAATGACTGCCAGCTGGGGCGCTGCAGGCGTGATATGGGGAAAGAATACAGTAACTGTTTATATACGGCCCCAGAGATATACGAAAGAATTTATAGACGCAAAGGAGACCTTCACCCTTTCTTTCTATAAAGAAGAGTACAGAAAAGCTTTGAGCCTTCTGGGCAGCGTTTCCGGAAGAGACAGAGATAAAGTGAAAGAGGCAGGCCTTACACCTGTACCAGTAGAGGATACTATGGCTTTTGAAGAGGCGGATCTGATACTGGTGTGCAGGAAAATGTACCATGCGCCTATGCCTCCGGAAAATTTTGATGACAAGAGCAACGACGAGAAATGGTATCCCCAGAAGGATTATCATGTGATGTACATTGCAGAGATCACAAAAGTTCTTGTTAAAGAATAGAGACACAGGGAGATTTTTATGAGCCAGAAGAAAGTAGACAGGTATAAGAAAGAAAAAAATAACAGAGAAAAACTTCAGAAAAGGGAGAGAAGGATCCTGAACCTGGAGAAGGTTGTAGTAACTGTGATATGTATTGCGGTTGTGGGATGGATCGGATACTCCGCATACGATCTGGTGACAAGAGAAGACCCCAACGCAGAACAGGAAGTAGTCACTACAGAAATGGATGTGACAGCCATTTCTGATTACTTAAACAGCCTTTCTCAGACAGAAGCAGAATAAAAACAGACAAAATGAACACAAAGAAAGAGCCGCCTCATTAGTCAAAATCGAGAATATTTATAGATTTTACTGCTCAGTCTGCGCAGCTTTGAGCCTATGGTCTCAAAGCTGCGCTCGACAGATTCGCATAAAATCTATAAATATTCCTGTAGTATGACTAATGAAGCGGCTCTTTCTTTTCCTTCTCCAAAAACAGATTATAATTTATTTACATTGGCTGCCTGCATGCCGCGGGCGCCTTCTGTCAGGTCGTAAGTTACGGACTGGCCTTCCTCCAGGGATTTAAAACCTTCTCCGTTGATGGCAGAAAAGTGTACAAATACATCCTGTCCGTCTTCCCCTGTGATAAATCCATATCCTTTTTCAGCGTTGAACCATTTCACAGTTCCCTTGTTCATATTGTTACCTCCATAAAATAAAAAGAATAAACATGAATATATCCGGATAAAAAAATTAAATGGTCTTTAGAGATAATATTGTGTATAAAAATGATAATACAATCTCTAAAAACCATTTAATATTTATATCCAATATACCTTTTGACACCTCTAGTATATTCTGTATAATATCAAAAGTCAAGGGAAAAGTGGAATTGACGAAAGAAAATGTGTATGTTACTATAAAAACAGCGGTAAATTTTAGATAAATTTACGATTAAGCCTGTATCTAAGGAGAAAGGACGTGCTTCAAAATGAAGATATTGATCAAAAACGGCCGAATGATAAATCCCTCGGATAAGACTGATGAAACTGGAGATCTTTTTATTGAGGACGGCGTGATAAAAGAGAAGGGCTCATCCCTTAATCTGTCTGTTCAGCCGGACAAAGTGATAGACGCCCAGGGCTGTTATGTGATGCCTGGTCTTATAGACCTTCATGTGCATCTTCGGGATCCGGGACTTACTTATAAAGAAGATGTGGCAAGCGGTTCAAGAGCAGCCGCCAGAGGGGGCTTTACTACAATCCTGGCTATGCCAAATACAAAACCCGTTATCGACAGCCCGGATCGTGTGCTGTATGTGACCAATAAAGCAAAAGAACTGGCTCCTGTCCATGTGCTTCAGATCGGAGCTGTGACGAAACAGCAGAAGGGAGAAGAACTGGCGGATATTGACGGGATGATCCAGGCAGGGATCCCTGCTATCAGCGAGGACGGAAAGTCGGTTATGAATGTGAAGCTGTATAAGGAAGCTATGGAAATTGCGGCAGCCCGTAATATTCCGGTGTTCGCCCATTGTGAGGACCAGAATTTAGTAAACGGAGGATGCGTAAATGAAGACCGGCATTCCAGAGAACAGGGACTTCCGGGGATCAGCAATGCAGTGGAAGATGTGATCGCAGCCAGGGATATCATACTTGCCAAAGAAACGGGAGCCAGACTCCACCTCTGTCATTGTTCCACGAAGGACAGCGTGGAAATGATCCGGCTTGCCAAGGAAGAAGGGCTTCCGGTGACAGGAGAAGTATGCCCTCATCATTTTACGCTGACCTCTGATGATATGGCGCCGGGGGATACAAATTTTAAGATGAATCCGCCTCTGAGAACACCAGAAGACCGTCAGGCTCTGCTGGAAGGACTGAAAAATGATATTATTGATGTGATCAGTACGGATCATGCTCCTCACAGCAGGGAAGAAAAACAGCAGTCCATGCAGAAAGCGCCTTTCGGTATTGTAGGATTGGAGACTTCCGTAGCTCTTACCATTACAGAACTGGTGGACAAAGGGGTTATCACGCCTATGCAGATGGCAGAGAAAATGAGCTACAATCCTGCCAGGATCATAGGTTCTGACAGAGGTACTCTGGATATTGGAAAACCCGGGGACGTAACCGTGATCGATCCGAACAAAGAGTACATTATAGATTCTATGACATTTCTCTCAAAAGGGAAAAACACACCTTTCAATGGATGGAAGGTAAAGGGACTGGTGAAAGCTACCATATGTGACGGAAAAGTAGTTTACCAGGGCGAATGATTTCAAAATAAATACATCAGGGCAGACGGAAAAAGGCAGGATATGTCAGGTCTGCCCTGTTTGCTGAAGAAAGGAAACCGGAGGAAGAAAAAATGATCAACAAACTTACAGCTAAAATTCAGAAAACAAATGCGCCGATCGTAGTAGGACTGGATCCTATGCTGAATTATATCCCAAAGCATATCCAGGAAAAGGCTTTTAAAGAATATGGGGAGACCCTGGAAGGAGCAGCAGAGGCCATCTGGCAGTTTAATAAGGAGATCGTGGATAAGACTTATGACCTGATCCCTGCTGTAAAACCTCAGATCGCCATGTATGAGCAGTTTGGAATTCCAGGTCTTATGGCTTATAAAAAGACTGTGGATTACTGCAAGAGTAAAGATCTGGTAGTGATCGGAGACATTAAAAGAGGCGATATCGGTTCCACTTCCGCAGCCTATGCAGTAGGCCATCTGGGAAAAGTACAGGTGGGAGAAAACAAGATCGCCGCTTTTGACGAGGATTTCGCAACCGTGAATCCTTATCTGGGATCTGACGGAGTAAAGCCTTTCATCGATGTGTGCAAGGAAGAAAAGAAAGGGATCTTTGTCCTGGTAAAGACTTCCAATCCTTCCAGCGGCGAGTTCCAGGACCGGCTTATTGAGGGAAGACCTCTCTATGAACTGGTAGGGGAAAAGGTTGCCCAGTGGGGAGAAGACTGTATGGGAGATTCCTACAGCTATGTAGGCGCGGTTGTGGGAGCCACCTATCCGGAGATGGGAAAAGTCCTGAGAAAGATCATGCCTAAGGCCTACATCCTGGTGCCTGGATACGGAGCACAGGGAGGCCAGGGAAAGGATCTGGTACACTTCTTTAATGAAGACGGACTGGGGGCTATCGTTAATTCCTCCAGAGGTATCATTGCCGCCTACAAACAGGAAAAATATGGAAAATTCGGGGAAGAGAATTTCGGGGACGCATCCAGGGCAGCGGTGGAAGATATGATCGC
>DWYL01000218.1 GCA_019118685.1 Candidatus Blautia merdipullorum
GAAAAATTAATTTTAACAAGCATATTATAAAATGAAGAATAATCGCCATGAATATCGCTCATTACATACGTCAAAAAACTCACCTCTTTTATCGTCCATACCATTTCCTGTTGTTTTCAATCAGTTCTTCCAATGTCGCAGGATGATCGTTTATATCGAAACATGCATTTAATGCGCACGGAAGATATTCTTTAATATACTGATATGCAGCACAGGTTGTCGAATCATGAATGTGCCCGTGAATCAGCCATGAACATCCATCTGGATTACATTTCGCATATCTACTCTGGCTCCATTCCATCATGGGATAATGGCAAATAGTAATCGTCTTTTTCCCATCTTTAATCACTTCCATGTGTGATATACTTTCAAAATATTTATTCAACTGAATATTTTTCATCCACTTGATATCGTGATTTCCTATCACCAGATGTTTATGCCCTTTCATCTGATTTAGATAAGTCCCTACAGCAACGCAGGAACGATATGAAAAATCCCCCGGGATCCATACATCATCCGAATTATCTACATGCTCATTCCAAACTCGTATGATATATCTGTTCATTTTTTCAACATCTGCAAATCTTTCTCCTCTTTTCGACATCTCCAAAATATGTGCATGTCCAAGATGTAAATCGCTCAAATATCTATTCGCCATTTTTCTTCCCCCTTTTATAGCCGTAAAGCATCCGCCCTCCGAACAGAAGTGCAACGACCACTGCTACCGGGCACGCCACCGCCAATATCAGAACAAGTCCTGCTAGGAAACGATAAGACAGGGTATTTTTCTTATTCTTCAGCATGATCGCCAAAAGAATGACCGCAAATATATAAGATCCTCGTAAATTTCAAAAGCAGAGCTTCTTGCTGGATTCGCTTTACACGAATCGGATACTCCCTGTAAAATGCGATAAGTGCCAGGATCCGGTCAGGATTCTTATATTTCTCGTCTGTCATGCAGATATCCATACAGAGCAGTCTGCTCAGCTCCGGTTCAGATCCCGAAAATTCTGTCTTCTCTCCAAATTTGTCTCGTATATATATGATCGGCAGATCCGCAGCTGACGGATTATGCTCGATTATTATTCTCATATGCTCTTCTGTGACATACTGGTAATCGGAAAGCCCAATTTCTCTGTAACGCGAGCGGATATCCTTTATTGCGCTGTAGCACCTGCATACATCCGGTGTATTTTCAGGATCTAGCCTGGCAAACTTACTGTATACATTATCATTGGATCCGGATGCCATCTGCCTGGAAAATGACTGCCTGACCAGCAGGTTTGACTTCTTCAACTGCTCCATTATTCTTTCCGGAACAGGCTCTTCCCAGTTTTCCAGGATATCGCCCCATTTTACTACAATACATTTATTCTCCATGTATTCCCAGATCTCGTTTCGTACGAGCCTTCGATCCAATTCGTAGCAAAACGCTTTTTCCATAACCTTTGCTATCGCAGATAACCTGTTTTTCCCGCACTGGCTGTACTTTCTGAATGAATCGAAAAGTTTTTCATTCTTTTTTACAGAAATATCTTTCGGACACACTTTTTCCATCTGCAAGAAAATCTCCGCCGCCATCTGCTCTCCATCGATGACCTCCATTACACATGCGGGGACCAGAAACTCAGCCTCCCCTTTCAGAAATGCTTCCCATTCAACAGGTTCCTCAGGAGATGTCCTTGTACCGGAAGAATTCGTACTGATACCGAAAAAGCTGTATACAGGATTCCCGCACTCTCTGCCGGACTGTCTGAAGCCGATAATGATTGTCTCCCGCATACTGTAGGGGATCCAAAGCTCAGAGAGCATACAGTACAGCGAATAATATCTCACCAGCATTTTTTCGTATTTCTTTTCCGGAAGTCCTTCTGTCAGATAGAAAAGGATATTCCGGATATCACACTCCTTAAGAATATTTAATACTTTTTTCACTGTCTGCACCTCCCCGGCTAAAAATAGGCGCTTCGCCATTTAACATCCCTTTATGGATTTTCATTGTGTTATAGCCGCCGACTTTCATATCGTAAAAATATTGACTGTCTGCGAACTGATTGAGAATGTTTCTGGCACTGCGCGCCCCGGCGTCTTCCTTCTCAATCAGATCTACAATGGCTTCGATCGTATCCTCCTCAATCTCAAGATTCAGCCCGGATTCCTGATACAGTTTCTTCTTCTCTGTAAAGACGCCGATATTTTCATCCATCAAAATGGATCTCAGGTCATCTTTCGTCAGCCTGGACATCTGAACAATATCCTCAATGCGGCCGACGAATTCGACTTCCCCGCCAATGGCAATAATCTGATCCCGAAGGCTGTCTTTCAGATCAACACAGAACTCTGGTCCTGCATTAAATCCGATCGGGTTCTTTCCTTTATCCTTTTTCAGATCGTTGATCCTCGGAAATGCCCCGCCAAGGATAAAAAGGATCTTGCTCGTATCAACGCCTTCGATATTTTCCGTACCGGCAAGAGAGGATAATAGCTGCTGCTGTACCATGGCATTGACAGATTCCCCACGGCTGTCGTGATTAAAATTGATGATCTTATCAATCTCATCTAAAAAAACGATGCATTTCCCATTTTCTCCGGTTCCATTCAACGGATTTGCCCTGGCAGTCCTCATGCATACCTGACGCACTCTTTTGAAGACATCTCTGACATCGGCGCCGGTAAACCCGTTGGGCGTCAGTGCGGAACAGTCATAGCTGACCACAGGGAATCCCAAATCAGGAAAACTGCGTATCGTTTCGATCATATGATTCTTCCCCGAGCCGCTGGGTCCAACCATAAGGAGGGTTGACCTCACATCGTGATATTTCCACTGATACAACATAATGCAAAGTTTCTTCTTCAGGACATCCTGGCCGACCATATTTTTATCCATGTGTCTGCGGAGCGCCGGGATAAATTCTTCTTCCGTCAGTTCTTTTTTTCTTACACTGACTTTTTCCTTCTTCTCCTTCTTCTTCAAGGGTCCCATACCCACAACCTTCTCATAGATGTTTTCCATATGGTTCCAGATTCTCTTCGGATGATGCCTTTTCTCTTTCACCAGATAATAATATCTTAAGAGTCTGACCGCGTAAAGCACTTCACTTCGGCCGGTTTCTCCAGTCATACGCTCAAACACCTGATTTTTAAAACCAATGTCATCCAATGTCTGAAGATACGAGTATTCTCCGGTATCAGCAATACGGTACAGCTCTTTGACCATTCTCAATACTGTACATTCTTCCGCACAATAATTCTTCTTCATATATTCATAAACCGCTTTGATATAATATCTGGCATAATACGCTGTGTTGTCTGTCTCTGATTCACAGTCATGATAGCTGTCTTCCCTCATCTCGCCTTCAACTTCTGCCAGCTTTTCCAGCATTTCATAAGTCTCATAGGTGAAAATTTTATCCATTAGTATCCCTCCTCCGGCTTCTTCTCTCACCCTCATGATCCACTCAAACTACCATTAACATATTGGCATAAATCGGATAACCCCAAACAGGCAAAGATTATCTGTTCCTCTCATTGACTAAATCCCCAAGGATATATAGCTCATCAAGAAATCACCCTTTCATCCTGCACGGTACATTCATATATTTATCGTGCCGATGGATAGATATCTTTTCTCCAATTTCTCTCTGATATATCTGTATCCCGCATAAGGAAATATTGATACACTTCCTTCTTCTCACATATCTCGCATGTGGCATCTAGATGACGAAATCTGTCTCCGATTTTCACAAGGTTCCATGCGTGATTCACCTTACATCCATTTAATTCTGCTTTTCCGGTAACCAAAATGCTCGTGATACTCAACTGCCTGCATATATATTGAACAGTCTGTGCAATGCCAAGACATACGGCACGTTTTTTTACAAGACAGCCCTCAATATCATAGATCCACTTAGTACACTCCGGTTTCTGTAACTCTTCATATGCATACTTCACGTTATTCACCAGAAATCGATACACAATTTCCAAACATGTTTCCGTTGAATATTCATGCTCAAATAAACACGTTTCTTCTATACTCCTTCGTATTTCTCTTAGCCTCTGCTTTATATTTAAAATTTCCTGTGAATCATCAAACCTGTACTTTAGTATAATGGTATTACCTGTTATACTACTGGTTTCTGCATCCCAGTAGAAAAATTCCGGATTGTCATATCTGAGAGCGGTACATACTTTACGGAATATATTTTTATTTGCATATCTTATATATAACGTTTCTGTTTTCGTTGTCACAGCTGCTCCAATCATTTTATAGAGCAGCTGTTCATCTATATCAAGAAGCTGAAAATAAAATCCACACATCAGTTTTGTAAGATATTCCTGCATTCCGGCAACCTTCTCCTTTAAACCACCTGTAACATAGCCGCAATCTGTTCCTGTTCTGCGATAAGGTCTCCCTCCTCAAGAAGTGCATTCGTCTGAATATACGTTTCGATTTCTGTATTCCCTGTTTTTTCATATCCCTTTGCATGGAGCATTCCGTTTTCATCCAGCTTAAGAGATGTGTAAATCGGTGTCCCGACTGGCAAATCTCCATTTATCTCCAGGACTAACTTGCCTATCAAAGTAGAATCTTCAACCTCTGCTTTATATGCAGTCTCATTATTTTCATAAATTTCCAGAAGCGCTGTTTTCTGATTCGCATATCTGGTTTGAAATACATGCCCACCTTCGTCCGGCAAACCTGAATTTTTATAAATCATATTCCAGACTTTTTCCTCTTCTGTCCCGGCAATATAAGCTGAAATACCGTAACTTCTCCCTGCAATCCTTTTCAATTTTTTCGTTCCAGGATTGTCGAACATTTTCACAACTATCGGCTGCTCTTCTGCCTGGAGCATCCGGGCATATACTGCCGCTCCTTTGGCAACCGCACAGTCAACATCCTTTGCAGACACATTCTTTCCAGGAAACAATTCATCTAACAATACACGGATCTGCGGCATTCTCGTTGCACCGCCTGCCAGAATGATCAGGTCGATTTCTCTGTTATCCGTCTTTTTGCTCATCATCTGGCGCACTCTCTCCAGCACGAGTCTTACCCGATCCAAAAGCCCAGCTGTACACTTTTCAAACTCATTTCTGGTCAGCGAAATTTCAAAGCGACCTTCGCGAGTTGAAATAGAAAATTTTGTCTCCGTTTTATCTGACAAACGTTTCTTTGCCATCTCTGTTTTTATAATCAATTCCAGTTCTTCGTCTATTTCAAGCTGTTTTCCTGCAAGATATTCTTTCCTGATATACTCCCTGAAAGCTGCATCCCAGTCACTCCCGCCAAGATTCAGATCTCCGTCAATGAAAAGCTCATTAATGCTCTCTTCTGTTACATGGGCTACCACAATATCCAATGTTCCGCCTCCGAGATCAACTACGAGGCAGTTTTTTCCTTCCAACTTTCCTATTGAGTCAGCATTATATATCGCCGCAACAGGTTCATCCAGAATTCCTCTGACATTGAGCCCGGCAAGCATCCCTGCTTCCATGGTTGCCCGACGGCGGTTTGTCCCGAAATAGGCCGGCACAGTTAT
>DWYL01000219.1 GCA_019118685.1 Candidatus Blautia merdipullorum
AGTATAGACAGCCTCTGTCATTTTCCCAGGATACTGATGGCTTTTTTTAGAATTTCAAGCGCATCCTTTGTATCCCTTGCCTTCATAATCCCTGTGTAGTCTTCCGGAATACTGCTCCACATTCCCCTGCCATGCGATGGGCGTTGTCAGCATCATCGTATCCAGCCTCGGATAGTTAAATCCCTCGCCTATATATTGTCCGATTGCCACAAGGACCATCGACTCATTAGCCGGTACATTTCTCATCTTTTCTCGGATTTCTTCATTCTCTTTTCTGCTTCTTCCGCCTTTGAGCAGAAATACATGATCCGCCGTATCCTGGATCATGCTAAGTAATATATCTGCATGGTCTTTAAATTTTGTCAGAACAAGCGGAGTCCTTCCCTGTTTTAAACATTCTTCCACATCAGATATAATCTGCTTATTTCTCATCTCACAGCTGCGCACTGCGGCATAAGCATCATTGATTTTCCAGTCTTGGCCGGTTGTATTAATCAGTCGTGTAAATCTGGGATATACATAATGCTCAATTCCCTGAAGCTTTACTTTATCTTTCGCACTGAAGCGGTATCTGATCGGTCCGATCTGCATAAATATTTTTGGTTCCTGTCCGTCATCCCGTTTGGGAGTAGCCGTCAGTCCGTAAACATATCTGGCGGAAATTTCTTTCACTACTGCCTCCGCCGTGTCTGATGCACAGTGATGACATTCATCTATAAGCACCAGTCCGTAGTCTCTCACAACTGTATCAATATTTCCAGGCTTTCCGAGAGACGATATCATTACCACATCTATGATTCCCGTCATAGAATCATGCCCTGCATATCGGGTTCCAATTGTACTTTTTCTCTGTTTTACACGTCCTTTCGGCGTTGTATACTCAGGCGGTTCTTCGTTAATATCCAGAAATTTCTGAAGATCTTCCACCCAGTTATTCATGATTTCTTTATTATGTACCAGAACAAGGGTATTTATCTTTCTTGCTGAGATCAGATATGCTCCTACGGCTGTTTTTCCAAAGGCTGTGGCTGCATGCAGGATTCCATTCTCATACTGCAGCATTTGCTCTGCTGCTTTCCTTTGCTCCGGGTAAAGTTCTCCGGCAAAATTCACATGAATATTCCTTCCTTTTTGTCTCACATCCCTGATCTCGTATGGGATTCCTGCTTCTTCCAGCTTTCCTATCAGCCTTTCTTTCAGGCCTCTCGGGATACAGATATGATCGTCAAAGTCTTCAGAGCATGCCACAATCCTGGGGTTATCTCTGGTAGAGAAGCCCATTGCAAGATTTTTATAATACTGGGGATTACTATATGCAGCCATGCGGCGCAGTGTATTCTGCATTCTGGGCTGAAGATTCTCTTTTTCAATATAAATTCCATTTGCAAGGACAAAATAAACCTGTCCCGAAACATCTTCCTGATGAAACTGGAACTTTTTCTTTTTCCACGGTTTTGACTTCTTACTAGATTCCCGGTTTATCTTCTGTTGCTTCAAGCCTCCTGAATCTGTCTTATTGTCCTTTTCTTCTTCATCTATATTCTCAACATCAGCAAGTACGCCTAAGACTCCATCTTCTGACCACTCACTTATCTTCTTCTCGATAAATGCTTTCGATATTTTATTTACATTTTGTAATTGCTGCCACTGATTAGGATATGGTTTCCAATCCTGGTCTATAAATGCACTGTTTCCATTCTTCAACGCCTGTCCCTGTAAAGGGAGAGCGATCAGATTTCCCAGGCCGCCTACAGGCATATGATCTTGGGCGGGCAGCATCCTGTCATAGGTACGAAAGCTCTTCTGATTTACAGATTCCGCTCCTTTTGTCAAAAGCGCAGTGCCGAACAGCCTTGCCAATCTTGCCGAAATAGGTTCCTGAAAAAACATCCAGATGTGTGCTCCCTTTCCGGAACGAGAACGCTCTGTCAGGATATCCACTCCATAAATCCTACAGATTTCACGCAAAGCATTTACTTCCTCCCGCCAGCGTTCATCTGTATTGGCAAAATCATCGCCGTTTGTATTATCGTCATGATTGTCAAAATCAAACACAAGAAAATTACATGTCTCGTCAGGCAGCATTGGATAGACACCAATCACGTCTGAGCAGTCTTCTCTCGCACCTAGCAAATGTTCCATAATCACTTTGCCGGTAAGTTCTTTATACCGCTGTTCCGGGCAGTCTGCGCATTTTATTTTCTTCTTTTCATATTTCGGGCAGATTCCCGGCTTCCAATAATTCCAACACTGGGGATAATATCCGGTCTTCCCAGTTTGGGGATTCGGCTTACCTGCTCTTTTGCTATATACATCTTTACGTCCTTTGAAAAAGGAATAGAAATACTGTGCATGTTTCTGAGTGATCGTTTCTGGGATGATAAATTGAGCCTGAGATAGCTCCATGTCGTCCACATCAGAATCTGCCTGCCGGGCAGCCAAGATTTCCTTTTCACGTATACTTTTCACGTAGGAGATACCTGCCTGAGATAAAAGTGTCTGAAGACGCTTAATTTCTTCGTTTAATAAATTGATTTTTTCTCTCTGCTCTTGAATAATCTTATCTTTGTTATCCATACTTTTTACCTGTTTTTCCTATTCAAAATGCCATTTAAAGATACCTTTTGGCACTTTAAATGGCACTTAAAAAACCTATATCAAAAATGATGTTCTCATTCTTCATATAATAACACGCCCTCCTGCTTTACAACCTTTTCAAGGGTATTTTCCTTCGCCCTTTCATCAAAAGACGATTCATACCCCACAACAATGTCTACCGGCCATGCTGCAATGCCCCACCAGATAAGATACTAAACCGGAGGTCGTCTCCCTTGCCCTTGATTTTACTGGGATTAACCGTATATAATAGTGTGTTCTCAGTCACTTTGATTTTCTTTCTCATTCTTAGAAATGTACCTCTCCACGGTCTTTACAAATGCTTCTGCATGCTCTATCTGGACAGCAGATTCTTCTTTTGAGGCCAGGAAGAAATCACTATAGTCACATTTCTCACGAATCCGATATGCGCTATCAATAATTTTATAGGTGCCACGGTCAAATTCACCCGTATGGACGTAATACTGATTAAAATGAGCGATTACAGAACTGTGCTTGGATGCGTCAAAACCGTCTAAAATATTCACAGCCCGAATACTGTGAAAGATTGCATAGTAGGAACGATTGATAGCCGCTTTGAACAGTCCGGAACTGTGATTTACCCGCGCCGCTTCCAGATCCTCTTTTGCACGTTCCAACCGATATCTGCACAGTATTTCTTTCTCATGCCGCATAGACCACGACTCCTTCCCGCTCCACGTTCTGATAGAACGGGGAAATTGTCTTCCAATCCTGATACTCCTGATATTTTATATCAATGATGGAAAACACCTTCATATACTTCAGTGCAAGATCTGTAGACACATCACTGAGTTTTTCATCGTACTCCCGCAACTGTGCGTCTGTACCATCTACTAAAACCATGATATCCACATCGGAATCTTCCGTCTGGGTTCCTCTGGCGACAGAGCCGTATAAGATTACCGCCTTCAGCAAATTTCCATATACACCGTGAAGAAGTTCTGCCATCTCCTGTAAAATCTTTCTTAACTTTTCATCCTTGATCTTTTCCATATTCTCAGACCTCCTGGATAAATAATTTCAAAATAAATCTGTTCTCTACCTGTTTTTAGTATACCATACAACCGCCTTTTTATCTATCGGAAAGCAATATTCACAGTTTTGAAAGGTAAAAATATATCTGCCAGCAGCAGAATCGGCAGCCGCGGAAATCTCTTCTTGATCCGTTCCGTCATTTCCTGCATACTGTCAATCCCTGCAATCCCCTTATAATATAAGGTCCCCAGCATCATCCGATTGGAATCTGTGATATAGCTGGGATGCCATACACCCTGCCCACATTTCTACATATTCTATTTCTGACAATTACAGTCCCAGTCCATTCACCCATTCCTGCACATCTGCCTCATCTGGTCTGGAGCCGAATCTCATACCTTCCTGCCAGTCTCCGGTTCCCGCCATGTCCGCCAGAAGCTGTCCGCTCTCGCCCAGTCCTGATGATGCGGAGGTTGCAAAGGGAATCACGGTCTTTCCTGTAAAATCATTGTTCTCTACAAAGGAATCTACCGGCCATGCCGCAATGCCCCACCAGATCGGATATTAAACCGGAGGTCCTCTCCCCTAACCCTTGATTTTTCTGGGCCTAACGGAATACAAAAATGTGTTTACCGTTAAGCCTTTGGCCGAATAGTTATTCCAAAAGACAATTATAACCATGGACTGTATTCATAATAGGGTATGAAAGATTGTCAATGAAAAGTTGATTTTCATATAATCCAACATCAACCACGTAGCCACGAGAGTGATCAGATCCCGGTTGATTTTTATTTTTCGATGCTACTTTTTCCTTCTACTTCAGCACAAACCATTCTAACAACAAAATTTGTGTCCTGCCTGCATTTAGTCATGATATATTCCTTGGTACTGTCTGATATCTCGTCCATATTATATATTTGCCGGACAATCAAGTTTTTAATATAGGCATTGTTTTCATCCACAAGATTTATAAGTCTTTGATTTACAATTCCACGATTCTCGGGATTTCGACCTAGCATCAAAAAAATTCGTGTAGCATTCCACCTAACATCTAAATGTTCAGAATGAAGCCACCGCAGAACGTTCTGAAGAACAACAGCCTCTATTTTGGATGGTAAAACGACAGAATCAGTTGTTTCTAAATATTCGATAATCAGATGAGTCACAGCAACTATTGTGGCAACGTCCTCCTGAATATATGACATTAGTTCAAGAATATTACTATATACATCTTTTCCCATAGATGCATACAAAAACTGTAACCCAATTTTGAGAGAAATACCATCAATGTTAGATGAAAAAAATGAATATTCCCTATCTTCAATTGTTTCCTGCTGTTCATATATCTTCTCATACACGCTTTGATTACGTATATAATCTTCATTATATTTTACCACAATACAAATGAGAAGTGATATTGCATCAAGTTTTGTGGAGATGCCTTCTTTAGAAATAAGAAGCGTATCTGCTACAGTGGATATGAGCTTGTCCATAGTTTCAGTATCACACTTAATCTCTTTTTCTAATAAAATTGCTCTCACAGTTGCAAGCTCACGTTCACCATGTCCAAAATAGTAACCATTCTTTCCCTGAGTTTCGTTGCTTTTCTTGATGGTTTCTACATATTTACGCACAAACACAGGCATGTCCTGTTTCTCATTTTCAGTAGTTTCTAATTTGTAAGTACCTTTGTAATAATCCGGTAAATATTGGGCTACCTTCTTATCCATACTATCTGTTAAAGCACTATCTTGCTTCCTGAGGACACACAAAAAAGCAGGAGCGTAATTAATTTGTTCTCGTTCCTTTTCGCTGTCAAGCACACTGTTAATATGTTCAACTAAGGTTTTGGCAGATTCATCACTCATCTTTCGCAGATCCATTCGAGCCGCAATAAACTTAAACATGTCCATGTACCAACGGGTATAATGTCTTTCGATAAAATGACAACAAATATCACTAAGCGTATCTTGCGATATGCGATAAGCTACTCCAAAGAGACATTTAAATATATTCTGACCGATTGACACAACAGAAGTGTCACTGCTCAACCAAGATTTAATTTCGCTCACAATGGTTTTTTCATAATGTTCAAAGTCTTTATCATCAATAAAATATCCTACTGCACCAAAGGCTAACAGTTGGCTGCTTAACCGTTTATACTCTATTGGATGATTTAAACAAAAATCCATAATTGACTTTGCCTCATCGGAAGTCAAATTATTGAGAACCTCAGGATAAGAATCCTGAATGCCCTTAATTTCCTTTTCCTTCCCAGCAAAAATCGCGAGTTTATACAAATTTAGTCTGAGGTTCCAATCGTCATATTTACAACATAAATAAAATACAAAATCTCTTATTTTCTCATAGAAAAGCAAAATATGAGTCAAAGAACCATTATACATAGATACTATAAGAGAGCTTGCAAGCATTTCGGCATATTGGTCTAAGTTGTTACCTATAGTAACTGAATAAGGTGAGTCTGTCTTCTTTTTGTACAGACCCTCTATGTATTTTTCGTTCAATGATTCCTGAATACGATCCAGAATTGGATAATAGAGTTCTTCGTCACTTTCCGATAATTCCTTTTGTGCCGGTGTGTCGGAAAACTCATTTCTTACAGTACAACGAATCCAGTGCTGATTACGCAGATCTATCAAAATATCTTTGATAATCCAAGTGGGCTGACCAGATTCTTTTGCATGATTTAACGCCGCTTCAAGATACTCAACACATTTTTCAATATCTCCTGCAAAATATGCTTGAATTGCCTGCCAGCGTAACTGAACGGTTTGATAATGTTCATCTTTTTGCTGTGCTTTCAATGTTTCCAGATACATTGCTACATTGAAGTGTTTGATAGATTTACCCTCAAATAATATTGGAAGGAACTGAATTCCCCAATCATCAAATTCACTTGTCTTTTTCTCTTTATCTGGAAAACGGGCTGGAGAATATCCGAGTACAAACTTCAATATATAGTCTTTACATTTATCTACATTCTTTAATGTGGCTTTTGGAATTGTAGGCATTTGGAATTTTTCCGTTCCAGCAACTTCTACACGCTGAACCTCGTCGGATTCATTTAGTTTTAAATCTATTCTACCAGTACAATAGTAATGATATATAGAAATGATATCATCTATTAATGCACGAGCTCCGTCTTTACTTAATTCGCCGAAGCTATGTACTGTTTTGCTTTTTGCAAAATGTGCGCCCATTAGACTTTGTTCCAGTGAAGTTTTTTCTTTTTGAGTTTCATCACAAAAATAGTACATTGCCTTAATGTTATGCTTTTTAACTGTATCAATTTCAGCCTGTACTCCTGGTTTAATCCCATCGGCGTTATCTATTAAAAAGATACAAATGTCGCTGTCTTCTAATGCCAATGTATAATGAGCGCCTGCTGGCAAAGTGGATGCACCTTTACCTTCAAATGTATATACATCAGCTAATTGTGTGTCTTCTATAGCCTTTTTTAGTTCAGCCCGTACTTTGTCATATTTGTCTACACCACAGATAGAGCTAATGAATACCTTAATTTTTTGTCCTGGAGATATCGGCAGAGGAACTGATTTCTCCTCTGGTTTTTCATATTCCCATGAAAGTCCGCCAACAGGTGTACTTATTCCCGTTAATCTTATACCCATATTCCACCTCCTAAAAACATCAATATGGTTATTTTTACAGTTGTTTATCTTTGATTTTGAATTTGCCACTATCACTGATTTTTCCAGAATTAGTGGTTCAAAGATTTTCCTGTTCAAAGTGCCATTTAAAAATACCTTTTGGCACTTTAAATGGCACTAAAAAATATATGACTTATATCAAGAATAATTTTCCTCCCCTGACTCTTCTTGCACGTCTACATCCTCTGAATCCCTCTTTTCTGTCTGCAGCAATGTCAACAGCCAATCATACAGTTCCTGAGTCTCTTCCAGAGCCTTTTTTACATGGTATTCTTCAATGAACAGCTCCTGAGGATATCGAATCTTTACTCCGTATGGTGTCAGATCATCACACATTTCAAGATATTTTTCATCCACTTCCGTATATTCCTGAAGCATTTCTGCTAAAAGACCGAGATCATGTGTCTTCTTAATTGTAACGCCTCTGGAAATCAAAACACCTTTCAGGAGCTTTTCTATAGCCTGCTGGCAATGGTAACAAATAATCTCTAGCGGTTTCGGGTACATATGCTCATACAGATGTTTCGCCGTAAGGAAATCCATCTTAGCGAACTCCATCCACTCTTTCAAAATTTTTTCATTTTTCATATAACAGCACACCCTCCTGCTTTACAACCTTTTCAAGGGTATTTTTCTTCGCCCTTTCGTCAAAAGATGATTCATAACCCACAACAATGTCTACTGGACGTTTACGAACTCCGCGAAGGGATTTATATGCTTTCTGGGACAGTTCGATTTTGTTCCCGGCATCATCAGGAACAACAACATAAAAGTCATAATCACTGTCCTCATTATAGGTATCTTTAGCAAAAGAACCGAACAGATAGATCCGTTTCGGCATGATAGTCATACAGATTCTGTCTTTAATTGCATTAATCTCATTGTTGATCATCTAGTTCACATCCTTTCAAACAAGCTCGCCTGAAATTCTACTTTTTAGTCACATATAGTATACCACAGAACTTTCTGCTTATCTATCTGAAAGAATATTCAGATAGCTCACTTACCCCAACACTCTCTTTATGAATACATAAAATTAAGCAGGATGCCATACACCCTGCCCATGTTTCAGAATATTCTGTTCTCAATAATTACAATCCCAGTCCATTCACCCATTCCTGCACATCTGCCTCGTCAGCACTTGACCGGAACCTCATACCTTCCTGCCAGTCTCCGGTTCCTGCCATCTCCGCCAGAAGCTGTCCGCTCTCGCCCAGTCCGGAGGATGCAGATGTTGCAAATGGTATCACAGTCTTTCCTGTAAAATCATTGTTCTCTACAAAGGAATCTACCGGCCATGCCGCAATGCCCCACCAGATCGGATATCCGATAAATACCGTATCATAGGAATCCCAATTATCTACTGTTGTAGAGGCCAGTTCCACATCTCTCAGGCTTTCATCCTCATGCTCCCTGGATACACGGCTGTTTTCATCACTATAGTTCAAATCTTCATCTGTATAAGGTTCCACTGGTTCCAACGCAAAAAGGTCTCCGCCAGTTGTCTCTGCAATGATATTTGCCACATTTTCTGTATTTCCTGTGGCAGAATAGTAAACTACCAGTACATTTCCTGCCCCGGAAGTATCAGAAGCCCCTGTCTCCTGGGCTGATTCTTCTGTCTCTCCCTGAGTATCATTCTGTGCTTCTTCTATTTCTTCCTGGTCATCGCTCTGTGCTGTTTCTTCTGAAGACTCTTCCTGGGTGCTGCCGGCAGTTTCTTCTGCAGAACTGTCCTGACTGCTGGTTCCTGAACTGCAGCCTGCCAGAAGGCTGACTGCTGATACTCCAACTAAGATTATAGATAATAATTTCTTTGCTTTCATGATCATCACTGCTCCTTTTTAGATGCTGCTGTTTCCTTGTTTCATGATCCCTGCCTTTTCCAGGCAAGCCCTTTCCGAAGATAATAGCCGATAAAGACAAAGAGTCCCATAGCTGCCATATAATCCAGAATAAAAAAGATTACCGGCTCTTCAAAGTTAAAAAATACATATTGTACCTGCATCAGCAGATAACTGAGAATATCTCTTTTTATAAAGGCATAAACTCCATATCCTGCGATTCCGATTCCTGCCAGCCTTAAAATCCAGGTTCTTGCCTTAGAAGGTTTGGGGAATATTTTCCCTGCCATTCCCATCATCATTCCCCAGTGGATACCCAGGTGCAGAGACATCAGCACAAATCCCCAATAGGCACAGGTCATGTGGATTACCCTGGCGGGAGCACTCAGACCCCGTATTTCCAAAAAGACAAATACATGTCTGGAAAGTATGATTCCGCTGACCATAGAGCCTAAAATACAGATCAGTATCAGAATCACCAGAATTGTCTGTATGATCCGCAGAGGTGTGTATCTGCCCTTGGTGAGATTTCCGGTCCATTTTCTGTTCAGGATATGATGAATGATGAACAGCAGGAACATTCCTGCTCCGATCCATTCATGAATTGCCTCTCCTATCAGCTCATAGGGCATAAGGAAGAGAAGGCACAGAGTCATTAATATATCCACGGCGGTTTTCGCCTGTTGTTTCCTGTTCATAAATAAAGCTCCTTTTCCTCTTCTTATCACTGAGACCTTATCACCTGGACTTCCATATTTGCAAAACTGCCGCTTAATGTAAAACTGTCTTGAATGCCTTCCGTCAGCCGTATCTCTCCGTCTTCGGTTATCATCAACATATCAAAATCCTGATGGGCCCTCCAGTATTCCTCTGCTTCCTGAGGGCCTTTCACAAACATGGCCGTGGGAAGGGCGTCTCCCACTTTCCCTTCCTCTGCGATTATGGTCACAGAGGCCAATCCTGTATCTGCCGGATATCCAGTGGAAGGATCTATGATATGTCCGTATATCTGACCGTCGTCGCCTGCAAAATATCTTTCGTAATTCCCCGAAGTGACCACTGCCCGGTCAGATACAAAAAGAACTCCTACCTGGCCTTCTCCGAAAGGATTCCGGATTCCCAGCCGCCAGTCACTGCCGTCTGGCCGGGAGCCTACGGCCTGTATGTTGCCGCCTATATCCAGAAGGGCTGACGTGATTCCCCGATCTTTCAGAATTTCAGCTGCCAGGTCACCGGCATAGCCTTTTCCTACAGCCCCCAGGTCCAGTTCCATTCCTGCCGGAAGCTGAATCTGATTTCCGTTCAGAACTGCCTGCTCATATCCTACATTTTCCAGAAGAGACTCTATCTCTTCTGAGGAAGGGATCCTGTTTTGATCTGTAGTAAATCCCCAGGCAGTCATAATAGGATAAATGGTTGGGTCCAGGGCCCCATCTGTCTGCCGGGCCATTTCCAGGGCAAAGTCCAGGATTTTGGCGGTATCCTGGCTGAGTGTTACCGGCGCTCCCTGGCTGTGATTTATTTTGTAAATCTCGCTGTTTTCATCGGTCACCGACCATTCCCCTTCCAGTTTATGGATCTCCTCTTCCGCTGCCTGGAGAGCTGTGTCTGCTTCCTGACCGTATGCAGTAAAAGTCATATAGGTGTCCATTGCAAAGAATTCCCGTTCTTTGGCCTGAGACCTCTCTGTATTCCTCTGCCTTCCGATTCCAGGCTCTGAGTCGCAGGAAACCAGGCAGAGGCAGCATGTTATAAGAAGAATTTGATAAATATATCTTTTCAGCATTTATATCCCTGTCTTTTTAGCCTCCGATCAATATCCTATCTCATCCAGCCAGTCTGCGATATCACCTGCTGCATCGGGAACCTGACGCTCATTAATGGTAAATCCATCTTCTATCACCGTTGCCTCTGGTTCCAGCTCCTGAATGGTACTGATGGTGTTGGAAAAACGACTTCCATTATGGGAGTTAAAAGGAATAATAGTTTTCCCGGAAAGGTCATATTCCTCAAAAAATGTATAAAGAGGCATTGGCAGATCCGCCCACCAGTTAGGATAGCCGATAAAGATCGTGTCGTAATTATCCAGATTTTCAATGTGTGTGCTAAGTTCTGGACGGGCGTCTTCATCCTGCTCTTCGGCAGCATAATCGATCAAATCTCCTCCATCAGCAGGATAAACTTCCTCTGTCTGGATAGAGAACAGGTCCCCTCCTGTTTCCGCCTGTATCATCTCAGCCAGGGCCTCCATTCTTCCCTTAGCCTCTCCATCTACTTCTGAATAACTGGCAGAAGCCTCTGCATCTACTCCGCTGTTTTCCGCTGCGGTGAAATAGGCGATCAGAATGTTGCTTCCTCCGGCATTTTCTTCCGAACCGCCTGCCTCTTCTGTGTCCTGGGAGCTGCTCTCGGTACTCTCCGCCTCCTGCGCGGAATCTACCTGTGCAGTATCTGTCTGGGCAGTATCTTCCTGGACGGCTTCCTCTTGTGCCGTTTCTGTCTGTGCCCCAGTTTCTTCCTGGGTATTTCCCCCAGAAGCGCCGCATCCTGCCAGAGATCCTCCCAGAACTGCGGCAAGTAAAATTGCTGTGTATTTTTTCTTATATGCCATATCCTATCCTCTCTTTCCTGTCTCTTGTCCTATAGCACGAGGTTTACAATAAATCCGCTTACCATGGAAAAAAGCATCACATAAACCAGATATAGAAAAAAATGCCGGAAGCCCAGCACGATTTTTAAAGCACCCAGATTGGTAATCTTGGTGGCAGGGCCGGTGATCATAAAAGAGGCTGCCGCGCCCATGCTCATGCCCGAAGCCAGCCACTGCTGCAGAAGGGGAATGGTCCCTCCCCCGCAGGCATAAAGGGGCACGCCGACAGTAGCGGCCAAAAGAAGGCCAAAGCCCTCATTCTCTCCAAAAAGACTGGCAAAAGCATCTGCCGGTACATATCTCTGAAACAGTGCGGAAAGAAGAACTCCTATGAGGAAATAGGGGCCGGTAGCCCTCACATTTCTCCCCAGATTTTTTAAAAAACGGAGGAAAAGATTGGGGTCCGTGTCACGGCCTGGGCCCGGTTCAAACCCGTCGAAACAGAAAAATGCTTTCTTTCCCCAAAGAAAATGTACCAGCAGCCCTGCCAGAATCCCGCAGAAAGTGCAGGTAACCAGCCGGACGGCCAGAGCCTGGCCTCCCAGAGCTGTACTGTAAAGCATTAACTGAGGATTCAGCAAAATACTGCTCATCATAAAGGCTGCCAGCCAGTCATCCCGCATTCCCTGCCGAGAAAAGGAGGCGGCAATGGGAATCGTTCCATACATACACAGAGGGGATAAAGTTCCCAGAAGACTTGCGGGTATTACTCCCCAGATTCCCATTTTTTTGTCTTTCAGCCCTCCAAAGAGACTGTGGATTGCATTTTTTGCAAATACAGAGACAAGAGAGCCGATGACCATGCCTGCCACCCAGTAGACAAAAATCTGCCGAAGTTGCACCATAAAATAATAGCTGATATAGATAAATTCTCTTTCTATAACTTCCAACATATGCTTTCTCTCCTGTTCTGCTTCATCCTTTTCCAAATGTCCCAGCCAGCTCCCCTGTCCGGTTTTCGGCAGTCACCTTGGAATCTCTAGTCAATGGATACCAGGTCATAGCTTCGGTTTCCCAGGCCGATTTCTTCTCCATGCTGGAGGACATGCTCGGCGTTCCGGGATTCCATTCTCTCCACCAGAGCAGCTCCGTCTTCTGCCTCATAGATTAAATCCACACTGGCCTGGTCGATGGCTACCGGGTCTGTAGAAGCCAGGATACCGATATCGTGCATATCCGGCTCAGCAGGACTTGAGTCGCAGTCACAGTCCACAGACAGCCGGTTCAGCACATTGATATACAGAATGTTTCCATCCAGGCTGTCCTGTACAGACTTTCCGGCTTCTGCCATGCACTCCAAAAATGGATCCTGGGCCCCGCCCCAGGGACTGGTATGGCTGGCTCCGTCTGTGTGGATCAGGCACTTTCCTTCCTGAGAAGCCATTCCGATAGAAATATTTTTAATAGCGCCGCCGAATCCGGCAATAGCATGACCCTTAAAATGGGACAGCACAAGGAATCCGTCATACTCGGGGAAATGAGCCCCTACCAGATTTTCTGTCATCCGGGTGCCTCCCTCCACAGGAATGCTCACAGATCCGTCTTCATCCATGATCACAAAATCTGCGATATCCGTAAAGCCATGGTCTTCAGCTACCTGATAGTGCATCTGGGTCTCTGTCCGGGAGCCTTCATAGGCCGTATTGCACTCTACAATAGTGCCATTCACATACTGGACCAGATCTTTGATCAGATCCGGATCCAGATAGTTGCTTCCCGGTTCACCTGTAGACAGCTTCACTGCTGTGTTTTCTCCTGTAAGTTCCACTCCCAGGGCCTGGTAAGCATTCATCAGTCCCTCTGGAGAAATCTCTGTAGTCATATAGACAGTGGATACATTTTCCTCATCGGAAGGCTGGTTTCCCGCCAGATGAGACTGATGTTCCTCCGTATTTTCCACTCTTCCCATAGTGGTGCTCAGCATAGGCCACATCCGGTACAGATAGTAGCCTACAATGCAGGCCAGGATCACTATTACCAGCACCACCGCCCCTGCAATTTTCTTTTTCATTCAGGCTCCTTTCTCCGGATCATACATTTCTTACAAGTCCTGCCAGGTTCTCCACTACCGCCGGATCCCGGTGGTTAAAGAAACAGCTTGTGCCTGTATCCAGTCCGGCAATCTTCTCCATATCCTCCTGATTCAGCTGGAAATCGAATACGTTAAAGTTCTGCTCCATACGTTCTTTTTTCGCACTCTTAGGAATACATACGATTCCTCTCTGAAGCAGCCAGCGGAGAACTACCTGGGCAATGCTCTTTCCGTATTTATCTCCGATCTTCTGAAGGGTCTCGTTCTGGAACAGATTATTTTTTCCCTCTGCAAAAGGCGCCCAGCCTTCCATGACAACACCTTTGGACTCCATGTATTCCTGGGACTCCTTCTGCTGGAAGAAAACGTTTGCTTCCACCTGGTTCACTGCAGGAGCCACTTCGTTAAAGGCGATCAGGTCAGCCAGACGGTCAGGATAGAAGCTGCACACGCCGATGGCCCGTACTTTTCCTTCTTTATACAATTCTTCCATAGCTCTCCAGGCGCCGTAATAATCGTTCAGAGGCTGATGGATCAGATACAGATCCAGATAGTCCAGTCCCAGTTTATCCAGAGATTTTTGGAAAGCAGCCTTGGCTCCTTCATAGCTGGTATCAGAGATCCACAGTTTTGTGGTGATAAACAGTTCTTCCCTGGGGACTCCGCATTTCTTAATAGCCCGGCCTACGGCCTCTTCATTTCCATAGGAAGCCGCTGTATCAATGAGCCGGTAGCCTACGGAAATGGCGTCCAGGACTGCCTGTTCACACTGTGCCGGATCCTTGATCTGAAAAACTCCAAAGCCAAGCTGAGGCATTTTTACTCCATTATTTAAAGTTACATATTCCATAAAGCATCTTCCTTTCTTTTATTTTGCTTTCTTTTGTTACCTTATTTTTTGTCCTCCACTCTGGAACCGCCGAATACTTCTGACATTGGGACTGTATCCAGCATTTTATCCAGTTCCCTGACTTCCTGATCTGTCAGTTCAACCTCTGCGGCCTGGGCGTTCTCCATCAGTCTTCCATACTTCCTGGTTCCGGGGATGGGTACGATCCAGGGCTTCTTTGCCAGCATCCAGGCCAGAGAAATCTGAGCCGGGGTGGCGTCTTTCTTATCGGCCATCTCTTCCAGTTGCCGGAGCATTTCCTGGTTCTTATCTATGGCCTCTGGTGAAAACTGAGGCATTACACTGCGGTAGTCGGTTCCTTTTGCAAACTTGGAATCCTTATTGTACTTTGCAGAAAGAAATCCGTTTGCCAGCGGGGAAAAGGCCACAAATCCAATCTGAAGCTCCTCCAGTACAGGGAACAGCGCCTCATAATCCCGATACATCATAGAGTAGCGGTTCTGTACTGCAGTTACCGGGCAGACTTTGCAGGCCCTCCGCAAAGTGTCCTCATCTGCTTCGGAAATACCCCAATGGGTAATCTTTCCGGCTTCTATCAGTTCCTTCATAGCTCCTGCCGTTTCCTCAATAGGCACATTTTTGTCAATCCTGTGGATATAGTAAAGATCCAAATGGTCTGTATTCAGTCGTTTCAGAGAGCCCTCTGCAGATTTCTTAATGGTCTCCGGCCTTCCATCGG
>DWYL01000220.1 GCA_019118685.1 Candidatus Blautia merdipullorum
GATTGCCCTATAGACGGTAATTTTAATTGATCTGCTACATATGCTACCGTGGGAACTGCAATATCACTCTGATCCGTAACTACTCCATCTATATGATTTTGCATTGCGATCTGCAAATTTTTTTCTTTGTCTCTTACATCCGCAACAGCAGTAACATCCGCATATTTAAAACCTGGAGAATCTTCATACAAATTTGAGTTCACTACAAAACATCCCAGTTCTTTAGCTCTTTTTACAAGAGGAACCTGCCATGTTCCTCCGGCAATAATCATAAGTCTTTTATTAATCTGCACCTTTATGTACTTCCTTTCACATATATACTTATCCAAGATAAAATTTCTTTACCTGCTCCACAACAACTTCTATATCTTTCTTCTCTAAATGATAATACATGGGCAGTCGGAGAAGTCTCTCACTTTCTTTTGTAGTATACCTATCTTCTCCATAAAAAGTTCCGTATTTTCTGCCCGCAGGAGATAAATGTAAAGGTATATAGTGAAAAACCGCTTTTATTCCTTTTGCTTCCAGATAAGCGATCAAATTCTGTCTCTCTTCTAAATCTTTCGTTTTAATATAAAACATATGAGCATTATGAGTGCACTCTTTGGGTATTACAGGAAGCTGTATATATCCCTTTTCCTCCAACTCTTTCAAACTGCTAAAATACATGTTCCAGGATCTCATTCTATTGTCTAAAATAGTATCCGCCACTTCCAGCTGGGCCCAAAGATATGCCGCATTCAGCTCGCTTGGAAGATAAGAGGATCCTGCGTCCATCCAGGTATATTTATCAATCTGACCCCTGAAGAATTTGCTCCTGTTGGTTCCTTTTTCCCTGATAATTTCGGCTCTCTCGATGTTTTCCGGATCTTTGATCAGAAGAGCCCCTCCTTCTCCCATGCTGTAATTTTTTGTTTCATGGAAGCTGTAGCAGCCATAATCTCCGATGGTACCAAGCTGCCTGCCTTTATATGTAGAAAGCACTCCCTGGGCGGCATCTTCGATCACGGACAAATGATATTTTTCTGCAATGCCGCATATGGTATCCATCTCACAGGCTACTCCCGCATAATGTACCGGGATAATGGCTTTTGTTCTTTCTGTTATAGCCTCTTCGATCAAATTTTCATCTATATTCATCGTATCCGGACGGATATCTACAAAAACCGCCTTTGCTCCCCGCAGTACAAAGGCGTCTGCCGTAGAGACAAAGGTATAAGAAGGCATGATCACCTCATCTCCCGGCTGGATATCCGCAAGGATCGCTGCCATCTCTGTGGCATGTGTGCAGGAAGTAGTCAGCAAAGCTTTCGCTGTACCGGTTTTCTGCTCCAGCCATGCCGAACATTTTTTTGTAAAAACCCCGTCCCCGCAGATCTTTTTGTTCTCAATAGCCTCCTTAATATATTTCATTTCATTTCCCACTACAGGCGGCACATTAAAACTTATCATCTTTTGCTTTCTCCTTCTTTTTCTATTCTGTATAAACTTTCCATATCTGATATCCGTCAATTTCTTTATAGAGCTCAGCTCTTGCATCTGGATAATAATGCTCCTGGAGATAGGTGATCTTCCACTGTAAGGTACGGGTATCCGAGTCCACTAAGTAAACATTGTCATTTGCCAGAGCTTTCAATGGCTGCTCTGCATGATATCTGCTTAAAGTTTTTATGCATTCCGGATAGTTTGTCATGATGCTTGCAAAATATAAAGAATTTTGGAAATATTTTTCTGGCAGAGCATAGAAAGGATTCCATTCATAATACAGGGTCTGCATGGTTGTCTGAAAATCCAGGAAATAAAAATTTTGTTTATTCGACTCTATCTCTTCTATCAGGCCATTCGCCGGCACATTTTTATTCACAACTTTTCTATATTTCCTTGCGTCATAATTCCAGGATTCAAAGAAAGGTTCTTCTATATAGTCCTTTCTGCTTTCCTCTGTCACGTCCAGATAAGATCTGTCCGGAATATATAGAATAGACTGCATAATTACGCATACTAAAGTGATTATAGCACAAATCCTGGTAATTTCAACATTATGCCCTTCCCTTCTCTCTGGATTTTTTCCCCAGAAAAAGCACAGACACAAAAACATACACAGAAAAATTCCGAATTCTGTCCGATATACGACCCTCTCTATCACAAAAAAATATATCAGATAAAGGACCCCCATACCGGCTGCCGGCAGTCCTGCCCAAAAATAGCGGTTTCCCCAGGCTGCTGTCAGTACAAATAAAATCACAAAGGCAATACAGCCGGGATAATTAAAGTACTGCCGTTCCTGCATTCCCTCCAGAATTGCTTCTTTGGAAATCTCAACATTTTCTTTATAATCGGATATGATCTGGGCAGCCTTTTCCATAACTTCCAGACTGAAAACTTCATTGTCCGCAAAGTTCCAGGAACGAAGCAGCAGATAGTCATTTTCTGATATGCCGATTTTCTCCAATTCTTCCCGGTAGGCTTCATATCCATAGTCGCTTGCATCTACAATAGCTGCTCTGGCTGCGTTATATTCTCTGAAATATTTATACTCTTCGTCACTGTTATAGATCGCCTGATCGATCTGTCTTATACCTACGGCCGCCCCTATCAGCAGGAGTCCGGGCAGGAAAAATCCCAGCAGACGTTTCTTCCAATTATTATGTTTGTTTTTAAAAAATATAAGGGTTTCTGAGATGATAAGAATTGTAAGAAAACCGCCTGCTAAAAAGATGGTATTGAACCGGACCATGGTCCCAAGCAGGCATAGAAGGGCAGAAAATATTTTCAGCTTTTTTGTCTTATTTTCCGCCAGCGCCCACATGAACACTGCGCCTCCTGCCATTACCGCCAGTACGGCAGTTTTTGTAAACTGGACCAAAACATAAACATCATCTGCAAAGAAAGTCAAAAGTAATACAATAAGCAAAACTGCCGGCTTTTTGTCTGATTTTTCCAGCAGCATGTAAGAAAAAATAGTGCAGGAGGCAAAACATAGCAGGATCTGTGCAATAAGATACCAGCTGATATGAGAGTTAAGGTAATAAAAAGGCAGCAAGATATAGCCCCATATAATATTAATGAATATCATATGGGGATTAGGTTCTCCTCCAAATGCGCCGGACATGATAGATGCCATTAAAAAATCATCTGATGTTTCATATTTGATATCACAGAACAGAAGGATGGAGAGCAAAAATACCAGATTTATCCCTGCCGCCAGCCAGACATTAGATTTCTTTATCCTGTTGATCCCTTTTCTCCAATGTATTTTCCTGATCTTCTCCATGTTCTTTCCAACGCTCCCAAAATATTTTCCCTATAATCTCCATTACAAACTTTTCTTTCTGGATCAGCAGTAATCCTCCATAACATCCGAAAAACAGAACTGCCGTGACTGCCAGGTTTAAAAAGATCTGAAGTTCTGAAGCTCCGTCCGGAAGAGGCAGAAACCTCCTGGTCACTAATAATACACCCAGGGAAACCAAAGAGGCAAGAAGATTTTCCCGAATACTGATTTTTCTTACCAGCCCCCGAAGCATTTTTCTCAGATAGATGCACTGAACCACCAGTACGATAAGCTCCGCCAGCAAAGTAGCAAAAGCCGCTCCTGCCGCGCCGTAATTCCCAATCAGGGCCAGATTCAGCACAAAGTCCAGGACAGCCCCATATATAATAGAATACACCACTTTATTTTCAAAGCCCTGAGGCGTAAGGATCTGAATTCCTGTAATATTGGATAAACCGATAAAAAGCACTGCCGGCATAAGGATCTGCATAGGCAACACGGAAGGTCCGAATTGATCTCCGGCCAGCAGAAGGATCGATTCCTTTGCCATAAAAATAAAATACACTGTTACTGACAGGCCGATCATGATCACAAAATCAAACGCTTTTACCACCATTCTGTGAAAGGCCTGTTTTTCCCCCTTTTCTATATAATAGGAGAGTCTGGGGAGGAGTACTGTTCCCAGGGAAGTAATAAGACTGACTAATAAGGTTTTTACCTTGATCGCTGCGGTATAATACCCTACTTCTGTACTGCCTCTCATAAAACGGATCATAACTATATCCAGATTTGTATAAACACTGATGGCTGCCGATGTGGCGAAGAAAATCAGTATGGGCTTTATATGCTGTCTGAAGTCATAAGGGCCTGTCTTTTTAAAGCTGATATATTTTCTCAGATTCCAGAAATTCAGCACATAGGACGCGCTTCCTGCAAATACAGTAATAGCCCCATATGTAATATAGTCTTCCGGACTTTTGACCCATAAAAACATCATAATGATAGATATGATCTTAAATACAATGGAACAGGTGGTAATATAGGCATACTGCTCAATGGCATTATAGAACCAGGAAACTCCGATGACATTAAGGACCATACTGATACTGTTGATCAGCAAAAGTGTCCGTTCTTCTGCGAACTCTGGAACTACCGCCAGCATAATCAGGAATACTGTAAAGGAGATCAGCATGCTGACCGTATTGATGATCATCAGCTCCTGAACAGTCTTGGACAGTTTTTCCTTATCGTCCCGGACCTTTGCGCATGTACGGATTCCATAAGTAGGGATTCCCAAAGAGGCAAACATCATAAAATATGTAATGATCGCCGCCGCCGAATCTACTTTTCCGCTTCCTGCCGGCTGCAGAGTCCTGAAAATATAGGGAGCAGTGATCAGCGGAAAAATAACGGATGATGCCGTCAATATAAAATTCATGATAAAATTAAATTTTACAGATCGTATTTTCATATTCTCCATTCATTCCTTTATGGCTCTGTGGTGTTATTTCTTTTTTTACTGATAGCCATGATCCATCTGTATCCTAAAAAACAGGTCTTTCTGAGCAGTCTTAGCATGCCGCTGTAGGTGCCTGTCTGCTCATAAACTTTTAAGTTTCTTTTTTTCAATTCCTCGTCGAATTTTTTGAATTTTTTCCGTATTTCTTTATCAGAAGCAGGAAAGCTCATAAAAATATCCGCCTGGTCTCTGGCCATCTGGGAAATCCGGGTACACATATAGTTTATCTTTGCCGGATCGCCGCCCTTTTCCATATAAGCGGAAAGGAAATCTGCCAGATGAAGGACCACATCTATATGATTCTGCAGATGTTTCTGATAGCCTGCCATACTTACGCTTTGGGTCGCAACCGCAAGACGGTACATGTAAACATACTCGTCCAGATACCAGACGCTTTCCGCATAGGGAACAGGGAAAAGAATATACTCTACATCCACATAAAAGCAGTGTTCATCTAATCTAATCTTGTTCTTTTTCAGCAGCTCTGTCCGGATGGTCAATCCATGCATGGGAATTTGGATCTTTTCCAGCACTTCCCGGATGTTCAAAACCTTTTTTCCAGGGATCTGCCGGAAGCTCTTCTCTTTTCTTGCTTTGGTGGCGTCATTGACCTCATAATAATTGGTTATCACAAAGTCACAGCGGCAGTTTTCCAGTTCTTTGACCAGATTTTCAAATCCCTGAGTCTCCACCCAGTCATCGCCGTCTACAACTTTGAAATATTTTCCTTTACTCTCAAGAATCCCCCTGTTAATGGCTGATCCGTGTCCCCCGTTTTCTTTTGTGATCACACGGAAAACCTCCGGATATTTCTGTTCATATTTTCTGCCTATCTCCTCTGTTCTGTCTGAAGAGCCGTCATTGACGATCAGAATCTCTGTCTTTTTCAGCCATTGGGGATCTATCAGAAAGGAAGACAGTGTCTGTTCCAGATATTTTTCTACATTATAGGAGGGGATCGCTACCGTAAGTAATTTTTCCATACCATCATCCTTTCCTGCTGCGGAATAGTCTCTGAAAGAGGATCCTTCCTTTGGACAGCATTACCATAAACCAATACTGTTCTGTTTCTATTGTTTTTAAATGCAGCCTGTCTTTTTTGGATAAATATTGTTTCAGATATTTATTACTGTGAAAATCAGGAAATATCGTATAGATATAGCTTTTAAACTTTTTCAGCACAGGGCTTTTTCTGTCCTGAAGAATAATCTCCCTGGAAGGAAGAAAATATCCATTCATAACTGCAAGATATTCCAGTTCCTGATAATAGGTTTCATATACCCCATGTTCTTTAAAAAAGTCCAGGACCTGGTTGATCATTTCTGTACGGTCCTGATAATTTTTATCCACTTTTGCTCCTGTCATAATGGATCCTGAACGGATCATATAATAATAAAAAGGTTCTTTTAAGTATCCTATTTTTTCAGCCATAAAAAGGAGCTTGGGCGTGGTTCCAAGGTCCTCATAATATTTTCCCACAGGAAATCTGATCTTTGTTTTTACAAACAGATCTCTTCTGAAAAGTTTATTTACTGCCGACGGGGAACCAAAAAGAAGCCTGGGCTCTTCCTTCAAAGAATAGATTCCGCTTTCTTCGATCTCCAGGGTAGTGATCTCTTTTAGTCCCTCTTCTACCCGGATAAAATCAAAGATCACCATATCACATTGATCTTTTTCCGCCCAGCCCACGCATTTCTCAATCAGATCTTTTTTTACATAGTCATCGCTGTCTGTAAACAATACATATTTACCGGAAGCCGCTTCCAGTCCGGCGTTTCTGGCGTCGCTGAGTCCTCCGTTCTTTTTATGGATCACTTTGATCCGGGCGTCCTCTTCGGCATACTCATCACACATTTTTCCGCAACGATCCGGTGATCCGTCATCTACAAGAATGATCTCTATATTTCTGTAAGTTTGAGCCCTTAGGCTTTCCACACATTTTTCAAGATATTTTTCCACATTATAAATAGGTACAACTACGCTCACCAGTTCCATGGGGCCGCTCCTTTCTCAGTCTGTTCCGTTGACCAGTTGTTTGATCTGTTGTAGTCTTAAATGTTCTAAACTATAATTTTCTTCATTTCCCAGCCACTGGATCTCTGATCTGTCCTTTTGTCTGTGATCTAAGATAAAGTCTGCCCATTGCTCCGGCTTCTCTTTCAGAGACATAAACCAGCAGTTTTCTGTAATCCTGGCCTCTTCCGTAATTTCACTGCTCATCAGACAGGGCAGGCCGCTGCACTGTGCCTCCACCCCAACTGTCGGAAGTCCTTCGAAATTCGATGGAAGTACGAAAAAGTCCATTGCCTGGAACAGCCGATACACATCCTTTCGGAAGCCAGTCATAATAACGCTGTCTCCCAGGCCTTTTTCCTCTGCTGTTTGTTTGATCTTCTCAAAACGGGGACCCTTCCCCGCCATCAGCAAAAGGGCCTCCGGGCATTTTTTGCGGATTTTTTCAAAAACTTCCAGAAGGTACTCCTGGTTCTTCTGATAACAAAAATTTCCCACATGTCCGATCACAAATCGGTCTTCTATTTTTAACTCTTCCCGAACCTCCCTGCGCAGGGCGCCACTGAAAGAAAATTTTTTCGTATCTATGGCATTAAAAACTGTATGAAACCTGTTGGAATCCACAATTTTCTTGGGAAACATCCATTCTCCTGCTTTTTTGGAGCAGCCATAATATTCTGTTCCAAATCGATACAAGAAACTTCTGCAGAAATAATGGATCCCATCCAGGACTTTTCTTTTGACTATATTTTCACAGTCATTCCCACTGGAATGACTGTGGATCAGGATCCTTGGGATCCTGCATCTGCTGGCTGCTATTGCTGCAATGCAGTCAATGGCTGTAGAGATATTCAGATATACCATATCATAGTCTTCTGCTTTGATCAGCTGCTTCACCTGCCGGAACTGGGATACCGGATGTCTCAGATTTGCTATGGGAAAGATCCTGGAATGATACTTTTTAAGATATTCTTTCAGTTCTTCATTCACTTCATTGCTGAGAAAATCTATCTGTATTTCCTCATTCCATACATTTTCAAGGAAGTTCAGGAGATAGCGGTCAATTCCTCCTGCCTTTCCATCCATGATAAAGCCCACCAGTATTTTTCGGTTCATCTATCTTTTCTCCTCTGCCTGATTTGAGAAATAGTGCATCAGATACCCCAGAAAATTCCATAAAATAAAGGTTCCCGGTGAATTCGTATATACTCCCTCCAAAAGAAACAGCATGGACACTGCGATCACAACAATGACTGCAGTTAAAAAGGTAATATACAGGCTGTCCTTCCGGGGAACTCTCTTGATCCCGCGGCACCAGCTCCAAAGCACCCCTCCAATAAATACCAGGGAAATAGCTGCACCCAGGACTCCCTGATATACCAGTATGTTCAGGTACCCGTTATGCAGACTGACATAATTTCCCTGATCATTATTTACCACATAGGTATCTGGAAGTGTCTCTTCCACATAAGGCAGGAAAGAATTATATCCGGTTCCTGTAACAGGTTTTGTCTTCCATATTTCTATCCCGCTTTTCCAAAGGTCGAATCTTCCGTTGCTCACATCCGTCTGAATATCCTGGGCACGTCCCACGGTTTCCTGTTCTTCTGTTTCTGGCTCCTGGGGAGTCTCTTCACTTTCTTGTTCCGGGCTGGAAGCAGGAGCATTTCCGGTATCTGCAGCAGGTTTCCCGCTGTTTTCTTCACTGTTTCCGGCATTTTCTCCGGCACTCTCTTCCATGTTTTCTTCTGTTTCAGATACAATATTTTCTTCCCTCGACCGCTGCTGTGTCTGGGCTTCTATCTGCTCATTATACCATCCCTTTAAAGCGGAAGTTCCTCCTACAAAAGCCACAGCAAAAGCTGATGTAAGAAGAAATCCCACAGCAATTCCTTTCCAGTTTTTTCTTCTGCTGTACAAGAGGAGTAAAAGGATCACCCCCGCGCCGGCGCACATAGTCACTTCAGCAGTTCTGGAATCACTGAATATCACATAAATATAGTCCGCGCATATAGCCAGGACATACCAGATCCTGCACAGTCCTTTTCTGATCAGAATAAAGTATACGCAAAGCAAAATAGCGGCTACGCTGAAAACTCCTCCATAATTGGGGTCTGTATAGACGCCCCAGAGCCTTCCCCACTGAAATCCGGCGATCAGGACCTCCCCGCTCTCAGTGGTCCAGAGGTTATGATAATTCTGCAGTAATAAATAAATACTTGCGAGAGCACAGATTACACTTAAAACAATAAGGATATCCGCCAATATGTGAAATTCTTTTTTATAAGAATTTCTGCTCCTTGTCCTGTCACATGCATATAGAAGAAAAAAAATAAAACCTGTCCAGATCACCCACTTTAAATCTTCCACTCCTGCATTATATTTCCAGTTCACCATAATCGTAAGGCAGAAACTAATACAGAATAATACCAGCACAGGCACATAGGGCATCTTCATATAATCTTTCAGGAAAAGGAGACGTCCTGCTGCCGCCAGCGCTCCTAAGATCAGACAGACCTTTACCAGCGCCGGCTGGATCGGGGAATCATAAATAAAAGAGTTAAAGGTAGATAATCCTAAAAGTAAATATGCGATTTTAAATCCCCATTCTAAGACCTTAATATACTCTTTCTTGATCAGCTTCATGAATAAAATTCCTTCTTTACTAACTTGAATGCGGATTCTATCACCTTATCCATATCATAGTATTTATATTCTGCCAGTCTTCCTCCGAAAAGAACACGGTCCTCTTTATCTGCCAGTTCTTTATATTTCTGGTACAGATTCTGGTTTTTCTCATCATTAATGGGATAGTAGGGTTCCATGCCTTCTGCCCAGTCTGCCGGATACTCTCTGGTAATGACTGTTTTCGGCTGAGTGCCGAACTCAAAATGTTTATGTTCGATGACTCTGGTATATGGAGTCTCCCGGTCTGTGTAGTTTACCACAGCCACACCCTGATGATTTTCCTCATCCAGGATCTCTGTCTCAAATCTCAGGCTCCGGTATTCCAGTTTGCCATAGCAGTAATCATAGAAAGAATCTATGGTTCCGGTATAGAGGATTTTTTCTCCCAATTCCTTGTATTTTTCTCTATGCTGGTTATAATCCACTCCGGTTTCAATATCACAGCCCTGGAAAAGCTTCTCTATGAGCACATTATATCCTCCGATGGGGATTCCCTGATATAAGTCGTTAAAGTAATTATTATCATAGGTATATCTTACCGGGAGTCTTTTGATAATGAACGCCGGCAGATCCCTGCAGTCTCTTCCCCATTGTTTTTCTGTATAGCCTTTGATTAGTTTCTTATAGATGTCTTCCCCTACCAGGCTGATGGCCTGTTCCTCCAGATTTTCAGGCTCTCCCTGAATGCTGGATCTCTGTTTTTCAATGATGGCTTTTGCCTCTGCAGGAGTGCTGATATTCCACATTTTGCTGAAGGTATTCATATTAAAGGGCATATTGTACATTTCCCCGTGAAAATTGGCAACGGGAGAATTTGTGTAGCGGTTAAACTCTGCCAGAGAATTTACAAACTGCCATACCTCTTTATTGCTGGTATGGAAAATATGGGCTCCATATTTATGAACGTGGATTCCCTCCATATCTTCACAATATAAATTTCCTCCTATAGTGTCTCTCTTTTCCACAACCAGACATTTTTTTCCTGCTTTCTGTGCAAAATAGGCGAACACGCCGGAAAACAGTCCGCTTCCCACTAATATATAATCGTATTTTTTCATTTTATCGTCCTTCTCTCATTTAAAAATTTATATTTTCTCTATCTCTGGGATTTTACCTTTGAGTAAAGCATTGGCAGGCTTCCCCGGATCAGATGAATCCCTCTCCCAAGAGCGGTGCACAGCAATACAGACCTGTTTTTTATGCAAAACAGGGACAGGGACAGGGCTTTGCTGTCTTTTGCCTCTGCCTCCAGGATCAGCCTGAGAAACAGGGGATCTGCAAAAACTTCTCTGCAGAACTTTACCCGATCCTTATGTTTCATCTGAGCCCGTCTGTCACAGTTTCTTTCCAGGGCAGATAATATATATCTGCCATAAAGGCTGCCCAATAAGGAACGGGTTTTCTGATCATCTCTGTTCCAGTATTTCTGCTGCTCATAAAGCATGGCGATCCTCCTCCTATGGAGAGGATAATAGTCAGGAACAAACCTGGCGGTGAGATTTCCTTCCATTCTTTTCCCATAGTGATACGGTGAAATATCCAAAAGATTCATACTGTCAATATCCATACAATATTGAATATTAAATACAATATCTTCTATCAATGGAACCTTTTCATAAGAAAGCCCCTTGGCCCTGATATAATCCAGATCATATGCCTTGTTCCATGCATAGCCATAAAGGGTTTCCTGTTCCAAAGTAAGGATATGGCCTCGCACCTCCTCCGGTGTGCGGCAGAAGGCCTTCTCAGGCTTGATTTCATGAGCGTAGCTGAAAGTCCCGTCTTTCTCATAGTATTCCTCTTTATGCCCGAAAACCGCCAGTTTTGCCGGATTTTCGCGAAAAGCTTTCCACAGCTCTTCCAAAAGGCAGGGATCCACATAATCATCAGGATCCATAAACCAGATATATTTTCCTTTGCCATGAGAGATACCGGTATTTCTGGCAGCGCTTAGTCCTTGGTTCCGCTCATGGTGTACTGCATGGATCCGAGGGTCTTTTTTTGCCAGCTTTTCAGCCAGTTCTCCGGTCCTGTCCGGGGAACCGTCTTCCACAATGATCAGTTCCCAGTCTCCAAAACTCTGAGCACGGATACTGTCCACTGCCTTCTTTAAATATTTTTCAACTCCATAGGCGGGCATCACAACTGTAAAAAATGGTCTGTTCATATCATGTGAGCTCCTCGATCAATTCTGTAATCTTCTTATAAGACTGGGGACGGTCAAACTGCTCCATGGCAATCTCTCTGGCTCTTTTTCCCATGCGGTTTCTGCCCTCCGGATCTTTATAAAGATCTGTAACTGCGTCAGCCAGGATCCGTGGATCTTCCGGAAGAATATTGATGCCGAATCCGTCCTTTTCTACCTTTATACGGAACTCAGGGCTCATACAGGTATTGATCATAGGTTTCCCTGCCGCCAGATAGTCTCCGATCTTGGTCACAATGCTCTGAGGAGCTTTTTTTACAAAAGAATTTACCAGAATGTCCGACTTTGCAAGCCAGGCGGCCATCTCAGGATAAGAAACATAGCCGAGAAACTCTACGTTCCGGCACCCCTGGTCTTTGGCCAGTTTTTCCAATTCTTCCTTCAGAGGTCCGTTTCCCAATATTTTGATTTTGATATTATCCATTTTTCTGTCCATCAGTTCTTTTCCGGCAAGGACCATTGTCCGTATATCATAGCTGGTTCCGATAGTCCCGGCATAAGTGACCCAGAATTCCCCTTCTTCTTTCAGGATTTCAGAGCCGTACCGGCTGACGCCCTTATCAAATTCGGCGATCTCATTGCCTACATATACGGTTTTTCTGGGAACATCCAGCTTCTGATTCTTTAAAGGTCGGTCTCTGTATTCATCGGATGTTCCGATGATCCCGGATACCAGGGAATATACTTTTTCTGCGTCTCTCTTAAGAGGATAAAAGAGGATATCGCTGACCACCGGTATATCCACCACCATCCGCATAGCTTCCGGCCACAGATCATTTACATCCGGCACAAAGGGGATCCCTTTGTCGTGGGCATACTGGGCTGCCGCCAGTGCCACGTCATTGGGAGGGATCTCACAATAGATCAGATCATAGTCTCCCTCTTTTTCCAGCAGCTTTTTTAAATTTTTTGCGGCTATCCGATGGCTGGCTATCCTGCGGAGATCTATGTTCTTTTTGTAGCCCGGCTCATAAATAAATTTCAGCCGGAATTTATATTCTTCTTTACTTATAGCCTCCACATCTCTCTGAGCTTTCTCCCAATGCTGAAACGTAGTGGTAATCAGATCCACCTGATACCCTGCGTCAGAGAGAAAGTCTCCGATATACCGGAAGCGGCTGTAGCCTTTCTCCCCGTTGAGTTTTACCCCCATAGAAATCACTGCGATTTTTTTCATATTTTGTCTCCTGTTTACTTGATCACAGCCAGAGCTGTATCTGCCATGATCTTTAAATCTCCCAAAACACTGAAGGATTCTATATATTCCAGATTGTATTTCATCTTCTCCGGCAAAATATATTGAATATAAATTTCTTCCGTATCTTTTCCTGTTTTCATCTTATAAAAGTCGATAGCGTCTTCCTCATTTTTATAAGCAATGCTTGTCCTGGAGGTAATGCCCGCCGGAAGAAGAAGAGTCGCCATCATTTCCGGGGAATAGGCGTCCACATATTTTTTTACCTCAGGCCGGGTTCCCACAAAGCTCATATCCCCTTTCAGCACATTAAAAAGCTGGGGAATCTCGTCCAGCCTGCATTTTCTCAGTTTTCTCCCTATATTGGTAATGCGGGAATCCCCGCCCCGGGTAACCAGAGGCCCCTGCTTATCCGCATCCGCCACCATAGTGCGGAATTTAAAAATCCGATAGGGCCGGCCATATTGGGTGATCCTTTCCTGACGATAAAAAATCGGTCCTTTGCTGTCCAGCTTAATACATACTGCAAGTATAAGCATTACGGGCGACAAAAGAACCGTCAGGATAATTCCCAGGACTACGTCCAAAAAACGCTTGGCGAAAAGCGCCGGGCGTTTTTTGGCAAGATCCATATAATATTTTTTTACTTCTTCCTTTTTCATACATTCCGGAAGGCTGTTCCAATCTCTTAACATGACCTACAGCTCCTTGACAATTTTTCTATAAGTATGTATCACATATTCTATCTCCTCGTCTGTCAGACATGTATGAAGGGGCAGAGTGATCTCATTTTCAAACATGTGATAAGCATTCTGATAATTTTCAATATGGAACCCTAGATTTTTATAAGCCGTCATCATTGGCAGCGGCTTATAATGGACGTTCGTGGCAATACCTGCCTCTGCCATCTTATCGATCACTTCGTTGCATTCTTCTCTGGTCCTGCCCGGGATCCTGGTGAGATACAAATGGCCGCTGGAGGAATGATCCGGTCCATAATGATCTAATACAGATATATTTAAATCCTTAAAACCTTCATTATATTTTTCAATGATTTCTCTCCGCCGTTTCAGCAGGCCGGGATACCGGCTGAACTGTGCCAGTCCCAGGGCAGCCATGATGTCGGTCATATTATATTTATAAAAAGGCGCCACAATATCATATTCCCAGTTTCCAGGCTTCAGCTTTGCAAAGGCGTCTTTGCTCTGCCCGTGAAGGGACAGTTCCATATACCGGTTATAGATATCCTCGCTGGACACATCCGGTACTTCCTTCCAGACTACTGCGCCTCCTTCTGCCGTTGTCAGATTTTTTACCGCATGAAAAGAAAAACTGGTAAAATCTGCAATCTCCCCGCACATCTTTTCCCCCTTCATTGCTCCAAAAGCATGGGCTCCGTCTGCTATCACCGCAATCCTTCCCAGCGCCTTCTGAAGTTTTCCCGCAGGATGGAAAAGAAATTTCTTTTCTGCCGCAATATTGAACATTTTATCATAATAAGGGTAAATAATACCTGCCAGATCCACGCAGATGATGGCTTTTGTCCTTTCTGTAACTGCGTTTCTCACCTGTTCGGGATCCATATCATAAGAATCCGGAAGGGTATCTACCATGACCGGGGTCGCTCCCACATGGCAGATCACGCTGCAGGTAGCCGTATATGTATATGCCGTAGTGATCACTTCATCTCCTGGACCTACCCCTAGTATCCGGAGACTTAATTCCAGGGCAGCGGTTGAGGAATTTAAACAGACTGCTTTCCTGGTATGACAGAATCCAGCAATCTCTTCTTCAAACCTTTTCGTCTTAGGTCCGGTAGTAATCCAGCCGCTTCTCAGTGTATCCGTGACTTCATTGATTTCCTGTTCTGTTATGTCTGGGGGTGAAAAAGCTATCTTCATCATCTGTCATCTCCTGAATTTTGTGTATACTCAACCTCATTATACCTAATTTTGGAATAAAAGCAAGACAATTAAGAAAATACTTCCCGGGGGCAGTTCTGGTAATTTCTGGTATTCACTTGCAATTATTCTGTGATTTTTCCTGTATATAGTCTTTTAAAAATCTATAAATCTCCTCCTCTGTAGGGGGACAGCCCTTTTGGAAATTTCGGAACTTCCTGGTACATTGTCCGATCCCCAGTTCTCCGGTCTTTCCCCGGAATCCCTGTCCTATACAGATTTTTTCCTTCAGCTCTTTCAGTAATCCTTCTTCTTTCAGCTTCTGAAGGGCCGGTATCAGATATCCATAGCAGGCACTGCAGGACTCTACTTCCTCTACTGCGTCCTGGAGTTCCACGATTTTCCTTTCTTTTGGCAATACTGCCTTTTCTTCTGGAAGGTTCAGTTCCCGAAACTCTGCCAGTTCCCAGTCTTCCAGACCTGCGCCTAAATCAGCCGCCATCTGGATATAAGGGATCTCCTGTAATTCGTACCCCATGAGATGAGCCATAAAAGCATCACACAGCACCGGATCCGCCGCAGCCATGATCCGGTTCATGATCACCGGATTGCCTCCGTCCTCAAAATCCCAATCCCCGCAGATATTATCCACCACGATAAAATCCTGGTGAATCCCTGTTGCCAGATGTGCAATGGGTTTGTGAAGCCCCATAGCATGGAACCGGCGTTTTTCGGAATTAGGGATCAGTCCCTTCATATTTTTCAGGGCACAGGTGATCTTAGTCTGGCAGTGTCCCTTCATCACCGGCACATTGATCAGGAAGTCCAGTTTTTTAGCCTCATCGCAGATATTCAGTTCCAGTCCCTGGCAGTCATAGGTTTCATAAGCGTCTTTCTGCATGTCCAGGAATTCTACCCCGTATTTTTCCGAAAGATCATAGTACCCGCAGAGTCTGGCAGTATCTTCTGTCTTATCCCCTACCCAGGATCCTTCCAGTATGACCAGATCTTTAAATCCTCTCTCCTGAAGATACTCTATGATCCCTGCCACGATCTCCGGATGAGTGGTAGCTCCCCAGGATGGTTCTGAGGGAGACACCAGATTAGGCTTTATGCCGATGTGACATTCTTGATCTGGTATCCGGGAAGCCAGATCTGCCTCCTCTAATAACCGTTTTGTCATTTCCTTATATTCTGTTCCATAGATAGCCAGAATCTCTGTATTTTCCATAGTTTACCGCCTTTCTTCCTATTATTTTATATGGGGTTCTCAGGAATCCCACGGATATCTTTGATTCCCTCATAGGTTCATTTATTATAATCATAACGAAAACCCCGGAAACTGTAAAGAAAAAGTCTTTTTTCTCTTTACAACCCTATATAAAATTGTGTAAAGTAGTATAGATGTTAATTACATATTATCCAGGAGGATTTTACTTATGTCAAAACCCAAAGCTTCTATCTTTGAAATGGACGGTGTGCCGGAATTTGGCCAGGCCCTCCCTCTGGCTCTGCAGCATGTAGTAGCTATGATCGTAGGCTGTGTAACTCCTTCCATTATTGTGGCAGGCGTGGCAGATCTGAATGCTGCTGACCGGGTGATCCTGATCCAGGCGGCTCTGTTTGTCTCTGCCATCAGTACTCTGCTTCAGCTTTTCCCTGTGATCAAAGGAAAGAATTTCCAGCTTGGAGCAAAGCTTCCCGTGATCATGGGTATCAGCTTTGCCTATGTACCCAGCATGCAGGCTATTGCCGGCCAATATGATGTAGGCACCATTCTGGGAGCTCAGATTATCGGAGGTATTGTGGCCATCATTGTAGGTCTTACGGTTAAAAAAATCCGTATCCTGTTTCCGCCTATTGTCACCGGAACCGTGGTATTTACCATTGGTCTTTCCCTGTATCCCACAGCCGTAAATTATATGGCCGGGGGAACTTCCAGTGAAACTTACGGCTCCTGGCAGAACTGGCTGGTGGCTATTTTCACTCTGGCGGTGGTAACAGGACTGAATCATTTTGCCAAGGGATTTTTAAAGCTTGCTTCTATTCTGGTGGGCATCATTGCAGGCTATATTCTGGCAGCATGTTTCGGCATGATCGACTTTTCCGGTATTGGCACTTCAGGTTTCTTCCAGCTTCCTCAGCCTCTGCACTTCGGCGTGAGCTTTGAGCCTTCCGCTTGTATTGCCATTGGCGTTTTATTTGCCATTAATTCCATTCAGGCAATCGGAGATCTGTCCGCCACTACTGTAGGAAGTATGGACCGGGAGCCTACTACTAAAGAGCTTCAGGGCGGAATCGTCATGTACGGAATCGAAAATATCATCGGCGCTTTATTCGGCGGTCTTCCTACAGCTACCTATAGTCAGAACGTAGGTATTGTAACCACTACTAAAGTTATTAACCGCTGCGTCCTGGGACTGGCTGCCATCGTTCTGATCATTGCCGGACTGGTTCCCAAATTTTCCGCTTTGCTGACCACTATTCCCCAGTGTGTCCTGGGCGGGGCAACCATCTCTGTATTTGCCTCCATTGCCATGACCGGGATCAAGCTGGTCATGCAGCAGGAAATGAACTTCCGGAACACTTCTATCGTGGGACTGGCCGTAGCTCTGGGAATGGGCGTCACCCAGGCACCTGCCTCTTTAGCTGCTTTCCCGGACTGGGTAACCACTATCTTCGGTTCTTCACCGGTAGTTCTGGCAACCATTGTGGCAATTCTTTTAAATGTCATTCTTCCAAAAGAAGAGAAAAAACAGAGCACTGCAAGTAAATAAATAAGAAGAAACTGTTCCTCTAAAACCAGGATTTTTCTCAGGCGGGAAACTTTCTCCCGTCTAAGAAGCTCGAAGATCCTTTTTTAGCCGGAACAGTTTTTCTTTTCTTTATATTTAAAGTCTGTTTCTTTTTTTAAATACAAAAGATACTTGTACAGATGATACATAAAAATATGATATCCGGGCCTTTTCCCATACAGCACTGCGCTTCCCTCATACCAGGGGCTTTCTTTTATATAGCCCGAAGAAAGGCCGCTCATCTTCCCCACCTTATTCCAGAAATGATTTGCCTTTAGCTCTTCTTCCGTCATTCTTCCCGCTGCTGTCTGATCCCCTGTGTCAAAAATATCATCAGAAAAGGGCTGATTTCCGAATATCTGTGCTTCCTGGAATTTGGGCTTTCCCATAAAACGGCTCAATGACTTCTCTGTTTCCTGTATACCTCTGATCAAATGCAGATCTTCTATGTGTTTCATAGAAGCCGCCTGATTTCTCGTATATTCCAGCAGTATTTTTTCCAGTTCTTCCAGGAATCTTTTTCTCCCTGCATCTGTCCGGGCATATACAGGTCTCCACTGCCCATGTACTTTCTCATAGCCTGTGGTCATTCCATGGGGAGCGCTGAAAATGCTCTCAAACAGACTGTTGCTGAAATAAACTTTTTTCTTCAGACCTGCTTCCGGAGAAAAATAGTAACAGAGATAATCCTCTCTTCTGACTCCCTCCGGCAGTTCATAAAGGCCCCAGTAATATCCTGTCACTCTCCCCTTCTTTCCCAGTATCCCCAGAGCCTGACAGATTTCTTTCTGCATAGAACCAGTCCATCCACTGTCTACCAGCGCCATAGGGACTTCCTCCATCAGCCCCGCCTCTTCCAGATACCCCAGAAGGGAAGGCAGCCTTTCCCTGGAATTTTTCTCCACTGCTTTCAGAAAAAAAGGACAGTCTTCCAGTTTCTGACGGATTTTCTTTAAATAAGGATAGGGAATCGGTCTCTTTCTTTGCTCTGTCATTCCCATCCGTTCCAAAGTGATTCTCTTTTCCGCCTCTCCAATGCCTGAACGATCAAGGATCTTGTCCAGAGTCACTTCTATGCCGCCTCTGCATATATAGTCCAGAGCCGCTTTCATATCCCTGTGATACATGGGCAGTCTCAAAGAGTACCGGGAACAGCACAGGTATCTGCATTCGATGGGAAGCTGAAATCTCTCCGCATAGACCCGGGCACAGCGGTACATCAGATATCCGTCTCTCGCAAGGAAATACAGCCGCCGGATTCCATTGCGCTGTGCCTTTCGTAAAATCCACAATATAAAGCCATTTAAGGCCGGGGCCAGGATTTCTCTGGAGGTTTTATTAAAAACGTCTTCTTTCTTCATATTAAACACACCCTGCTGTTTTCTATAGTATGTCCCAAATTTGAAAATGTCAGACAATAATATTATTGGCAGCATTCACAGGTATTATTGGTTTTCCGGTATTTTTGGTTTTTACTAT
>DWYL01000221.1 GCA_019118685.1 Candidatus Blautia merdipullorum
CTCATCAGGTGAAAACCCCTATTGCCGCATTAAAGCTGAGCCTGGAAAATGAGGACAGCTCTCTGGCCAGGGAAGTACGGGGAGAGGTGGTCCGGATCGATCAGTATGTGGATATGGCCATGTGCTATCTCCGGCTGGATTCTGAGACAACAGATTATGTTTTTGAAGAGTGTGAGATGGATCAGATCATCCGCCAGGCAGTGCGGAAGTTTTCCTCTTCTTTTATCCAGAAGAAGATCCGGTTGGAATATGAACCAATGGACTGGAAGGCAGTTACCGATGAGAAATGGCTTCTTTTTGTTATTGAACAGGTACTTTCAAACAGTTTAAAATATACCAGGCCCCAGGGAAAAGTTTCTATAGAAAGAGAAAAAGAACAGATTCTCTGTATCCGGGATAACGGTATCGGCATTGCCCCGGAGGATATTCCCAGGATCTTTGAAAAGGGCTATACCGGCTATAACGGCAGAAGCGACAAAAAAGCCAGCGGCCTTGGCCTGTATCTTTGCCGGCGGATCTGTGACAATTTGGGATATCGGATCTGGGCCTCTTCTTCTGTGGGAGAGGGGACTGCAATTTATATAGATCTTGAGAAGCGTCTTACAAAAATGTAAGACCGTGACAGGGAAATGTAAGCCAAATCCATGGCGGTTCATTTCCCTGTCCTGCTATAATGGCCTTGTAAGAAACAAGGAGGAAACAATATGGCAATCTTAGAAGTGATAAATCTGAAGAAAACCTATACCACCCGATTTGGCGGCAGCCAGGTACGGGCTTTGAAAAATGTAAATTTTACTGTAGAAAACGGGGAGTATGCAGCAGTGATGGGAGAATCCGGTTCAGGAAAGACTACCCTGCTGAATATCCTGGCAGCGCTGGACCGGCCCAGTTACGGCACCGTGCTTCTGGACGGGAGGGATATCACCAAGCTGAAAGATAAGGAACTGTCTGGCTTTCGAAGAGATAATCTGGGATTTGTCTTTCAGGATTTCAATCTCCTGGATACCTTTTCTGTCCGGGACAATATTTATCTGCCTCTGGTACTGGAGGGAAAGCATTACCGGGAAATGGAGGCAAAGATCCTTCCTGTAGCCAAGAAACTGGGGATTACAGATATCTTAGAAAAATACCCTTATGAGATTTCTGGGGGACAAAAGCAGCGTGCGGCAGTGGCCAGGGCTCTGATCACCAATCCCCGGCTGATCCTGGCAGATGAGCCTACAGGAGCTCTGGATTCCCGGTCCACAGAGGAACTTTTGGATCTGTTCTCTGCCATACATGCGGAGGGACATACCATTCTCATGGTGACCCATTCTGTTAAAGCCGCCAGCCGGGCAGGGAGAGTCCTCTTTATCAAGGATGGAGAGGTATTTCATCAGCTTTATCGGGGAAACAGCAGCAATCAGGAAATGTATGAGAAGATATCCAATACTCTCACTGCCCTGGCGGGAGGTGAGCAGCTGTGAAAATGAGACTTTATCCAAGACTGGCCTGGCAGGGGATCAGGAAGAACGGAAAGATCTATTTCCCCTATCTGGCGGCCTGTATTTTTGTAGTCATGGTTTATTACCTTATCGGCTTTCTTTCCAGCGATCCGGTAATCCGGGAAATGGAGGGAGGAGAGCAGATGCAGCTTGTTCTGTCTCTGGGGACAGCAGTCATGGGAGTTTTTTCTGTGATCTTTCTTTTCTATACCAATTCTTTTCTCATGAAGAGAAGGAAGAAGGAACTGGGGCTTTATCATGTCCTTGGCATGGACCGGAAAAATATTGCTTTTGTACTGATCTGGGAAAACCTTATGACTGCAGGGATTTCTCTGGAAGCAGGAATTCTGGGAGGCATCCTCTTTTCCAAGCTGGGACAGCTGGCCATGATCTATCTGCTGGGTGGGAAAGTCGATTTTTCTTTTTCTATAAATTTTCATGTTTTAATCATTACCCTTAAGACCTACGGCCTGATTTTTCTCCTGCTCCTGGCCTATAGGATCCTGCAGATATTCCGGACCAGGCCTCTGGAGCTGCTGAAAAGTGAAAGCCTGGGAGAACGGCCTCCAAGAGCCAACTGGATATCAGCACTTTTAGGAGCAGTACTTCTGGGGACAGCTTACGGCATATCTGTAACGGTCAAAGAACCTGTTGCCATTACATGGCTTTTCTTTGTGGCTGTGATCATGGTGATCGGAGCTACCTACCTGCTCTTTATGGCAGGATCCGTTACCCTGTGCAAAATATTGAAAAAGAATAAAAGATATTATTATAAGACAAATCATTTTGTATCTCTGTCTTCCATGACGTTCCGTATGAAGAGAAACGGCGCCGGTCTTGCTTCTATCTGTATCCTGTCTACTATGGTTCTGGTTATGGTATCCGGCACTGTCAGCCTGTTCCTGGGAACAGAAGACAGCCTTCGCTCCAGATATCCCAGAAATCTGGTGGTAAATACACCGTCTCTGGAAGATGGGGTTGTAAGCCAGGTAAACCAGATTGTAGAGGGTGCTTTGGAAAAATACGGTGTCCAGGAAGAAAATGTCCTTCACTACCGGCAGCTGGTGATG
>DWYL01000222.1 GCA_019118685.1 Candidatus Blautia merdipullorum
GTATAAAATGCATGCAAAGCAGCTTTTCCGCCCCTGAAAAGCGCCCTTACTTTTTCAACCGCACCCTTTCAATACATGATATCGTTATCACCTATTCTTGTTCGTTCACGATCTGAAATCCCAGTTTCATCTCAATAGGGATCTTCTCTCCCCGCTCGATTACGTCCAGAAGGAGCTCTGCCCCCCGGATCCCGCTGGTCTTATATCCGAAATGCACGGTGGGGATCCCCCCGGTGACGGCTTTTAAAAACTGATTGTCTCCGAATCCGGTGACTTTTATGCTGCTGCCCTTTAAAACGTATTCCATCCTTGATCCGGAATCCTGGACTTCCTGAGGAATCTTTTTTTTGCTGCAGGCAAGAATTGCTTCTATAGCCCCTGCGGCGATGGTATCTGTAGCGCAGGACAAAACGGCAATATCCTTCTTTTTCTCCAGAAGATCTAAAGCCGCCTCATATCCGGATTCCATGGTAAACTGTGATTTTCTGGTATATTCTTCTTCCAGTTCCGCCCCCAGGCTCTTCAGACCTGCCCGAAATCCCTCTTCTCTGGCAGTTCCTACGGCTTTATCCTCCCTGGTAACCCCGATATATGCAATTCTTCCTTTCTCCCCGGCAGCGGCCGCCGCAATTTTCCCCATAGCCTTTCCTGCCCCATAGTCATCATGATAAATACAATTGGCATATTTCGTATACTGTCCCACAACCACTACCGGGACCTTGGATTCTTTCAGAAACTTTTTGTGTTCCCCTGTGATCACCGTTGCGATCAGCACGATCCCGTCCACCGGATAATTTTCAAACAGCTTCAGATAAGTAATTTCTTTTGCCGGCTGATTATCTGTACTGGCAAGGAGCATCTGATAGCCTCTCCTGGACAGCACCTGCTCGATCCCTGCCGTTACACGACTGATGGATTCTGAATTGATCTTAGGCACTACCACTCCAACCAGACAGGCCCGCTTTGTCCGCAGGATCCTGGCCTGGGCGGAAGGCTGATAACCGGTTTCCTCAATAACCTTTTTAATCTGCTCTTTCTTTTCCTCACTGACATAGCCCCCGTTGAGATATCTGGATACAGCCGCACTGGATACCCCTGCAAGCCGGGCGATTTCTTTAATGGTCATTCCCATTCCTCCTCTAATATTGCCATAAGGATATCGTCTCCGTATTTGTCGCCGTCTTTTACAGCATCCCGAAGAACGCCCTCTCTTCGGAATCCTGCCTTTTCATAAGCCTTTATTGCTCTCGGATTAAAAGAAAAAACATCCAATTCCACCCGGTGAAGCCTCGCTTCCCGAAATGCAAAATCCAGGGTACTCTGTATAGCCCAGGACCCGATTCCTTTTCCGCAGTCCTCCGGATGAAAAACAGCGATCCGGAAATTGGCTTTTCTCAGCTCCCAGTCAATTTCGTTCAGTACACTTTCCCCTATGATCTTCCCCTGGGGAGAAAGGATCAGAAAATCGAACCTGTCCTTGTCGTCAATACACTTTTTCAGAAATCCCACTACTTCATCATGGGAAAAATCTGTCCTGCTGCCTGTTAATCTGGCAGTTTCCGGGTCAAATGGGCGAAAATTATTTTCAAAGTATTCCTCTGCGTCTTCTTTTCTGGCTAAACGGAGGACATATCCGTCTTTCTCATAAACCTTGTTCATGTCTTGCTGCTCCCTTTTCGAAATTATTCTTTCTGTTCCTCAGTCTTTTCCCTGGGATCCTGGTCCGGATCATCCGGGATCCTGTACTCATACAGATTAAAATCTGCCCATCCTGTATCTTCATAAAAAATATTCAAGGAACCAGCATATTGAAATCCTACCTTCTGATACAGCTTCTCTGCCGGAAGGTTTCCCGCCAGAACATCCAGACGAATAGTTTTCATTCCTCTGTCTGAGGCCATCTTCACCGCCTCTTCCATCATCTTTTTCCCCAGTCCCCGACCTGAGAATCTGGGATGGACTCCAAAAGTATGCACTGCCAAGACCTGGCAAGGCCCGGCCTCTGTTTTCCAGGAAATTTCCTGATACCGCTCATTGCAGTTCTGGTTTAAGATCATACAGGCAGCAGTTTTTCCCTCTTCTTCTCCTATATAAAGCTCCCTATTTTCCAGGGCTTCCCTGAGCATTTCCATAGTAGGATAGATATCTTTCTTCCACCCGGGCTTGTATTCTGCCTCCTGCATTTCTTCAATAAGAGAATCGTAAAAATTCTTTACTTTTCCCAGTTCATCTATGTTTCCGATCCTTATGCCAAACATCGTCTTTCTCCTTAAAATTTCTCTGATCACAGGCCAAATTCCCGGGCATAGACCACTTCTCCTTTTACCGGCGCTGCCTCTTCCCTCAGTCTTGCCGCCATAAAATTAGGAGAAGGAAAGCCTTCCGGAACCTGGATCCCCACTTTTTCTGCCGGAACATAGCCGAATTTAGGATAATAGGTTTCGCTTCCAAGAACCAGAGACCAGGAATATCCCAGTTCCCCGGCAATTTTGTGCCCCTGCCGGATCAGGGCGGCTCCAACGCCCTGTCTCTGATATCCGGGTTTTACAGCTAAAGGAGCCAGAGCCAGCACCGTATCTTTCCCCACCTTTGCCTCTGTAAACAGGATATGGCCGATAATCTCGCCATGATCCTCCGCTACCAGAGACAGCTCCGGCACAAAGGCCCGGCTCTTTCTTAAAGCTTCTGTCAGGTCCTGTTCATTGCCGTCTGCGTGTTCTGCTGTTGCAAAAGCTTCTTTGATCAGTTTATATACTTCCTTATGATCTTTTCTTTCTTCCTGTCTGATTTTCATAGACACCTCTCCGCCATTTGATTTTCTTTAAGATTTATTATCATCTATTCTCCTTATTTTTGTCAACCTCCCAAAGTCAAAGACCCTTGCGGCACATATTTTTAATTTTCCTTACTTTTGCTCCGGGGTTATCTCATAGTTTCTTCCTGTTAATCCAGCTCTTCCCCGTTGGAAGCGATCACTTTCTGATACCAGTAAAAGGATTTTTTCGGAATGCGGTCTAAAGTTCCTCTGCCGTCTTCCTGCTTATCCACATAAACAAATCCATAGCGCTTCCGCATTTCTCCGCTGCCAGCACTGATCAGATCCACCGGAGCCCAGGAGGTATAGCCCATCAGCTCAACCCCGTCTTCCTCCACAGCAGCTTTCATGGCCCGGATATGGTCCCGGAGATAAGAAATCCGATAATCGTCTTCCACATAGCCGTTTTCATCGGGGATGTCCACAGCTCCCAGGCCGTTCTCCACCACAAACAAAGGCTTCTGATACCGGTCGTATATCTGGTTTAAAGTAATCCGAAATCCCAGAGGATCAATGGGCCAGCCCCAATCACTGAAAGTAAGATAAGGATTTTTAGCAGACTTAAAAAGATTTCCTTCCGCCTCCTCAGAATTTCCTCCCGGCGCCGCAATACACCGGCTGTTGTAGTAAGAAAAAGAAATGAAATCCACAGGATAATTCCGTAAAATCCGGGGATCCTTTTCTTCCATCACAGGAAATACCCCTTTCTTTTTCAGCCTTTTCACTGCATAGGAAGGATAATATCCTCTGGACTGTACATCCACAAAGAAATAATTTTCCTGGTCTACCAGCAGAGCCTCCCACACATCCTCAGGCTTACAGGTGTAAGGGTAGGCGCTTCCTGCTGCGAACATACAGCCCACCTTATTTTCCGGATTGATCTCATGGGCCATTTTCACAGCCAGGGCGCTGGCCACCAGCTCATGGTGCGCCGCCTGATACTTGATCTTTTCTTCCTCTTCCCCATCTTCAAAGCACAGTCCTGCTCCCATAAAAGGGGCGTGAAGGATCATATTGATCTCATTAAAAGTCAGCCAGAGAGTCACATATTCCTTATATCTGGTAAAGAGCGTCCGACAGAGACGAAGGTAAAAATCAATCATTTTCCGGCTTCTCCATCCTCCATACTTTTTAATCAGAGAAATGGGACAGTCAAAATGGGAGATGGTCACCAAAGGCTGTATCCCGTATTTTCTGCACTCCTGAAAGACCTCTTCATAAAACCGCAGTCCTTCCTCATTGGGCTCTTCTTCATCTCCATTTGGAAAAATTCTGGTCCAGGCAATACTCAGACGGAAAACCTGAAATCCCATTTCTCCAAACAGCCGGATATCCTCCCGGAAGCGGTGGTAAAAATCCACCGCCCGTGCGCCGGGATAAGTATGTTCCTTATCCATTTCCAACATTTTCCTGTGTCCTGTGATCACTGGATTTCTATCCTTTCCTGCCGGACACACATCTACATTGGCAAGGCCTCTTCCTCCTTCAAAAATGCCTCCTTCATACTGGTTGGCGGCAGAGGCTCCGCCCCATAAAAAACCTTTCTGAAATCCCATATTCTCACCTCTACTTCAGAACTTTCAAAAGAGTTTCTCCCGGATCTGCATGGGCTCCCGCAACCACTGCTACTTCCAGGAAATCGTCAGAATTGGTAACCAGCACCGGGGTCTCCAGACAGTAGCCCTTTTTCTCCAGGAAATCTATATCAAACTCAATGAGAAGCTGTCCTTTCTTCACTTGATCTCCCCGGCTTATATGAGCTTTAAAACCTTCCCCGTTTAGCTGTACCGTATCCAGTCCTATATGGATCAGCAGCTCCACGCCGTCTTTCGTCATCATTCCAAGGGCGTGAAGAGTAGGAAACAGAGTGATGATCTCACCGTCTGCAGGGGCATAAAGCTTTCCTTCCTCCGGCAGGACAGCTGCTCCTTTTCCCAGAACTCCGGAGGCAAAAGCGTCATCTTTCATCTGCTCCAGAGGCAGGACTTTTCCCCTTAATGGACTTGCGATCTGGGACTGATTCAGAATAGAGCCGGCTTTCTTCTCTTCTGTGATCTTCTCCGGAACAATCCAGCTGGTTTCTTCTGGCCCGGCAGTTTCCGGCTTTTCCTCTTTCTTCTCTTTGTAAAGGATCATAGTGGCAATAAAGGCGATCACCATGGAAAGAAGAGCCCCTGCAACGGCTACATAAAGATTTCCCAGGCTTCCGTCCGGCTCGATCATAGCAGGAAATTCAAAAATCCCCATGCCTCCCATCATAAATTTCCGGAAGTTGAAAGCTCCGTAAAATCCTCCGCCGATACCTCCGGCAATACAGCTGATGATAAAAGGCTTTTTCAAGGGAAGAAGGATACCGTAAATAGCCGGTTCCGTCACACCGAAAATACCGGAAATAAAGTTGGGCAGAGCCATTTCTTTCAGCTTTTTGTCCTTTGTCTTAAAGAAGATAGCCAGTACCACAGCAGAAGTTGCAAAGGTACAGGCGAAGAATGGCATCATTACGTTGTCGTATCCGTTGGTCATAATATTGTTGATATACACCGGGATAAATCCCCAATGCAGTCCGAAAATAACCAGGATCTGCCAGGTCAGGCCCACAATAGCCCCTGCAAGCATTGGGCTGAAGTTCCGGACGCTCATAACTGCTTCTGCAATCATGTTGGAGCCAAAGGTAGCCACCGGTCCGATGACCAGGAGACCTACCGGAATGGTCACCAGAAGAGTCAGCATAGGCACAAAGAAGAACTTCACCAGATCCGGGATGAATTTATTAAACAGCTTCTCACATTTCGAGGCAAAATACACCACAAAGATCACAGGGATCACCGTGCTGGTATAGTCCATTCCGATAAGTGGGATCCCGAAAAAGTCGGTATAAACAGGTGACTCAAAAATCGTCCCTTTAAACAGAGTATATAGAACCTCTCCTCCCTCCAGCGCACTTCCCTGGATCGAGGGGTAACACATAATGGCGCCGATGACCAGCCCCAGCATAGGCTTCATATTAAATTTTTTCGCCGCTGTATAGCCCAGGAACAAAGGCAGATAAGTAAAAAGCCCATCGCCGATAGCGTTGAGGATCATATATCCCCCGCAGGTATCTGTATACAGCCCCATAGCCACAAACATGGCGTTTAACCCCTTGACCATACCACAGGCTGCCATGATACCCAGGATCGGCTGGAAAATCCCGGAAATAATGTCAATGAAACGGTTAAACAGGTTTCCCTTAGGCCCTTCTTCTTTCTGCTGACTTCCTCCTTCTTCCAGTCCCAGCAGGGGCAGCACATCTGCATAAACATCCGGCACATGGTTGCCGATTACCACCTGATACTGTCCTCCGCTTTTCATGACGGTGACTACTCCTTCCATGTCTTTCAACACCTGGTCGTGGGCTTTGCTCTCATCTTTCAGCTTAAAACGCAGCCTGGTGATACAGTGGGTAAGGCTGATTACATTTTCTTTTCCTCCCACGTTCCTGACAATCTCTTTTGCCAGTTCTTCATACTTTCCCATTGTCTTTTCCTCCATAATAAAAATTGATTTAGATTTATCTGAAGGTCTGGCCAACCAAATGTCACCATCCTGACAGCCTTTTGCTCCGGTCCAAGGCCGGACTTAATAACTTTGTCACTGTTTTCTATCTGTTTTCTTATCTATTTTTCAGTCTTATTTACTACCCTCTCAATATGGATGGTCAGGTATAGCTGCTCTTCTTTTGACAGTTTATACTGGTATTTTCTCTGTATAAAGTCTGTGATTTTCACCACACAACGAAAGGCCTGGGGATATTTTCTCCGGATAACCTCCCAGAGGTCGTCGCTGTCTTCATCTTCATAATTTTCTTCTTCCGTAAGCCGTTTGGCGAAAAATTTCAGATGAGTGATAAACCGGTAATAATACACCTGATCCTCGTCAAAAGTCAGTCCGAAAAAGTATTTGACAATATTTACAATCTCCTGCATAATTCTGGTGATCTCCTGCATATTATGCATTTTTGCTTTGTCCATCTGAGCATTTGCCAGATGAAGAGCGATGAATCCTGCCTCATCTTCCGGCAGTCTTACCTTGCATTTTTCTTCAATATGCTCCAGCGCCCACAGACCGATCTGATACTCCTCCCGGTAAAATCTCCGGATATCCCAAAGAAGGGCGTTTTTTACTGTGATCCCCTCCAGGAACCGGAGAATAGCCGTATGCACATGATCGATCAAAGAAATATAAATCATATCATTGAGCTTTTTCCCAAGCCTGGCCTTTGCCTCTGAAATGATCTCCTCTCCCAGTATCATGTGCTCCATAGGCACATCCTGGATCAGGGTCTGAAATTTGCTGTGAGCCTCCGGTTCCGCCAGGTAAAAGATCTTGTCCACCATTTCAGGATCGATCTCCTCCCCTGCTTTTTTCCGGAAGCAGATCCCCTTTCCCATGACGATCTTCTCTGTGCCTTGTCCATCCAGCACCACCGCCACATTGTTATTCAGGCTTTTTTCGATTCTCACGTTTTCTTCCCCCGTATCTTTCTCTCCTATATTTTTATAAAAGAAAAACCTATGTATAGAAACAGCACGGAGAAATGAATACAATATCTCCGTCATATTTCTATACATAGGTTTGGCTTATTTCTAATCACCATCCAAAAAACTGAAGGAACTATAACATGATTTCCGGGAAAGGTCAATCCATCTTGTCCAAT
>DWYL01000223.1 GCA_019118685.1 Candidatus Blautia merdipullorum
GCGATCATTGTAGACGGAAGAAGCCAGGGTATCAGTATGAACGGCTCATACAGTTTGTCCCATTTATGTTTCAGCTTTGTCACGATTCTGGCAACCGCAATACAGATCACCGCTACCACAAGTGCCGCCAGAAGAGAATACGCAATACTGACCAGATAAGGTTTGTAAGCTGACGAAGACTGGAAAAGTTTTGCGTAATTTTCCAGAGTAAAGGAATCCTTTCGGAGCTGTCCGGTCTTGATCGTCATTCCGTCTGTAAAGGAGAATACCAGAACATTGATGATCGGCAGCATATAAATGATAAACATCACATAAGCAACAATGTGAGCAATCACATTCAATACCGGATTCTGAATTTTCTGTTTCACCATTTTAGCCTTTGTTTTGGAAACTGAAATATAATTTCCTTTTTTCTCAATTTTCTGCATGATGAACAGAAGGATTGCCGTCGCCAGTCCCAGGATAATTGCCAGCAGAGCGGCTATGTCTCTGGAAGTCGTCATATTGCTGAATGTTCGGATCATAGGATTGATGGTCTGAAAATCAGGACCTCCGACAATGAGCGGTCCGGACATGGTACTTAACGCTGCAATAAATGTCAGAATCGTAATCGCAAAGATCGTAGGCATCATGGTAGGCAGAACAATCTTAAAGAGAATCGTACTCTGAGACGCCCCCATATTTTTCGCAGCTTCAATCGTGTGATAGTCCAAACCTCTGATTGCATTTGTCAGAAACATCATGTGATTGGATGTACCCGAGAAAGTCATGATAAACAGTACCGCTCCAAATCCTATAAACCACTGGGGATTCATATCCGGGAAGAACTGCATCAGTACTTTTGTCACAATTCCGGTTTCACCGTATACGAATTTGTAGCCGGTCACAAGCACCACGCCGCTGTAGATCAGTGTAGTCATAAATCCCATACTGAGTATCTTCGAGCCTTTAATATCAAAGTATTCTGTAAACAGCACGATCAGGATACCGGAAATATTTACAGTAATTATAGAAGCCACTGCCAGAATGAAACTGTTTTTCAAACTGCTTATGGCTCTTGCAGATCTTGTAATTTTTTCAACAGCTTCCAGAGAAAACTGACCGTCTTTGACAAACACCCGGAGAATCAGATTGATATTCGGAAATACCAGGAAAGAAAAAATGAACCATATCAGAACGATCTTCAGGATCAGCCCCGGTATATTTATCGTCCCGTCCTGTATTTTTGCTTTCAATTTCCCCATAATTCTTTCCTCCTTCAGAACTGCATGATATCACGAGGATCGATATACAAATCGACAGGATCGCCTTCTTTATAATATTTATATCCGTCATTTTTTTCCAGATATTTGATAGTCTGCCCCATGCAGGAAAGCGTATATTTTGTCAGAATCCCATTGAATTCCAGTTCTGTTACAATCCCCATAATCTTGGCGTGATCCGGTTTGTATTCATCCACACATTTTTCTATTCTTACAAACCCTGTTTTGGATGTATCCAGCTTCGTTCCCATCTGTTCATTAACGGAAGTCAGGATTTTTTCTCCAAATCGGTTGATATCGCCTATAAAATCGCAGACGAACTCACTTTGGGAGGAATTATAAATCTCATATGGTGTTCCGACCTGTTCGATACAGCCGTTATTAAATACCGCTATCCTGTCAGAGAGCGTCAGCGCCTCCTCCTGATCATGAGTAACATAGAGAGTAGTAATTCCCAGCTCTTTCTGAAGACGCTTCAGTTCAAGACGCATATCAATACGAAGCTTCGCATCCAGATTGGACAGCGGCTCGTCCAGACAGAGAATTTTAGGTTCCAGAACTATCGCCCGGGCAAGCGCAACTCTCTGCTGCTGTCCACCGGAAAGTTCAGATACATTTTTCTGGAGCTGTTCTTCTGTGATTTTTATCTTGGCCGCTACCTCATGTACTTTTCTGTCGATTTCCGTCTTCGACATTTTCTTTACTTTCATACCAAATGCAATATTTTCATATACTGTCATGGTAGGAAACAAGGCGTAACTCTGAAACACCATTCCAATGTTTCTGCTTTCCACCGGAAGATTGGTAACATCTTTTCCGGAAACATACACCTTACCTTTGGACGGTGTAATAAAACCTACCAAGGCTCTTAAAGAAGTGGTTTTTCCACATCCGCTCGGGCCAAGGAAGGTGAAAAACTCACCTTCCTCAATGTCCAGATTCAGATTTTCCATTGCAACAAAATCGCCATATTTAATTTCAACGTTCTCAAATTTAACCATGGTCCGCTCCTGTCTGAATCGTATTTTTTAGAAGTTACTGAATAAATTCAAGCTCTGCTTTTTCCACCCAGGCGTCAATGTTCTCTGCTATAAAAGCCCAGTCAAGATCCTGCGGTTCGAGAATAGCCATTAATTCTTTCAGATCTTCAGAAACATTTTCCATTGCATCTGCCTGACAGGGAATTGTTCCAAACTCATTAGACCACTCGAGCTGAATATCGGAACTGCCCAGCCAGTTCAGGAAATCCACACAGAGATCATATTTCTCTGTTCCTTTTGCGATTGCAACAGACTCAACTACATATGGTTCTCCGACTTCCGGAGTCATGATCTGGAATTTATAGTCTCGTGTATTCTGTTCTGTGATCACACCGGATGCCCAATGCTCATCCATTGGATATGTACCGTCTATCACATCGCCGATAGAATCCTCTCCTTCCACGATATTATGAGCGTTTCCGAGAAATGCCGCCGCAATTTCCCATCCTTCGTCAGATATTCCCAGTTCTCCGTCCGGATCCGGATATCTGCTGATGATGCTTGCATATACAGTCTGCGCAGTTCCACCATTCAGAGCATGAAGCTGATACAGGCCTTTATACTTCTCATCAACCAGATCAGTCCAGTCAGAAGGCATGTCTTCATAATCTGCATTTCCAATCAGAAGAAGGGGCGTAGTGGTAATCGGATAATATAATCCATCTTTATCGATCAGACTCTCATCCACTCCGTCCGTCCAGTCCGGTTCCCACTCCTCCAGCAGCTCATTGGCCTTAAGTTTTTCATACTCGATATTGTTCAGTCCAAACACAACATCACAGAGAGGATTGTTTTTTTCTGCGATCATACGCTGTGTAATTTCAGAAGCACCGCCGTGAACAACCTGGACGTTATATCCCTCTTCAGCCGCACGTTCAATCAGCCACTGATCTCTTCCTTCTCCTCCGTTGTTGGTATAGACCACGATGGATTCGCTCTTGTCCACCTCATCTGCCTGCACAACAACACCGCCCATTGCCATTACCATTGCACCAGTAAGTACCGTAGCTAACACTTTTTTCATAGTTTTTTCCTCCTAATTTTGTATCGTGTCATTTTCTCTTTGCTACAGCTTCATACTACCATTTATTTTGAAACGTGTCAATATATTTTTTGACATATTTTACAAATTTTACCTCTTTTAACTTATTTTTTCATGTTAT
>DWYL01000224.1 GCA_019118685.1 Candidatus Blautia merdipullorum
CCTCCCAGAATTCTCTTCCTTTCGGTATGTTATTAAGCTGACTTTTCATCTGTCTTTTTGCATAGTCCATATCACGAAACTGACGATACTCCCTTACTTTTTCCATGGCAGCTTCTGCAAAATCTTCCATCTTTTTCTCATAGGCAGCATCATTTCCTCTATACGAAACATATCCCACTTTATTTACACGATAGCCGATATTAAACGCCAGCGTTTCGTTTAAGCCTTCACTGGTTTCCCATAAGAAACTGATTCCGACATTCAGATATGAACCCCTGTCATATGAACTGGGCTGAAATTCTACCTGTATTACAAAATACCCGTTATCATCAATCCATGTTCGTGAAGATCCCACTCTAAAAAGTCCTTCAGGGGCGAGTATTCTCTTGGCTGCTGCATTTATTATTTTATTATGTTGTCCTGCCATCTTCCCCTCCCAGTAATAATTCCATCAAAAATTTCAATTTGTCTCTTCATTCCTTCGCCGCTTCCTTCTTTGCTTCCTCCAGCGGGAAATTCGGTATCTCTTCCAGCAGCTTCAGCCCGATCTGCTGTTTCAAATCCTCATCTACAATCTTTTTCACGCTTCCATCCGGCTGTTCGATTTCTACTGTCGCCAGTTCCACAATATAATCCGCATAATACGCCAGCACCTTCTCCAGCGCCCATTTTTCCCCGGCGACTGCCACCTCTATTGTATGCAGATCCAGCGTACATTCCTGTTCTTTCACAAAATCACGCTCCTTTGCTTTCAATAGTCTTATCATACCATAGCCTGAACGGTTAGAACAGCGTATTTCGTCATCCCTCTATATTCAACGCCCCGCATTATTATTCAGAGTGGAGAATTTTTTTCGGAACCGGCGTTCTTTTATCAAATGTTATTATCAGTTGACAGATTTCCACCCCTTATTGGTGGAATATTAAAGGTAGCTTTTGTTATAATTAATCCACCATAAAAGCAAAAGGGAGTGCAGAATATGAATTTTAATGAAAAATTGATTTCTTTGAGAAAAAGCAAAGGGTTATCCCAAGAAGAACTGGGAGCAGAATTGAATGTGACAAGGCAGACGATTTCAAAGTGGGAAAGCTGCCAGTTTTATCCTGATTTTCAACGGTTGGTATTGTTGAGTGACTTCTTTGGCTTGACGTTAGATAAACTCGTCAAGGACATTGATGTGCAGGAAGTGCGGGAAAAAAACTTAAATAGCGAAAGGCTAAATTCCATATACAGTGATGTGGAAAACGCCAAGAAAATCATAAAATGGGGAGCTATCATCGGAGGCGGTATTGCCGCTGTTCTTCTGATTGTCGTGGTTGTTTTAATTTTTAGCTTTGTATATTGATAGCCATATTTTAAGAAAGGGTATGAGGCATGGGAAAAGACTATTTGTTACAAGTGCAAAATGTAACGAAAAGGTATGGAGATAAAATCGCCTTGAATGATTTTTCTATGGATATATGTCCGGGCGAAATTGTTGCACTAATTGGAGAGAATGGCGCTGGAAAAACAACGCTATTAAATATCATTTGCGGATATAGTAAACCAAGTGCCGGTCAAGTGCAATATAAAGGGAAAAATATCGTTGCAAACCCATTGATAATACGAGAATTTGGCATTTTGATTGAACCGCAATTTTTAGATTACATTTCTGCAGAGGAAAATCTACGTTTGCTTTCACAACTGACTAATTTGAAACAGGACACGCGAATCAAGGAACTGCTGGAAATGACAGAACTTTATAGCAGCCGTAAAAAGAAAGTCAAAGAATTTTCTTTTGGTATGAAGCAGCGGCTCGGTCTATGCCAGTGTTTATTTACAGAAGTCGGTTTTCTGATTTTGGATGAACCCTTTGTTGGCCTTGATCCAATCGGCAAAGAGCTTTTCAAACAGACTATTTTGGATATGGCACATAAACAGAACGTACCAGTATTATTTTCAAGCCATGATTTAGATGATATAGATGAAATTTGCGATAGAGTGGTCATGATTTCAAAAGGCAACAAGCAGTTAGACCAGCCACTTGAACATAAGCAAACTTATACCGTAAAAATCGAACGCACAATTTCTGATGATATAAAGCGGTCACTTCTTGAAAAATGTAGCGATTTGCGTTTCTTCGAGGATAAAATCATGTTTCAGGACGAAACACTTATTATAGATATTCAGAAGATATTACTGCAAAAAGGGCATTATATTTGTGGTTTCTCCGTCCAGAAAAATAATCTCAAAAGCCTGTTTGGAATGGAGGGATAAGAATGAACACTCTTGCAATTATCACAAAAGTAGAATTAAAAAAACTATTCCAAAGAAAAGATTCGTGGCTCATGTTTGCAATTTTGCTTGTGCCAATTTTATATTCTGTGGGTTTAGCTTCTAATTCAGATATTATCACATATACAGGTGCAGGAAATATAACAGCCATAGGCTTTGCCAGCGCAATGTTTCAGATGAGTCAGTCTATGTTCATTTTCAATGTGATTTTATCTGCAATCATTGGAAGAAGTTTGGCATCAGAAATTGAGAATAAGAGTATTCGCTTATACATAAATCGAATCGGTATCCGAAAATTGATATATGGAGGCAAAGAATTAGCACTGTTAATTTTTTCGGTATTCATAGATATTTTATTAGTTCTAACGAGTATCGTATTTTATTATGCTGTGCTTGTTCACAATCCAAATGTTGCAAGCGGCATATTCTATGATAGTAATGTGAGTATGGAAGTCGCTCAAATCATTTGTAATTGTATGTTTTGGCTGATAACGATTTTTCTCGTAATGCTAATGGCAACAAGGTTGAAGACACTTGTATGTGTAGGCGTGTACATGATTCTCTATATCATAATGAATTTAATGTCTTATATAGACGGGATAAAATATCTCTCGCCATTACATTACATAGTTGTAACTTCTTCAAACAGCTCACAAATCGCACTCTCTACAATGCTTTTTCTCCTTTATTCTATTTGTGCGGGAATATTATTTACCCATATTGGTATTCGCAAGATTGAGAAAATGGATTTGTAAAAGAAGTAGCAAAGGCGGCCGAGCCAGTCAACGATCAAGATGAACGCGCATTGGCATTGACATCCTTATTCGCCTTTACAGATAGGCAAGCACGGGGGACAGCACAAAGTGCTGCCGCCCCGCATTATTAATCAGAATGAAATAGCTTTTCGGGATTGGCTTTGAAACATTTCTTTGACTGTTCTGATGCAGCATATCCCCCGTCTGCCCTTTGAAGTTTTGCAGAGGCCGATTGTTTCAGAATCATCATATCCACACTTTCATTTCTTTGCTTCACTTCAAAAAATATCAGAAAAATATGAGAAGCCATAAAGACATGGAATTTTCAAAATGTATCTGCAGGTTCCCGTTACTTTCTTTCCGGCGCATAGACCGCTTCCACCTCCATCCCGCCATCCGTCTGATCCATCCGTACATAATAATCCCGGATGTAGTAGCTGATATACTGCTCCTGCAGGGAATACAGCTCCAACGTCTGAAAATCCACCAGGCAGAGATCTCTGGGCTTTGGTTCTTCCCCTTCCGGTCCATAGGTTTCCATGACAGCGAGCAGCTTATCCAGGCAGTCCTGGCAAAGAACATTTTTTGCCTTCTCCACATCCAGGATACTATCTTCCCCATAGCTGACTTCCACTGTGGAAATCCCACGGGAAGGTGTCTGTGTACTGGAGAAGAAATCCCCTCCTTCCCCTGTGCCTGTCATAGCAGTCCTGGTGCCGCTGGTATCTGTTCCATCCTTCTCATGAGGCAGGATGCCGAAGTCCAGCACATACCACGGATTTACGCTGATTATCCCCAGATCATCAAACTGCCGGAAATATCCCATCAGGCTTTCCTTTGCTGTACCGCACAGATAACAGCCCTCCGGATCCGACAGCTCCGACTGGGCTGGCGGCAGTTCTTTATACTCCATAGGAGTGAACTCCTCCTGTTGCGGCATATCTGCCGTATCTTTCATATTTCCAAAGGCTGTGAAAAAAAGAAGCAGGGCAGCCAGGATCCCCGCTCCCCATACCAGTTCTTTCCTCAACCGGTAATACTTTCCCTTCTGCATCGTCCTTCCTCCCGCTTTATTTATGTCTGTAACAAGCATTATTTGTGTCTGTTATAAGCATAAATAGTGTGTGGTTCAGGCACTATTTATGTCTTACCATAAAGGCAAACATGGAAAAGGGGGTGTAAAGAACATGGAACAATCTGAAATCAGTCGGATCGGCAGGATCCTGAAGGAACGGCGGCTCCAGCTCGGATACACCCAGGAATATGCTGCAGAAAAAGCAGGCATTTCCTATTCATACTATACCAAGATTGAACGT
>DWYL01000025.1 GCA_019118685.1 Candidatus Blautia merdipullorum
TACTTCTTTCTCATTATTTCCCTATTATGTGCTTTCTGAAAAAAGGCTTCTTCTGATTTCTTCAGATTTTTCTGCCTGCACATATGTAACTAATCCGGAAGTTATAAAAGAGTACTGTACCGAATTTCAAAAGATTCTTTCTTCTTGTGTGCCGCTTTTTATTCAAAGCAGTTCGCCAAAACAAGCTCTGAATATTTTTTCTAAGTCCATGGAGATAAGCCAACCCCGATACATTTTTGAATCTCATCCTTGTATGGGGCTGATGGCTTGGGAGGAAGATCTTTTAAATTCTTTTTATCCGCTGGATTCCGGAATAATTTCTTCTGAAATTGTTGTTTTTTTAAGGACTGCTGCTGAAAACGGCAGATATTTATTCAACTCCGATATTTCCTTTAAAAATTATTTTACTTACGAAGGACTGCAGAAATTTATAAAAACAGGCTTGCTAACTGGCCCCTATTCTTGGAACCAACGCCCTGTTCCTTTGGAAAAAAGAAAAGAAATCCTTCAGCATTTATTGGATACCAATCTTGGAAGCGAAAAAGCTGTCATGCTCAGAAAGGACTTTCTCCCATCTACTGAAATCCATATGGAAGTTTTTACAGATAATTCTCTTTTCCTATGCTGTTTAACTTCCGAAAAATCTTTTTTCAACCTTTATCTCCAGGAGCAGGGGATCGGACATGCCATCTCCGATTACTTAAGTTCTTTAGAAGGATCACGTTTTTCTTATTCTTTTGAAGAATCCAAAAAAATATTGAATGAATTTAACATTTTTTAAAATAGCAATATCAATTTATTAATTATTCTGTTTTTATTGTATTTTCGTGAATATGCATAAAATTATTTCTCATTTTATAATTTTTTATATTTTTATCACATTCATCTTGACGTTTCCTTCGGTAAATTATACGATATTAAGCAAGGATATTTCGTTTTAACGAAGGAGGTAAACAAAAAGATGAAAAGAAAATTTATAGCCGGCGTACTATCCTTTCTGCTGGCTGTCTCCACCATGGCAGAAACAGCTGCGGCAGCCGAACTTACGGATAACGCAGAAGTTTCCGAAGCAGCTCAGATCAGTTTAGAAAACCGCATCTGGGATCTGTCCTCAGATACCACTGCAGAACGCCCTCTGGTCGAGGGGACAACAGGAGAATTTGACGGCATTCTTATCGACGCAACAAACGGAAAATTCGCTCCCCGCACCCCAGAAACAGGGGGTACAGACACCCAGATCAATGCAGGCACCATACTTACCATACCGGTGGCAGCCAACAATGACGGAGCCCAGCTGACGATCACCCTGTCAGGCGGTACAGGAACCGTAGAAATCAACGGACAGAGCTACACTGATGCTTCCAAAGTAATTTCCGTGGATCTGCCCGCATCAGAGGAGGATACATCCTGTGATGTTACTTTCGTTCCAAATTCAGACGGTTCCAATTCTACATATGTGGCTTCTATCGCCCTGTCCTACAATGAACCTGCCGAAGAATATCCGGGCATACCCGAATCCGTCACAGCAGAAGATCTTCTGTACACATTTGATAGCGCAGAAAACCTGTTAGACGAAAGCGGAAGTGCCGCAGCCGACAATAAACTGGAAGGCAATAAAGGAACTTTTGAGTCAATGAAGATAGATGCCACCGCCGGTAAATTCAATATTCAGGCTGACCAGAACCGGGTTGTTATAAACCAGGGAACCATTGTCTACATTCCGGCGGCTTATGACCCTGAGGGCGCAGTTCTTTTAATCGCAGGGACCCAGGATGGCAGCACCCCTTCAGATATAAAAGTAAACGGAGAGAGCTATCATTCCAATCAGGAAATCTCTCTTGATATGAGTGATGATTCCGCTTACCCTCAATATCTGAAATTAGAATTTGACACTATCTGCTACGCAAACACTATTTCAATAAACTACGCATCCGACAGCGACTACGGAACTCCCGATGTGGAAGCTAAAGATAAAACCTGGGATTTCACGGAAAACAGCCCCGTAGAACGTCCCACTGTACAGGGTACAAAGGGAGAATTTGACGGTATCCAGATCGATGCCACCACCGGAAAATTTGCACCCCGTACAACTTCATCCGGAGGAAACGATACCCAGGTAGCATCTGGAACTACTCTTTACTTACCTGTAGCTCCTGATACTCAGGGAGCCTCTGTTACCGTATCCGGAAACAATTACAATAACCTGACCGTCTTGCTGGACGGGACAGAAATTTCCGTGGGTAAGGAGACTGCCCTTCCTTCTGTAGAAGAAAACACCTATATCCCACTGGAATTTACCAGTGCGGACGGCACGGGAAGCTGCTATCTGACAGGCATTACCATTAACTACATGAGTGACAATGAAGTAAACGCCAACACTGTAACTGTAAATGCAGACGGAACTTGTGACTATACAAGCATCCAGGAAGCCATTGATGCCAACGAATCCAGCGCATCTGCTCCCCTGATCCTCCTGATCGCTCCCGGAACCTATACTGAAAAGATAACAGTGGATAAGCCCTGGGTATCATTTCAGCCTCTGAATAAAGACGGAGGAGAAATCCTGATCGAAGAAAGCTACTATTCATCCAATACCTTTAATGCAGACGGCACATTTGCGCCTCAGGATGATTATGATCTGGGAACAGACCAGTGCGGCACGGTACTTCTTACCTCAAACGCCACCGGATTCAGCGCTTCCGGCATAACCTTCCAGAACAGTTATAATGTTGCGGATCATACAGGCGAGGGAGAACAGACTCCTGCTGTTGCTTTTGGGTCCGTTGCCGACAAAGTATATCTGAAAGACTGTAAGTTTATCGGCCGTCAGGATACCCTCTATCTCCACGGCTCAGGCTCAAGAGTACAGGTAGAAAACTGTTACATTGAAGGAACCGTAGATTTTATATTTGGTGACGCAGACGCCTACTTTATTGGCTGCGAACTTCATATGGCCGGCTTTGCAGGCAGAGACACCGGATACTTTACAGCCGCAAATACTAAAAAAGGAAATACAGGATTTGTATTTAACCAGTGCGCTCTCACTGTAGATGCTTCCTATGGTGAAGACAGTACAGTAAGTCTTGGACGTCCATGGCAGACAGAATGTTATACTGAAACAGCCCGGGATGAGAATGGCAACAGTTATATGACCGTTTATGAGCCGGACCGCAAAAACCCATCCTACGAATCCACTTCTTCAGCGGTAACTTTCATAGAGTGTACTATGGATCCCACGATCCAAGACGCAAGATGGAATGTATGGACCAGAAAAGATGCCAACGGCGTTACTCAGGATGTGACCTATCATGAGGATGTCCGGTTCGCGGAAATCAACAGCAAAGATGCCTCAGGCGCATATTTGAATCCTGAAGACTATCAGGATATTGTACTGGGCACAATGACCACAACGGATAATGCCCAGGGTACGGTTGACGAACTTCTCAGCCAGATGGGATTCGGAAGCGAGATCGGAAACTGGAATCCGTCATTTACGGATCCTTCCGAACCAATCCCCGGGGGAACAATGCCCTTTACCGATGTACCGGAAGATACCTGGTATTATACATATATAGAGAGCGTTTATAAACAGGGATTAATGAACGGTCTGACAGATACTCAGTTTGCTCCAAACGATAATCTCAGCCGTGCTCAGTTTGCAACGATCTTCTATCGCCTGGCCGGAGAACCGGAAGTAGAATACGCTCCTATTTTCCCGGATGTTCCCGATGAATACTGGTTTACAGACGGAATTTTATGGGCAAATAGTGCAGGTATTATAAAAGGTTATGGTGATACAGGGCTCTGCGGTCCTGAAGATAATATCAACCGTGAACAGATGGCAGTTATGCTCTATCGTTATGCAGAGTATAAAGGATATGACTTAAGTGCTGCAGAAGATATAAGCCAATTTGAGGATGCGGCAGAGGTAAGCAGTTTTGCAGAGCAGGCCGTAAGCTGGGCTGTAGGAAATGATATTATCATAGGAAAAGAAAATATGACTATATTGGATTCTCAGGGAAGCGCCAGCAGAGGTGAATGTGCGGCAGTCATAATGCGCTTTATCGAAAAATACGAAGCATAAAAAAAACATCAGCCGGGGAAAACCCCGGCTGATATATTTTGGATATTATTTTAACAGCTGGATCACCAGCCGGCACAGATCTCCCGCTGTGCCCACTTTCCGAAGTTCGGAAGCCGGAATCTTTATCCCAAAGGTATCTTCCAGATCACAGAGGAGCACATAAGCTTCCACCGAAGCCAGGCCCATATCTTCATAGAGGCCTGTGTCTTCGGTAAGA
>DWYL01000026.1 GCA_019118685.1 Candidatus Blautia merdipullorum
CTTTTTTGTGTAACCGTCCCTTTTTGCGTTTCTTAAATAATAACATTGGAGGAAAATAAATAATTATGATTGGCTCGATTATTCTATTAATTGTATTGATATTTTTAAATGCGATTTTTGCCAGTGCAGAAATCGCTGTGATTTCCATGAATGATGCGAAACTGAAGAAGCTCACAGAAGAAGGCAACAAAAAAGCGATTAAGCTGACCAAGCTGACCGAACAGCCTGCAAGATTCCTGGCTACCATACAGGTAGTAATTACCTTAGCCGGATTCCTGAACAGTGCTTTCGCTGCAGACTATTTTGCAGATCCTCTTGTAGATCTGTTTGTAAGTCTGGGTGTGCCCATCCCCAGAAGTGTTTTAAGTTCGGTTTCCGTTATTATTATCACCGTGATCCTCTCCTATTTTAATTTGGTCTTCGGTGAGCTGGTCCCCAAACGTATTGCCATGAAAAAGACGGAATCCCTTTCCCTGGCACTGGCTGGCCCTTTATACACAATTTCCAAGATCTTCACTCCCCTGGTATTTCTTCTTACAGTATCTACCAACGGTGTGCTGAGGCTTCTTGGAATTGACCCCAACGAAAGTGAAGAACAGGTTACAGAGGAAGAAATCCGTATGATGCTCTCTGAAGGAAGCCAGCAGGGTACCATTGATCAGAGTGAAACGGAAATGATCCAGAATGTATTTGACTTTAACGATATCTCCGTAGAACAGATCTGTACTCACCGGATTGATGTAACCTCTTTGGACATCAATGACAGTCTGGAGACCTGGCAGGGAATTATATTTGAAAGCCGGCACACCTTCTATCCTGTATATAAGGAAAACACAGACAATATCATAGGAATCCTGAATACAAAGGACTACTTCCGTATGGAAAACAAATCAAAATCCGAAATCGTAAAACATGCCATTGATAAGCCCTGGTTTGTACCGGAAAATATGAAAGCGAATGTTCTCTTCCAGAATATGAAAACTTCCAGGAAATACATTGCCGTACTGATTGATGAATACGGCGGCATGTCCGGTCTGATCACACTTCACGACCTGATTGAGGCTCTGGTGGGAGATCTGTATGAATTAGAAGATGCCGTACAGTCTCCGGACATTCTTCAGATTGGAGAAAACTCCTGGGAAATCCAGGGTTCTGCAGATCTGGGAGATGTGGCCGAGGCACTGGGTATTGAACTCCCTACGGAAGATTTTGACACTTACAACGGTTATGTCTGCGATGTGATCGGACGGGTCCCTGCAAACGGCGAGATCTTCTCCTGTGAAACCGAAAACCTCAGCATTCAGGTACATAGTGTGGTAAACCACCGCATCGGAGACAGCACTGTGATCAAAAAGATAAAACCGGAGGCAGAAGCGGAAGAAGATTAAAGGCCATTATGTTGTTACATCTATCTTTTAGCCTGCTTTTTTATCCAGATCCAATTTAACAGGTTTTTCTGTACGGTTATATTTCACTTTTTTGAAATATAGCCGTACTTTTTTGCTTTCTTATACAGCTAAATATCCACTTTTCAACAATCTTACCGTACTTTCCTTTTTTTCTACGGGCAGTCTTTTCCTTTCCATGCTTTCTTTTGTATGAATGTGTTACGGTACTCGTATTTTCTCCTGGCAGCTTTTGACGCACAGGAAACAGAGTTCTCTGTGTACAGAAAAGGCGCCTGTCACGGAACCCCGGGTACAGACGCCTTTTCTTCTGCTTGGACACGTTTTCAATTATATATTATATAATCCTATTTCTCTTACTCTTCTGTCTTGCCGTACAGAGTAACCAGTTTCTGGAGATATGCATATCTCTCTTTAGCCTGTTCCTCATTCAGTGCAAACAGTCTTGCAGCCTTTTCAGGGTTGGAGCGTTTCAGAGAATTGTAACGAACCTCTCCGTCAAGGAATGCCTGGTAATCATCAGCTGTTGGAGCCTTGGAATCCAGTGTGAACTTGTTCTCTGCAGCAGGATTGAAGCGGAAGTTATGCCAGTATCCACACTTAACAGCCAGTTCTTCCTCTGTCTGAGCTTTGCTCATACCTTTCTTGATACCATGGTTGATACATGGAGCGTAAGCGATGATCAGGGATGGTCCCGGATAAGCTTCTGCTTCTGCAATAGCTTTAACAGTCTGATTGAAGTCAGCACCCATAGCGATCTGTGCTACGTATACATAACCATAGCTCATAGCAATGGAAGCCATATCTTTCTTCTTAGTCTCTTTACCGCCTGCAGCGAACTGTGCAACAGCACCTGTAGGTGTAGATTTAGAAGACTGTCCGCCTGTATTGGAATAAACTTCTGTATCGAATACCATTACGTTGATATCCTGTCCGGAAGCCAGTACATGGTCAACACCGCCGAAGCCGATGTCGTATGCCCAGCCGTCGCCGCCGAATACCCACTGGGATTTCTTAGCCAGGAAGTCTTTGTTCTTCACAATGTCTTTGCATACATCACAATCAACACCTTCCAGTGCAGCTACTAATTTATCTGTAGCAGCGCCGTTTGTGATACCGCTGTTGAATGTATCCAGCCACTCTTTGCAGGCAGCTTTTACTTCTTCAGAAGCGTTCTCGTTAGCCATTACGGACTCAACTTTTGTCTTTAATCCGCCACGGATCGCTTTCTGAGCCAGCAGCATACCATAACCAAACTCAGCATTATCTTCGAACAGAGAGTTGGACCATGCAGGACCCTGTCCTTTCGCATTTACTGTGTATGGTGTGGATGGTGAAGAGTTACCCCAGATAGAGGAGCATCCTGTAGCATTTGCAATGTACATTCTGTCACCAAACAGCTGTGTGATCAGTTTTGCGTAAGGTGTCTCACCACATCCTGCACAAGCTCCTGAGAACTCAAGGAGAGGCTGTTTGAACTGAGAACCTTTTACTGTATTCTCTTTGAATTTAGCGATAACGTCTTCTTTTTCAGGTAATGTTACGCCGTAGTCAAAGTATTTCTGTACCCCTGCATTTGCTTCCATGTTTTCCATAGTAAGGGCTTTTGCACCTTTCTTACCTGGGCAGACATTTGCACAGGAACCGCATCCTGTACAGTCGTAAGCAGATACAGTCATAGTGAATTTGTATTCTTTCATACCTGTCAGAGGCAGTGTCTGCATTCCTTCTGGAGCTGCAGCAGCTTCTTCTTCTGTCAGGGCTACCGGACGGATAACTGCATGTGGGCAGACATATGCACAGCGGTTACACTGGATACAGTTGTCTGGATTCCATACAGGAATATCCACAGCGATACCACGTTTTTCATAAGCAGAAGATCCGGATGGAGTTGTACCGTCTACATAATCTTTGAAAGCAGATACTGGCAGGGAGTTTCCTTCCTGAGCATTTACTTTGGACTGGATTGTGTTAACGAATTCAACAACGTCCTCACGTCCGCTTTCTGCATGTGCCATTACAAGGCCTTCATCTGCACAGCTCTTCCAGCTTTCCGGAACCTGTACTTCAACAACCTGTTTTGCACCTGCATCGATAGCGTCATAGTTCATCTGAACGATAGCGTCACCTTTTCTTCCGTATGTTGCTTTTGCAGCAGCTTTCATTAATTCAATAGCATGCTCTTCCGGAATGATGTTAGCCAGTTTGAAGAATGCAGACTGAAGAACTGTATTGATACGTCCGCCAAGTCCGATCTCTTTACCGATCTTGATACCGTCGATCACATAGAACTTGATGTTGTGGTTAGCGATGAAGGATTTCACCTGTCCTGGCAGATGTTTTTCAAGGCCTTCCATATCCCATGGACAGTTCAGCAGGAATGTACCGCCGTCAACCAGTTCCTGTACCATGTTGTATTTGTTGATATAGGAAGGATTGTGGCATGCTACAAAGTTTGCCTGTTTGATCAGGTATGTGGATTTGATCGGGCTCTTACCGAAACGCAGGTGAGACATTGTAACACCGCCGGATTTCTTAGAGTCGTAATCAAAATATGCCTGAGCGTACATATCTGTGTTGTCACCGATGATCTTGATAGAGTTCTTGTTTGCTCCAACAGTACCGTCAGCTCCTAATCCCCAGAACTTGCAGTTGATGGTTCCTTCCGGTGTAGTAACCAGAGGAGCGCCAACTTCCAGAGATAAGTTTGTAACGTCATCTACGATACCGATTGTGAATTTCTGTTTTGTTGTGTTTTCGTATACAGCAACGATCTGAGCAGGTGTTGTATCTTTGGAACCTAATCCGTAACGGCCTGTGAATACAGGTACATCATTGAATTTTGTTCCCTTCAGAGCTGCTACAACGTCTAAGTACAGAGGCTCGCCAAGAGAACCTGGCTCTTTTGTTCTGTCTAATACGGAAATCTGTTTTACAGAATCAGGAATCGCATTTACCAGTGCTTCAGCGCTGAATGGTCTGTACAGGCGAACGGTAACAAGACCAACTTTTTTGCCCTGAGCCATTAAGTAATCGATAGTTTCCTCGATTGTCTCACATGCAGAACCCATAGCGATGATCACATGCTCTGCGTCTTCTGCTCCGTAGTAGTTGAACAGTTTGTAGTTTGTTCCGATCTTAGCATTTACTTTGTCCATGTATTCCTGTACGATTGCCGGCAGAGCATCGTAGTATGGATTACATGCTTCTCTTGCCTGGAAGAAGATATCAGGGTTCTGAGCAGAACCTCTCTGGCATGGATGATTTGGATTTAATGCATGCTTACGGAATGCGTCAACGGCATCCATATCTACTAAATCCTTTAAGTCTTCATAATCCCATGTCTCAATCTTCTGGATCTCGTGAGATGTACGGAATCCATCGAAGAAGTTGATGAAAGGAACTTTTCCTTTGATAGCTGCACAGTGTGCAACAGGAGTCAGGTCCATAACTTCCTGTACGGAAGATTCACACAGCATAGCGCAGCCTGTCTGACGACATGCATATACATCGGAGTGATCGCCGAAGATAGATAATGCATGGCTTGCCAGAGCACGGGCGGATACGTTAAATACGCCCGGAAGCTGCTCACCAGCGATTTTATAAAGATTTGGGATCATCAGCAGAAGGCCCTGAGATGCAGTATATGTTGTAGTCAGGGCACCAGCTGCCAGAGAACCGTGAACTGCACCGGCTGCACCGGCTTCAGACTGCATTTCAGTAACCTGAACTTCCTGTCCGAAAATGTTCTTTCTTCCCTGTGTTGCCCATTCGTCTGTGGCTTCAGCCATTACAGATGACGGGGTAATTGGATAGATAGCTGCAACATCTGAATATGCGTAGGAAGCATGAGCTGCTGCATGATTACCATCCATGGTTTTCATCTTTCTAGCCATTTGATTTTTTCCTCCTTGAAAATTGTTTTGAACAATATTCCACTTCTAACCTGAAGTCTATGAGAATTATAGCACGATTTAACAGGCATGTCTATTTATAAAAGTAAAGAAAATCCAATGTTTTTACAAAAAAACATTGGATTTTTCCGCTTTTTTCTATACTCTTGTTCTCTTTTTCCACCCTAGTCCATTTCCATAATTTCCTTTATGGAGTGAACAGAGAGCTCTTTTGCAAGCTGTTTCTGGATCCGGTACAACTCCCTGTGGACTTTGCAGCTGGAATCGGACTGATTATGTACGCATGCCTTATCCGGATTCATACATTCAATCATATAGAAATCCGGTTCCACGGCCAGATATACATCCAGGAGAGTCAGTTCACCAAGAGATTTCTTCAGAGCATATCCGCCGTTGCTGCCCCGGAAGCTTTTCACGATCTCTTTTTTCTCCAGTTTCTTCAATATTTTATAGACAAATGCCGGTGTCAGATCTTCCTTTTCGCAGATCTGGTTCACACAGAGCTTTTCTCCTCCTGCCAGAGCCCGGACGATCCGCACTGCATAGTCGCACTCTCTTGTAATTAACATGAATACTTTCCTTCCCTGTGGCTTTCTTCAAGACTTCCCGGAATCATATCCGGGACTTTTGTGAATTATTATACCAATCTGTACCGTAATTATCAAGTTTTTTCTTCAAGAAAGACTTGCAAAATCCCGTTTTTACGGTACAATAGAAGAGATTACGCACCAACAAATCTTGAACAAGATAAAAGTGAGGGAAAATTTAAAGATGATTGCAGCAAATAATGTTACATTACGTATTGGTAAGAAAGCACTGTTTGAAGATGTCAATATTAAATTCACAGAAGGAAACTGCTATGGCCTGATTGGGGCCAATGGCGCCGGTAAGTCCACTTTCCTGAAGATCCTCTCCGGGCAGCTGGAAACTACCAAAGGAGATATTACCATTACTCCGGGGCAGCGTCTCTCCTTTCTGCAGCAGGATCATTTTAAATATGACGCTTATCCGGTACTGGATACGGTGATCATGGGAAACCAGCGTCTTTATGATATTATGAAGGAAAAGGAAGCGATCTACGCAAAAGAGGATTTTACCGATGAAGACGGTATCCGTGCCAGTGAGCTGGAAGGCGAATTTGCCGAGATGAACGGCTGGGAAGCAGAGTCTGACGCCGCTATGCTCTTAAACGGATTAGGTATTGAAACAGATCTTCACTATGCTCAGATGGCAGATTTAAACGGCAGCCAGAAGGTAAAGGTACTTCTAGCCCAGGCGCTTTTCGGAAATCCGGATATCTTGCTGCTGGACGAGCCTACCAACCATTTGGACCTGGATGCTATCGAATGGCTGGAGGAATTTCTCATTAACTTTGACAATACCGTCATCGTAGTATCTCATGACCGTTACTTTTTAAATAAGGTATGTACACATATCGCTGATATTGATTACGGAAAGATCCAGCTCTATGCCGGAAATTATGATTTCTGGTACGAGTCCAGCCAGCTTCTGATCAAACAGATGAAAGAGGCCAATCGCAAGAAAGAGGAGAAGATCAAAGAACTCCAGGAGTTTATCTCCCGGTTCTCCGCCAACGCTTCCAAGTCCAAACAGGCCACATCCAGAAAGCGTGCTCTGGAAAAAATCCAGTTAGATGAGATCCGTCCTTCCAGCAGAAAGTATCCTTATATTGATTTTCGTCCTAATCGTGAGATAGGAAACGAGGTGCTGATGGTAGAGGGGCTTTCCAAGACCATTGACGGCGTAAAGATCCTGGACAACATTTCCTTTACCCTTGGAAGAGAAGACAAAGTTGCCTTTGTAGGGGGCAATGAAAGAGCTAAGACTGTACTCTTCCAGATCCTGATGGGTGAAATGGAGCCGGATGAGGGAACTTATAAATGGGGAGTCACCACCTCTCAGTCTTACTTCCCTAAAGACAACACCAAAGAATTTGACAATGACCTGACCATTGCAGACTGGCTGACCGGCTATTCTGAGATCAAGGACGCCACCTATGTCCGTGGGTTCCTGGGACGTATGCTCTTCCCCGGAGAAGACGGAGTGAAAAAAGTACGTGTTCTTTCAGGAGGAGAAAAAGTAAGGTGTCTTCTTTCCAAGATGATGATCTCCGGCGCCAATGTGCTGATCTTTGACGAACCTACCAACCATCTGGATATGGAGTCTATCACAGCGCTGAACAATGGTATGATCAAATTCCCGGGAGTGATCCTTTTTGCCTCCCACGATCATCAGATCGTACAGACTACAGCTAACCGTATCATGGAAATCCTTCCAAACGGCGCTATGATCGACAAGATCACTACTTACGACGAATACCTGGCTAATGATGAGATGGCAAGGAAACGTACAGTCTACACCATGACCCAGGAAGATAATTAAACTCTTATAAAATATGCATTATAAAAAAGCCGCTGTATTGGGGTTCCTGCCCGTCCAGCGGCTTTCTCTCTGCCAGAACTCCGGCAGGGATATCCTTTTTAAGAAGTTCCTTTTCCACCCTTTATAGTCTGCTGTTCCAGCTGTATTTTCATATCCCGGAATTCTTTCGGAGAAATCCCGTATTCCTTTTTGAAAGCCCGGTAGAAACTGGAATAATCTTTAAAGCCAAGCATAAGATATGCCTTTGTAATGCTGATATTGCTGAGTATGGCATCCTGGCAGGCGGCCAGCCGCTTCTTCATAATATACTGATGAATGGAGATTCCTGTATTTTCTTTAAAAATATGGGCAATATGATATTTGCTGACATAAAATTTCCCAGCAAGATGTTCCAGGGATAGATCCTGATCTAACTGGGTATCTATATACTGAATAATATTTTCATAAAGATTCTGATCTTCTTTCAGCTTTCTGGGGTGGTTTTTCTCATAAGCCATCCGGCTCAGATGAAGAAAAAGGTCACAGATGCCAATGAAGATTTTTTCCTCTTTTCCGAAACGGTCCCAGTGGATTTCCTCGATCAGGTGAAAGATCCTGGACTGAATGCTGCTGAAAGCAACCGCATCATTATGAAAAACATACTGCCCCTTATCTGCGGCAAGGCGGATAATGTAGAAATAGTCTTCCGACATCTGCCGGATTCTTTCATAATAATCCATGCTGATCCAGAAAACAAACCGGCTGTAAGGCTTTTCCGAATCACGGATCACTGCTTTATGATGGATCCCCGGAGGGATCACGACTACATCTCCCTCTTTCAGGTCATAGAGCTGCTTTTCAATAAGATAAGAGACGGTTCCCTCCAGAAAAAAATAAAATTCATAATAATCATGAGTATGACTGTCCACATTCGCCATATGGCTGTCGCTGTAATAATAAAGTTCATAGTCTTTCGAGAGCATATACTGCCTGGTCAAAAACTGGGTTTTCAGGTTTTTTTTCATAATTTTTCTTTTCTCCACCAGAATTTATATAGATATCTGTACTTATTTTAATACAAAGCCGCAACTTATGCAATGTATACAACAAAGTTATCAATTGGTTTTTTTTCCCTTGTCCATTATAATAAAGACATAAATTGAAAGAGAGGTATTTATTATGGAAATGACAATGCGCTGGTACGGCAAAGACCACGACACTGTAACTCTGGAACAGATTCGTCAGAGCTGTTATGTAAAGGGGATCATCACAACTCTGTATGACAAAATGCCTGGGGAAGTATGGACTCTGGACGAGATCATGGCAATGAAGAAGGAAGTAGAAGACGCCGGTCTTCATCTTGCAGGTATCGAAAGTGTAAACGTAAGCGATGCTATCAAAACAGGAGCTCCGGAACGTGACAAAGACATCGAAGCTTACATCGAGACACTGGAAAACCTGGGCAAAGCAGACATCCATATGGTTTGCTACAACTTCATGCCTGTATTCGACTGGACAAGAACCGAGCTGGAACGTAAGAGAGACGACGGTTCTACAGTTCTTGCCTACAATCAGGACACTATCGACAGCATGGATCCTGAAAAAATGTTCGACAGTATTAAAAATGACATGAACGGCACTGTAATGCCAGGATGGGAACCGGAACGTATGGAGAAAGTAAAAGAACTTTTCGCTCTGTACAAAGACGTTGATGAAGAAAAGCTTTTCGACAATCTGGTATATTTCCTGAAAGCCATTATGCCGGTATGTGACAAATATGACATCAACATGGCTATCCATCCAGACGATCCTTCCTGGAGTGTATTCGGACTGCCCCGTATCATTTCCACTCAGGAAAAACTGAAAAGAATGATGGACGCTGTTCCAAA
>DWYL01000225.1 GCA_019118685.1 Candidatus Blautia merdipullorum
AAAACTGGTGGACCGGCTTTGGGAGCTGGAAAACCAGGTTCTGATAGTGGATGACGGCAGTGGAAAAGAATACAGGGAACGTTTTCAAAAACTGGAGAAAAAATGTATTGTGCTTCATCATAAAGAAAACAAAGGAAAAGGAGAAGCCATAAAAACAGCTCTTCAGTATATCCGGTCGGAATTGTGGGAATATGGAGCGATAGGAGTAATGGACGCAGACGGTCAGCATTTGCCTGAAGATATGGAGAAGCTGCTGATGCGGGCAGGAACAAATCCCAGAACCCTGGTCTTGGGTACCAGGATTTTTGACCAGTCTGTTCCCTGGAAATCCAGAATGGGGAACCAGATCACCAGAAAGATTTTTCAGATGACTACAGGAGCAGGAATTTCTGATACTCAGACCGGACTTCGGGCATTTTCCTCTGAACTTCTGGACTTTCTGCTGGAAATCCCGGGAGAAAGATATGAATATGAGATGAATGTACTTATATATTGTGTCAAAAAGAAAATCCCTATTATAGAAGTTCCTATCACGACAATTTATCACGACAAGGGCAACAGCTGCTCACATTTCAGAAAAGTGAGGGATTCTATCCGGATATACCGGAAGCTTTTCAAGTTTTCTTCTGGATTATCTTCTTTTTTTGATTTTTACGGCATTTTTTCCTGCCTCGGCGGCTGGAATATTAGGAGCGAATATAGGAGCCCGTCTGCTTATATAGCTCAGAAAGAGGCGGTGACAGCCCCGGAAAAAGTCCGGATGACCTTTGAAAAGGAAGATGGGATAATCCCGGAGGTTTTTATAGACATTGAACAGATCCCAAGAATTTTCGACAATCTGTTGGAAAACAGTATAAAATATGCAGTCCGGCTTCCGGCTGAGATCCAGGTAAGGATTTTAAAAAGGAATGCTAAGGTAGTGCTGGAATGGAGAGACAGAGGTCCGGGTGTGCCAGAAGAAAAACCTCCCAGAATTTTTGACAGGTTTTACCGATGCGATGAGGCAAGAACCATTAAGGGCAGCGGTGTAGGGCTTTATATTGTAAAATATATCATGGAACGCCACGGCGGAACTGCAGAGGCAGAAAACGACGGAGGCCTGAAGATACGGCTGTATTTTCCGGAAAGGAGTAAAGATGGAGAGGATATTGATCGCAGAAGATGATGAGAAAATAGCCTGGCTGGAAAAGGATTATCTGGAAAGCAACGGCTATGAGGCCAGGATCGTAGCCAGAGGAGATAAGGTAATTCCTGAACTGAAAAGGGATTCCTATGATCTCTTGCTGCTGGATATTATGCTGCCGGGGATAAGCGGCTATGATATCTGCCGGCAGATCCGGGAGGAGATCGATATTCCGATCCTTATGGTAACTGCCAGGACTGAGTCTGTAGATGTGATAAGGGGGCTTGGATTGGGAGCAGATGATTATATTACCAAGCCTTTCGACCCTTCTCAGCTTGTAGCCCGTGTCCGTTCCCATCTGCGCAGATATGCACGGCTTACCGGCAAAGGAAAAGAGGGATATGCAGACGGGAGAGAGAGGATTCTGGTCCAGGACATTGCCATTGAGCCAAAAACCTGGAAAGTATGGAAAAAAGATAAAGAGATCCGCCTGCCAAACCGGGAATTTGAACTTCTCCGTTTCCTGGCAGAGAATCCTAATATTGTGTTCTCCAAAGAAGAGCTCTTTGAAAAAATATGGGGCTATGATTATATCTCCGACGGCGCTACAGTGTCGGTACATATCAACCGGCTGAGAGAAAAAATCGAGGACGATGCAAGAAAACCCAAGATCATAGAAACAGTATGGGGCGCCGGCTACAGGCTGAACCTGTAAATCGGTGAAGGCTCTCTGCCGGCAGACTGGAGGAGACGCCAGCTTAAGGCTGTCAGTTTTGTGAAAAATATTGTGGCTCCGCTGGATAAACTCAGAGAGGTATAGAAAAATGGAAATATTAAAAGGAATTTTATTTGGAATTGTAGAAGGGATCACGGAATGGCTGCCTGTGAGCAGTACAGGCCATATGATCCTGCTGGATGCTTTTGTAAAGCTGGAAGGATCTCCGGATTTTGTCAGTCTTTTTCTGGTGGTCATCCAGCTGGGCGCTATTTTGGCCGTAGTCCTGGTATTCTGGAACCAGCTGTTTCCTTTTCAGTTCCGCGACCGGAAAAAACCGGTGATCGTAAAAGAAAAGATGATCCTGTGGGGAAAGATCCTCCTGGCCTGTATTCCTGCCGCCGTGGCAGGGATTTTATTTGACAGCGTTTTTGAACAGTTGTTTTATCATGCCGGATCGGTGGCGGCAGCTTTGATCATCTTTGGAGTGGGATTCATTTTCATCGAGAGATGGAATAAAGGGAGAGATCCCAAAATGACTTCTGTGGATCAGCTTACCATACCTGCGGCGCTGCTCATCGGAGTTTTTCAGCTTATTGCCGCTGTTTTTCCGGGAACTTCAAGATCCGGAGCCACCATTCTGGGGGCACTTCTTATTGGCGTATCCAGACCGGCTGCTTCGGAATTTACTTTTTATCTGGCAGTGCCTGTTATGCTGGGAGCCAGTCTGCTTCAGGTTCTGCGTCATGGCCTGGCATTCTCCTTCCAGGAATTGGCAGTGTTGATCGTGGGTATGGTGACGGCTTTTCTTGTATCTTTAGCAGTTATCCGCTTTTTAATGGATTATGTGAAAAAACACGATTTTCAGGTCTTTGGCTGGTACCGGATCCTTTTAGGCGCAGGTGTGGTGATCCTGAACCTGCTGGGAGTTGTTCAGATCTGAAAGGGACTTTCGGAGGACAGATAGGAGGCAGAACATTGAAAAAAATTTTAATCATTGAAGACGATGAACTGATCGCAGATCTGGAAAGAGACTACCTTCTGGCAGAAGGGATGGAAGCAGATATGACGCAGTGATCCTGGATCTTATGCTGCCGGGGAAAAACGGATTTGAGATCTGCCGGGAAATCCGGCGGGAGTCGGACCTTCCGATCCTTCTGGTCACTGCAAAGAAAGAAGATATTGACAAGATCAAAGGCCTGGGGCTGGGAGCAGACGATTATGTGGTGAAACCCTTCAGTCCGGGGATCTGGAAATCTATCCGGATTCCTACAGGGTATTGAAAAAGGGACGGCTTCTGGAACTGACAGGCCGGGAATTTGAAATTCTGGTGCTTTTTGCCAGAAACCCTAATATTGCCTTTACCAGAGAACGGATTTTTGACCGGGTCTGGGGCATGGAAGCAGTGGGAGATATGGCCACAGTTACGGTTCACATTAACAATCTGAGAGAAAAGATCGAAGAGGATCCCTCCAATCCCCAGATGATCCAGACCATCTGGGGAGTAGGATACCGGTTTCATCCGGCTTAAATTTACTCTGCCGGGATCAGATTGCTGACATAAGGCCGCTTCCCGGAAAGCACATCATCATAAAAATCCTGCTTCCAGTCAATATAATCTACACAGCTGGCGGATGTCAGCGGGCGGCATAAAGCTTCCGGCAACAAGGTCATGCTTAAACAGGTCAGCAATCCATTTGGCATCTTTCTTGTCAGTTTTCTTTCCACGGATAGCCTTAACATATTTGGGATCTCTGTCGATTATAAGAAGAGTTTCCGTTTTGACGATGAGGCGGAGATTCGTGTATTTGTCACCAAATACAACGGAGCGGTTCTGGAACTCGGGTATGAGTTCGTGAATGTGGATTCGGGAGAAATCTG
>DWYL01000226.1 GCA_019118685.1 Candidatus Blautia merdipullorum
TACTGGTGCCGGCGGGAGAAGATGAAAGAATTAAAAAAGCTGTGACAGAGGCCACCAGCGGGCGGGCCTCCATCACAGAGCTGAAAGAATTATATTATGGAGTTTCCAATGGGGAAACCCTTCTTTTTGAACATTGAAAGAAGGAACGGCTGAAAATCATCAGCATTTTTCAGGTTCTGGATATTCAGTACCGAAAGTTTCCACGGTCATAGACTGGATCCGCTGTTCTTCCATTGGACGGTCACTGTAGTCTGTAGGAGATTCTGCAATCTTATTTACAACCTCCATACCTTCAATAATCTTTCCGAAAGCCGCATAGGCTCCGTCCAAATGGGGAGCTGCCTCATGCATGATAAAAAACTGGCTGCCGGCAGAATCAGGGTGCATAGCCCTTGCCATAGAGAGGACGCCCGGTGTATGTGCCAGATTGTTTTCGATTCCGTTCTGGGAAAATTCACCTTTAATGGAATAGCCCGGACCGCCCATTCCTGTGCCCTGAGGACAGCCGCCCTGGATCATGAAGCCGCGGATAACTCTGTGAAAAGTCAGCCCGTCATAGAAACCGGATTTTACAAGACTGATAAAATTGTTTACTGTATTAGGGGCAATTTCAGGATATAATTCAGCTTTCATTACATCTCCGTTTGCCATGGTAATGGTTACGATAGGATTTGCCATTTTTATTCTCCTTTATAAATAGTTTAAAATACTGATGTTTCACCTTATTATAAGGGGTAAAAATAAAAGGTGCAAGCCGGAATTTTCTGTGCTATACTTGATGAGTGAATGAAGTGAGGAAAAAATATGATAATAGAAACGAACAGCCCAGAGGAAACCTTTGAACTGGGCGTCAGAATCGGAGAAAAAGCTCTGCCGGGACAAGTTTATACTTTGAATGGAGATCTGGGAGTGGGGAAAACTGTTTTTACCCAGGGAGTCGCCAAGGGACTGGGGATCCCGGAGCCGGTAAACAGTCCAACCTTTACCATTATCCAGGAATACGAAGGAGGAAGACTGCCCTTTTACCATTTTGATGTATACCGTATTGGGGATATTGAAGAAATGGAAGAAATCGGATACGACGACTACTTTTTTGGCCAGGGTATCTGTCTGATTGAATGGGCAGAGCTGATAGAAGAAATCCTTCCGGAAAGTGTGATCTCTATAACAATAGAAAAAAATCCAGAAAAAGGATTTGACTATCGCAGGATAACCATACAAGGCTTGAAACCAGAGGGATCGGATTAGGAGGAATTATATATGAAAATCTTAGCGCTGGATAGTTCAGGGCTGGTAGCTTCTGTGGCTCTTATTGAAGGAGACGCCCTTGTTGCCGAGTACACGATGAATTATAAAAAGACACATTCTCAGACACTGCTTCCTATGCTGGATGAGATAAAGAAAGCAGTAGATCTGGATTTGGAAACCTTAGATGCCATTGCCGTGGCCGCCGGGCCTGGATCTTTTACAGGACTTCGTATTGGCTCCGCAACTGCCAAGGGGCTGGGCCTGGCTCTTCATAAACCATTGATCGGAGTGCCTACTCTGGAAGCACTGGCATACAATTTATATGATACGGGCAAAGATACGTTTATCTGCCCGATCATGGATGCCAGGCGGAAGCAGGTATATACAGGTATCTACGCTTTCAGGGAACACAGACTGGTTATCGTAAAGGAACAGGCGGCTCTTCCTATGGAAGAACTTCTTGCTGAATTAAATAAAAGGGAACAGCCGGTGATTTTTCTGGGAGACGGGGTGCCGGTTTTTAAAGACATGATCCAGGAAAAATGCCAGGTTTCCTATTCTTTTGCCCCTGCCCATTTGAACAGACAGAGAGCCGGAGCTGTGGCAGCTTTAGGCGCCGTCTATTATAAGGAAGGGAAAATACAGTCTCCAGAAGAGCATCAGCCCGAATATCTCCGGGTATCTCAGGCAGAAAGAGAGAGGGCAAAACGCCTTGCAAAAAATGGAAACCATTGAGATCAGGAGCATGACAGCCGAAGATGTGCCCCAGGCGGCAATGATAGAAAAACAAAATTTTACTCTTCCCTGGGAGGAAAAAAGTTTTGTTCAGGCGCTGGAGAAAAAAGAGACCGTTTATCTTACTGCTCTTGATAATGGAAAAGTAGTGGGATATATTGGGATGTGGACAGTCTTAGATGAAGGAGAAATCACAAATGTCTCTGTAAAAAAAGAGTGTCAGGGGAAACATATAGGACGCAGGCTTTTAACAGCGCTAGAGGAAGAAGGGAGAAAAAGAGGGATAAAAACTTTCTTTTTAGAAGTCAGAAAAAGTAATGCGCCGGCTATACATCTATATGAAAGCTGCGGCTTCGTAGCTCAGGGGATACGGAAAAACTTTTATGAAAATCCAAGAGAGGATGGAATTCTAATGTGTAAAAGATAGCAGTTCTGCTATCTTTTGCTATCTCTTCATAAAATTCCCGCTGGGTTTTGGTAAGAATTTTTTGTATAATGGAGCAGGTAACTGAGAAAATCTTTCACACTGAGGAGGAAGAGTATGAGAAAATACGAAAATCAGAAGGAAAATCGGATTCAAGAGGTTTACTGCAACAGCTGTGGAAAAAAACTCTTGACAGATAAGGGCATGGTCATGGAAGGGGTATTCCATGGACAGGTGCAGTGGGGATTTTTTTCTCAAAAAGACGGAGAGACCCATTCCTTTGATCTTTGTGAAAAATGCTATGATCAATTAGTGGCCGGCTTTCAGATCCCTCCTGAGAAAAAAATAGAGAGGGAATTATTGTAGCATAAAAAAAACTGTGCTATGATAGACAAGATATAGTTTTAAAGAAATGAGGAAAAGACTATGCTGGATGTATGTCTTTTAGGGACCGGAGGCATGATGCCTCTTCCGAGAAGAAAGCTGACATCTTTAATGACACGATATAATGGAAGTAATCTGATGATAGACTGCGGCGAGGGAACTCAGGTAGCAGTAAAGGAAAAGGGCTGGAGTTTTAAACCTATTGATGTGATCTGCTTCACCCATTTTCATGCAGACCATATCAGCGGGCTCCCCGGACTGCTTTTAACTATGGGAAATGCTGAGAGGACGGAGCCCCTGACTTTGATCGGCCCCAAAGGTCTGAACCGTGTAGTGACAGCTCTCAGAGTGATCGCACCGGAACTGCCTTTTGACATTCAATGCAGAGAACTTACCAGGCCTGAAGAGACCTTTGAGCTTTTTGGCTATCATATTACAGCTTTTAAAGTGAATCATAATGTGACTTGTTACGGATATACTTTAGAAATAAAGAGGCAGGGAAAGTTTGATCCCCAGAGGGCAAAGGAACAGAATATCCCATTGAAATACTGGAATCCTCTGCAAAAAGGGGAGAAGATAACGGACGGAGAGACGGTTTATACACCGGATATGGTTTTGGGACCTGAGAGAAAGGGGATTAAGATTACCTATACTACAGATACCAGACCGGTAAAATCAATCGTAGAACATGCAAAGGGAGCAGACCTATTTATCTGCGAAGGCATGTATGGGGAAGAGGATAAGGAAGATAAAGCAAAGGCATATAAACATATGACCTTTAAAGAAGCAGCTTCTCTGGCAAAGGAAGCTGGCGTAAAAGAGATGTGGCTGACCCATTACAGCCCTTCTCTGGTACGGCCGGAGGAAGCTCTTCCTGAAGCAGTGAAAATATTCCCTAATACTATTGCGGCCCGTGACCGTCAGTCGGTGGAACTGCAGTTTGAAGAGGAGTAAAGGAGATAATATGGAAAAAGAAGATGTATTGATTCTGGCGATCGAAAGCTCCTGTGACGAAACAGCTGCTGCTGTGGTAAAAAACGGCAGGATAGTTTTATCAAATATTATTTCTTCCCAGATCGATCTTCATAAGCTTTATGGAGGAGTCGTGCCGGAAATCGCTTCAAGAAAACATATTGAAAAAATAAACCAGGTAATAGAAGAAGCACTGAAGGAAGCAGGAGTAACCCTGGAGGATCTGAGCGCAGTGGGAGTGACTTACGGGCCAGGACTGGTAGGCGCGCTGCTGGTTGGCGTAGCTGAGGCAAAAGCAATCTGCTTTGCCAGAGATCTTCCTCTGGTGGGAGTCCACCATATAGAGGGACACATTGCCGCAAATTATATAGAAAATCCGGACTTAGAACCTCCTTTTTTATGTCTGGTAGTTTCAGGGGGACATACTCACCTTGTTATAGTAAAAGATTACGGTGAATTTGAAATTTTAGGACGGACAAGAGATGACGCGGCGGGAGAAGCTTTTGATAAGGTAGCCAGAGCCATTGGCCTGGGATATCCCGGAGGCCCAAAGATTGACAGAGTCGCCAAAGAAGGAAATCCTTATGCTATGGATTTCCCAAAAGCGAAAATAGAAGACTCTCCATATGATTTTAGCTTCAGCGGCGTAAAGTCAGCGGTATTAAATTATTTGAATAAATGCAGAATGCAGGGTGAAGAAATCGTAACTGCGGATGTAGCTGCATCTTTTCAGCGGTGTGTAGTAGAAGTACTGGTAGAACACGGAATCCGTGCAGCCCAGGACTATCATATTGATAAACTGGCCATCGCAGGAGGTGTGGCTTCTAACAGCGCGCTGCGCAGCGCTATGGAAAATGCCTGCAAAGAAAAGAACATTAAATTTTATCATCCGTCACCGATATTGTGTACAGATAACGGAGCAATGATCGGATGCGCCGCTTATTATGAGCACATGAAAGGAACCCGTCACGGATGGGATCTGAATGCAGTGCCGAATTTAAAGTTAGGAGAGAGATAGAAGGATGAAAACCACGGCCATTGTCCTGGCGGCAGGGCAGGGAAAAAGAATGCACAGTACAGTGCAGAAGCAATTTATGATATTAAAAGGAAAACCCTTGCTTTGCTACAGCCTTTCCTGCTTTCAGAAAAGCAGAGAAATCGATGAGATTATCCTGGTCACGGGAGAAGAGAGTATAGATTTCTGTAAAGAGGATATTGTAGAAAAGTATGGATTTTCAAAAGTAAGAACTGTGGTGGCAGGAGGACGAGAACGCTACGATTCTGTTTATCAGGGGCTTTTGGCCTGCCAGGACTGCGATTATGTTTTTATCCATGACGGGGCCAGGCCTTTTGTGACAGAGGAGATCCTTGCCAGGGCTAAGACTGCAGCAGTGGCTCATAGGGCTGCCGTGGTAGGAATGCCATCTAAAGATACAGTAAAAATAGCGGATGGCAACCAAATGATCTCTCAGACTCCTAACCGCAGTCTGGTATGGACGATCCAGACTCCCCAGGTGTTTTCATATTCTCTGATCCGGAAGGCGTATGAGAAAGCCAGAGATAAAAGTATGGTAAATATTACTGACGATGCGATGGTAGCTGAACAGTATGGAAATATAAAAATTCCTCTTGTAGAAGGCAGCTATGAAAATATTAAGATCACAACCCCAGAGGATCTGATTTTAGCAGAATGCATATTAGAAAAAAAGGGTTAGAAAAAAGAAAGAAAAAAATCAAAAAACCTATTGACAGATGGTGTATGGAATGGTAAGATACTATCTGTCGCTGACCGAGCGATACAATGGAGAGATATCGAAGTGGTCATAACGAGGCGGTCTTGAAAACCGTTTGTCCGCAAGGGCGCGTGGGTTCGAATCCCACTCTCTCCGCTCGAAGGAACTAGATCCTTCGGAAGAGAATATATTTTATTCAGGCAATGGAGAAATACCCAAGAGGCTGAAGGGGCTCCCCTGGAAAGGGAGTAGGTCGTTAGTAGCGGCGCGAGGGTTCAAATCCCTCTTTCTCCGCTGACAGTTTTAAAGAAAAAAATAAAAAAGTTCTTGACAAAGAATGAAATTTGTGATAAT
>DWYL01000227.1 GCA_019118685.1 Candidatus Blautia merdipullorum
TTATAGCAGCAGAATCCGAAAATGTCAAGAAGAAAATTGAAAATTTTTAATAAAATACAATATAAACAGTTTAAAAAGTAAATAAATACATAAAATTCAGAAAATTTATGAATAAACAAACCGGATGAAAACTTCTGATCATTAAGTTTTCATCCGGCTTTAAGTTCCCGGGCAATGATTTGTATTACTCTACTTTTACTTTGCTGTTAAATTTATCTAAAGCGAGCGCGGCAATAATTCCAGCTATCACACAGACGCCATTGACAAGGGCTGTTCCCGGAGCTGTGAATCCTGATATAGGGATTATCATTACTGTAGCGGCGATCACAATGCCGATAATGCCATGAAAGGCAATGGAATAGAAATGGTCGAACAAAGCATTGATAGCTTTGGCCAGACAAATTACGGTTACCACTGCGCCGATTCCGGCAGGGATCAGTATATTCATGTCAAAATGCCCGACCCCGTCAACAAAGGGAGTGTACAATCCCAGAGGCATCAGAAGAGTGGAAAAACTCATCCCAGGAGCAATCACACTGAGGGCAAGACAGAAACCACAGAATAAGTACCAGAAAAAATTAGGCTTTACTTCCAGTGATGTCATCTGGAGGCCGATGAGCAGAGCAAAAATCGCACACATACAAACCAGCAGAGATATAAAAGAGCCTTTGCTCCGGCCTTTTTCACCGGCTTCCCGGAACAGAGAGGGGAGCATTCCTGTGATCAGGCCGATAAAGACACAGACAGAGGGATCCGGGTATTTTTCCAGGAAGAAAGACAAAATATTAGCGACTCCCAGGAAGCCGATTACTCCTCCGATGAAAACAGGGATCAGCTTTGGAACATGTGTCTTAAAATTCTTAAAAGGATTGGATAAAAGCTCCATAATAGGCTTATAAATACCGAAGATAACACTTAATACTCCTCCGGAAATACCGGGAAGCACGGCTCCCAGTCCGATCAGCGCCCCCTGCAGAATCCGAAAAACAAACTGAAGAGGGGAAGTTTGACGGTTTTGATTTTGATTCATATCTTTATTGATCCTTTCTGTATTCTATTGCAAATTTATTCCAGACCTTATTATATATACTATCTTTTTTTCCCTTTTTCAAGAGAATTTCTGCTTTGTTTAGAAATATGTTCTGTAGTCCGGTCCTCTTTATTGCCTGAAAATATAAATCATGATATAGTAACAGAGGATGTTTCCTTTGAAAAACAAAAGGGATACCCGGACAGCGTTGGAAAAGGAGATAAAAAAATGGAGTTATTAGAGAGAAACGCCCCATGCTGGTGCGGCAGCGGAAAAAAATATAAAAAATGCCATGAGGCTTTTGATGAGAAACTGAAAATGTATGAGAATAAAGGAGTGCTTATTCCCACCCATGATATTATTAAAACTTCTTCTCAGATCGAGAAGATCAAAGAAAGCGCTAAGATCAATATAGCGGTGCTGGACTATGTGGCGGAGCATATCCAGGCAGGTATCACTACCCAGGAAATCGACGACTGGGTATATAAGATCACAACAGAGGCAGGGGCCATCCCGGCGCCTTTAGACTATGAGGGCTATCCTAAAAGCGTGTGCACTTCCATAAATGAACAGGTGTGCCATGGAATCCCTTCTGAGGATATCGTGCTGCAGGAAGGGGATATTATCAACGTAGACGTATCTACCATACTGGATGGGTATTTTTCAGACTCTTCCCGTATGTTCTGCATCGGAGGGGTAAGCCCTGAAAAACAGCGGCTGGTAGACGTAACGAAAGAGTGTGTGGAAAAAGGCCTTGCCCAGGTAAAACCCTGGGGATTTCTGGGAGATATGAGCCAGGCGGTCTATGACCATGCTCATGCCAACGGCTATTCTGTTGTCCGTGAGATCGGCGGCCATGGAGTGGGCCTGGAGTTTCACGAGGATCCCTGGGTGGGATATATCGGAAAAGCAGGCACCGGCATGCTCCTGGTTCCCGGTATGATCTTTACCATCGAACCTATGATCAATATGGGAGGCCCTGAGATTTTTGTAGATGACAGCGACGGCTGGACTGTTTATACAGAAGACGGGAAACCCTCCGCCCAGTGGGAGATCATGGTTCTGGTTACAGAAGAGGGCACGGAAGTCCTGGCCTACTAAAATGAAGATCCTAAAGTTGACATTAGATGAAAAGACAGCTTTTCACACATTAGATCATGTAATGAAACAGGATCTGGGTCTTACAAAAAGGCAGATAAGCCAGGCTAAGTTCCGCAAAGAGGGAATCTGCATCAACGGAGAGAAGCGGCGTGTCTCCTATGTGGGCCGGCCAGGGGATGTCCTGACCGTCTGTCTGGAGGAGACAGGGACCTACAGCGGAAAATCAGCGCCTCAGGAAGGCGAACTGGAGATCCTCTATGAGGATGAGGACATTCTGGCAGTAAATAAGCCGCCAGGTATGCCCTGCCATCCGGGAAGGGGGCATTACCGGGATTCTTTGGGGAACCTGGCGGCGGGACTTTTTGAAAAAAGAGGAGAGCCCTGCCCTGTCAGGATCATTGGCAGGCTGGACAAAGATACCTCCGGAGTGGTGATCCTGGCGAAAAATCAGGCTGCAGGAGCCAGACTTGGAATACAAAAAGAGAACGGTACTTTTTGGAAAGAGTATCTCGGCCTTGTCCGGGGACATCTGGAGGATGTCAATGGAAGGATCCGGGAGCCTATAGGCAAGATCCCGGGGGAAAAGCTGAAATGTCAGGTGACTCCCCAGGGAAAGACGGCAGATACCCGGTACGAAGTCCGGGAATTTCTGGAAGACGCTACGGTGACTTCCTGGAAGATCTGCACAGGCAGGACTCATCAGATCCGGGTGCACATGGCCTGGCTGGGATATCCCATTCTGGGAGATGTGCTTTATGGAAACGGAGAAAACCCTTATTTCCCGGAACTTGCTCTTCACTGCCGGAAAGCTGTATTCCGCCAGCCTTTTACCGGAGAGAAAATCCAGGTTTTAGCACCTGCCCGCCACTGGGGTCAAATATGGAAAAAGGAGTTTCTGGATTGAGAAAAGATATTAAAAAACAGTTATGGATCCAGATAAACGGTGAAAATATCAGGATAGATAAAAAGAAGATCAAAAATATGTATCTTCGTATTTCTCCTTCAGATGGAGAAATACAGGTTTCTGCTCCTGTGAACATGCCTTTAATGGAGATAGAAATCTTTGTCAGAGAGAAATGGAGCTGGATCCTGGAGGCCAGGAAAAGACTGGAAAAAGCCAGGAAAAACACAGACGGGGAACAACTTTCTGAGGAAGAGGAGAAACTCCGGAAGGAAGCTTATAGAAAACAGCTTATGGAAATACTGCCGGAAGTCATCCGAAAATGTGAACAGACCACAGGGCTTCACGCAAAAGAATGGCGGCTGAGAGATATGAAAACCCGGTGGGGCAGCTGCAATACAGTAAAGAAGAGGATATGGCTGAACATTCAGCTGGCAGCCTGTCCCCGGGAATGCCTGGAATATGTGGTGACTCATGAGCTGGTCCATCTGCTGGTGCCGGGACACGGCAGGGATTTCTGGAAATATATGGATGAATTTTTCCCGGACTGGAAAAGAGTCAGGAAAGAACTGAATGGAAGATAAAGGAGAGAATAGAATGGGAAACGCAGTTGCCATACTGAAAAAAGGAGAGGGGAGGTCCTTAAAGGCAGGAGGTCCCTGGATCTATGACAATGAGATCGAAAGCATTATGGGAAGCTTTGAGAACGGAGACATTGTGCTGGTCCATGACTTTGACGGATATCCTATGGGCAAGGGATTTATCAATCTGAATTCCAAGATCCGTATCCGGATGATGACCAGAAGAAGCGACGTGGAAATCGACCGGGAATTCCTGAAAAAAAGAGTGCAGGATGCCTGGGAATACAGGAAAAAGACCGTTGATACCAGCAGCTGCCGGGTGATCTTCGGAGAGGCGGATTTCCTCCCGGGACTGGTGGTGGACAAGTTTTCGGATATACTGGTAGTCCAGTCCCTGGCTCTTGGGATCGACCGTATGAAAGAGACCATCGTAGAGCTTTTGAAGGAAGTCCTGGCGGAAGACGGAATACAGATCCGTGGGGTTTATGAGCGCAGCGACGCCAAGGTACGGACCCAGGAAGGGATGGAGAAAGTAAAGGGATTTATAGGAGAACCCTTTGATCCTTTGGTGGAGATCGTGGAAAACGGCGTAAAATACCAGGTAGATGTAAAGGATGGACAGAAAACAGGATTTTTCCTGGATCAGAAATATAACCGTCTGGCCATCCAGAAACTCTGCAAAGGGGCCAGAGTGTTAGACTGCTTTACTCATACAGGATCCTTTGCCCTTAATGCAGGGATCGCCGGAGCAGCGGAAGTCACAGGGGTAGACGCCTCTGAACTGGCAGTTCACCAGGCAGGGGAAAATGCAAAGCTCAACGGGCTGGAAGACCGGGTGAAATTTATCTGTGAGGATGTTTTTGAACTTCTTCCGGAACTGGAGAAAAAGGGAGAAAAATATGACGTGGTGATCCTGGATCCTCCGGCCTTTACCAAGTCCAGAAATTCGATCAAAAATGCAGTCCGGGGATACCGGGAGATCAATCTGCGGGCTATGAGGCTGGTGAAAGACCGGGGATTCCTGGCCACCTGCTCCTGTTCCCATTTCATGGATTATGAACTATTTACCCAGACCATCGGACAGGCCGCAAGGAACGCCCATAAACGTCTGCGCCAGGTGGAATTCAGGACCCAGGCGCCGGATCATCCGATATTGTGGGGAGCAGGGGATTCTTATTATTTGAAGTTCTATATTTTTCAGGTGTGCGAGGAGAGGTAGCATAGTATATTAACAGAAATTAAAAATCAGTGACAGATAGTTTCCATATGGAGCTATCTGTCATTTTCATTTTATACCAGAAGTCATCTTTATTGTTAATATAGTGTCCCTATTTTGCCCCACTGCCGTTGATATACTTATTCCAACAAAAGAACAAGGAGAGAGGGAATATAGGAAGATGATTGAAAATCAATATCTGATTTATACATATTATGGCGTTACACAGGGAGAAGAAAGTGAGAGTGTCATTTATAAAGCTGCGAGAAGAACGTATCTGGATTTTTGCAGAAGGATATCTTTCCAGGGAAAAATTTCTATCGAACAGAAATATGAATCAGAAAGGAGAATTGAAGATTTGCTTATGAAAGAGCTGTCTTCCTTGTTTCAGGTTAGAGGTCAGGAAGAATTTGATGAAAAGCACCATGCAGTATGCCAGCATGTTCTCCAAATCTATGACAGAATTTGCAGCCAGACATATGGAATCGCACAGAGATGGGTGAATCAGACATTGCTGCATCTGGTGGTGATTGAGGCAAATCTTCATACTGATTACTGGAATATTGAAGATACCAGGAAATATTTCCATGTTCCAGTGGAGCAGTATGTCCTGGAGGCAGCGACATCTAAGCGCAAACATAAATTTCAGAATGGCCTGAATCTAAAGTCTGCTCCGTTGAAGCATGATAGAACGGAAAATTATGAAATGGGCTGGTTTTATCCGGGAGAGATACAACCAGCAGAGTTTTGGGATTACCCGGAATATATAGAATTTCAAAGAGCTGTGCGGGCAAGGATTTGGAGCGTTTTCCCACATACATATAGAGATTGCCTGTGCTGGGCTTTTCAGGCATATCTGGAAGTCTCCCGGAGAAGGAACATTTAAGGGAGGATGAAAAGTAAGGATCTATATAGGTCTATTGGTTCTATGCCGGATCGTTCTATGGAAGAACGGCTTAATATGGATGTCTGCATCTATGAACAGCATGAAGCAACATTTTCTTTAAAACGGAAATTGCTGAGTATCTGGGGACATCTATATGAGTTTGATAACTGGTCTTTCCTATGTCCGGAACATTTGAAATCAAAGCCTCTTTTTGTCCTATGCCATAGTGTATTATGTTTCATAAGACAAGTTCGTTTTTAGGAAAGGAGAAAAATATGAATAAAGACACATTATCTATGATAAATCAAATTCTTATGGATGAGGAATCTCTGGATCAATTAAGAGAAAAGCTTGACCATGAGAAGAAGCAGTGCTTCCCGAAAGAAAAGCCGTGTAAACCTGAACGGGAACAAGTTACAAGATGTTATAATCCGGTAAAATCGCAGCTGAAACCAGATTATGCGAAATGGTGCAGACCCCTGATTTTTACAGGAATTCTGTTAGTTGTCGGAATGGTTCTATCTGCAATTCCATCTTTGGCAGTATTTATGGCACTATTAATTGTCGCAGATGTTTTTCTGGCTGGTGTAGCTATAATATATATTTTTTATCAGCGAGCAGTGATTTTCCCAAAGGAGAAAAGAGCAGATGAAGAACGTATCCGAAATTCCAGGGAATACAAAGAAGAGTGCAGGAAGATGGATCTGGAGTATGACAGAAAACAGGAGGAATTAGATCAGATATTCAGGGAC
>DWYL01000228.1 GCA_019118685.1 Candidatus Blautia merdipullorum
GCCGCTCAAAACATAATACTTGCCTTCAGTCTGAAGGAAATCTTCCCGGCCTGCAGGCTTACGGTCTGTGGAAGAAAGCCCTGTGGTAAAAAGGAAATGTGCAGTCTTCATGTTCCGGTTCCCGTGATCCACGGGAATGGTCAGTTTTTTTATCATAATGCGTCACTCCTTATATTGTTTTCTACTTATTTCATACGTATGAGGTATGTAGATAGCAACTCTGGAGAGATAATTTTTTGAGACTTATTTAGGATAGTATTCCAGACGTGTCTTTGGTAGAATGTAGGCAGAAACAAATTGAAATTTTGGGGGATATGTATGATTGGTTTGTGTCTTAAAATGCGAGAGGAAAACTACTAAGAATATAAAAGGAGGTCAAAGCGTTGAGAAATGATATACTAATACGACAAGAAACACATAAAGATTTTAAAGAGATAATTTCATTGATTTTACGTTCATTTAGCGAAGGAACGGACTACTCGGATGGAACAGATATTATTGCTTTGGTAGAAGAAATACGTGATTCGGAATATTATATTCCGGAATTATCATTTGTTGCTGAATTAGACGGTAAATTAGTAGGTCATTTTCTGTTTTCGAGATTTCCATTATCTTCAACACCAAATGGAGTACACATTGATGACAGAGAAGAAAAAAATATCGTTATGCTTGCACCTGTGGCTGTTCATGCAGATCACTTTCATCAGGGAATTGGCTCCGCTATGCTTACACAAGGCATTGAAAAAGTTAGAAATGCAGGATATAAGGGGATTACAGTTGAGGGCGATTATCATTTTTATAATCGTATTGGATTTAAAACATCTTCAAAGTTTAATATTTATCCGACAAGTGGGATACCGATGAAAGAGCCACGCTGTATGATGTGTCAAGAAACTTATGAGGGAGCATTGAAAAATATAAAGGGTTATATTGTTTATGATATGTATTTTAATGCTTGAAACAAATCCTAATTTTCTCTATCAAGGCAGGCGCCGGTTTCCCGGTGCCTGCGTTTCATTTACCGTTCCACATAGGTGACGGTATTCTGTCTAAATCCATTCTCTTTATAAAAATCCCTGTATAATTCTTCCAATTCCGTCATGTTGTAAGCATCGAGTTCCGTCTCATCTTCCTGACCATCCATGTTGATAAATCCGATCCTGTAAGTACCTCCCCCGGTTGTCACAATTCCTTTTCCTGCTTCTCTGATCGTCATATCCATCCTCCATTCTTCATTCTTCAGGCAACTTTTGCCTGATTATTCTCATTCATTTCCGGGAATAATATCTTCGCCTTTTCCGGCAACAGGCGGCAGAACAGCTCTTTGTACCGTTCATATGCCTGGTTGTTGAGCGGTGCTTGCAAACAAGTAAGGCTCCAGACCAGCAATTCTTCTTCCTCTGTGTCATACTTTCCGGTGGTAAAGACATTTCCGTTATAAACCGGTTTAGGCGGTTTGCTGATTTCCTGCAGTTCGCCTTTTGTCCTGGCATTTTGAAGCATCGCTGTCTTTTTCTGAACAAATCCTAAGATAATCTCCTCCAGCATCCCCCGCTCCTGATAACGCCAGGCCCGCTGAAAAATTGTCTGGAGTGTTTGTATCCGCTCCTCCTTAAGCCTGTCATCTTCTTTTCCTTCAATTTTCTCCCGTTCTTTCTCATATTCAGCTTCCAACATGATCTTTTCCTCCATAAAAATGACCGGCATGGTGTGTTCCTTTCCCATACCGGCGCAGTCTTCGGTTACGATTCTTTTCTTCAATTTTCTATTTCCTCTACCAGTTTACCGTGGACAATATACCGATAATCCCGTCTGGAGCTGACACAGGTGGAAAGTGTCACCACCCGGTCTGATTTCCCGACTTCCACACCGGTATCATATCCCGCATAGGAGCGGATCTGCTTCAGAAAAGCCTGAAAGTCTGCCTCTTCCGGAAACGCATAGGTGTAAGCCTCGCTCCCTACATACCCGGCATAACAAGAGAAGATCTGATATTTCAACACCTTTCCAGGCACATACAGGTAAAAGTAAGGGGATGCTTCCCACAGAGCCTGATCCTGATAATGGGAGAGGGTTCCAAACATACTGCCATTTTTCATATTGTGGCCGTATACAATGGTGTTTGGATCCGTGAAATCCTGCTGGTTATGCCAGTCCGCAAAGATACTGCCGCTGCTGTTGTACTCCCCGGTAAACAGATGATGCAGATAATAAGCATTATCGGTTCCCTGTACCACCGGATAACTGATGGAAAGGCCGGGAATATCAATCCAGGCGATCACGTCCGAGTTCACAGCCTGCAGTCCCTCAAAATCAATCTGCAAATATCCGTCCGGTTCCACATCGCTTTTGTCTGGTTCCGGCTTATCCTCCGGATCCTCCACAAATGAGGCAAGCTCTTCGTAGGTATCTTCGCCCTCCTGGTATTCTCCATAGATTCCTCTCAGTTTCCACGCAGAAAAAGCAAGGGCGCCGATGGCAAGCAGGATCCCTGCCAGAAACAGCAGCTTTTCTCCTTTTCTCATGCTTCCACTCCCTTCTGTTTCTGCAAAGGGG
>DWYL01000229.1 GCA_019118685.1 Candidatus Blautia merdipullorum
AGTGAGTGAAAAACACTGCAGAGATTAAAAAAGAAAATCAAAGACGGATCTGGGAGATATTAAGAGACGGAAAGGCTCATACAAAGCAGGAAGCCTCGGTTATTACAGGGCTTAGCCAGGCTACCTGCAATACGATCCTGAATGAATTTGAGGCAGAAGGACAGGTCCGGGGAGATAAAAGAAAATCCGGGGAAGTGGGAAGAAGCTCTGTGGCCTACAGGCTGAACAGGAATTTTGAAAGTTTTTTATGTATTGGATTCGAACTGATTAAAGGCAGACGAAGTTTCTTCTGGAGAGTGAAAACGGCGATAGGAGAGATTTTGGACCAGGGAAGAACCTACAGGGAAATGATCACCTGCCGGGATATAGAAAACAAAGTAAAGGAGCTGAAGGAAAGATTTCCCAACTTACGGGCGATAGCTATGGGAACGCCCAGTGTGGCGGACAAAGGCTGGATCCGTCATTGCGACCTTCCCGAGTTCGACAATGTGCCGGTGGTGGAAATTTTAGAAGAGAGATTTCATCTGCCGGTACATCTGGAAAATGACATGCATTATAAGGTTTATGGCTACTATCTGAAAGAATGCCGCAGAGAAGATACAGTGACGATCCTTAACTATCCTGGAAATGTACTGCCGGGTATGGGCACCGTAGTAGAAGGAAAGGTAATAAAGGGGTGGAATCAGTTTGCAGGTATGGTAGGATTTCTGCCCTATGGCGTTACCAGGGAAAAGCAGCTGAAAAGCCTTGTGCCGGGGGCTTACCTGCCTTTTTTGGCCAGAGGGGCCGCTTCTGTGATCCCCCTTTTAAATCCCCGGGTGATCGTCCTTACCGGTGACCTGGTGGAGGAAGGACATGCAGAGCAGGTCCGCAGATATTGTGAGAAGACCATACCAGAGGAATATCTGCCGGAGTTTGTATGGGTTCCTGACATTGAAGAATATTACTTCGCAGGAATGTTTGAGAGAGCAATTGAAGAAAAATGGAGGAAAAATAAATGACAGAGAAGGAATTGATGTTATCGGAGCAGTTATATATTGCTAATGACCCCGAACTGGGAGAAGATAATCGGAAAGCAAAGCGCCTGACCCATCTGATCAATACCGCTTCAGGAGAAGACAGAGAGCAGATCCAGGTCTATTTTCGGGAATTGCTGGAAAAAACAGGAGAAAATTTCTGGATCGAGCCGCCTTTCCATTGTGATTATGGCTGTCACATTTCAGTAGGAGAAAATTTCTATGCTAATTATGACTGTATCATCCTGGATGTCTGTGAAGTGAATATTGGAGACAATGTATTTTTCGGCCCAAGGGTCTCTGTATACACAGCCGGACATCCCATCGACGCAGAGGTGAGAAACACCCAGCTGGAATATGGAAAGAAAATCAAGATTGGAAGCAATGTGTGGGTGGGAGGAAACACGGTGATCAATCCGGGGGTTACCATAGGAGATAATGTAGTCATCGGCTCAGGATCTGTGGTGACAAAAGATCTTCCGTCAGGAGTTGTAGCTGCAGGAAGCCCCTGCAAAGTGATCCGGCCTATTACAGAAAAGGATCATGAGTACTGGAAAGTCTTGGAAGAACAGTATAAAAAGAATAAATCATTATAAACAGCGGATACCCTCAGTGTACAAGGGCATTTGTTCTTTTGCACACTGAGGGTAAGCTGGCAGAAGGAGAGAAAACAATGGAATTTAGAAAAGAAAACTTAGTATGGACAAGGGAACCGAAGGACTATCAGATCAGTGATGAGGAAATAAGGATCACCACGGAACCGGGGACAGATTTATGGCAGAGAACCTACTATGGATTTCAGAATGATAATGCTCCGGTGCTTCAGATGAAAACCAGTGAAAAATATTTTTCCTTTTTAGTAAAGACTCAGTTTCCAAGCAAGCATCGCTTCGATCAGTGCGGCATAGTGCTGTATCTGGACAGTGAGAACTGGCTGAAGGCTTCTGTGGAATATGAGAATGAAGTGTATCAGAGACTGGGAAGTGTAGTGACCAATCACGGATATTCCGACTGGGCTACCACAGATATTGACGCTTCTATTAAGACTATGTGGTACCGCCTCAGCAGAAGAGAATCTGACTACTGTGTAGAATGTTCCAGCGACGGGGAGAATTTTAAACAGATGAGGATCTGCCATCTGGCGGAAGGCGATGGTGAGATTTCTTTTGGAATCTATGCCTGCAGTCCGGAAAGTTCATCTTTTGAGGCGGTTTTTACAGAAATGAAGATCACAGAGTGTATGTGGAAGGCTCATGTGTGAAATAAAACATAGGAAAGGCGTTCGAAAACTGTTTTGAGACAGTTTTTGGACGTCTTTTCTGGTATACTATAGCAATCCAAACAAATAACACATAAATTTGACAAAAGTATTATGATTAAGGTAGAGGTGATATTTATGTTACACAATGAAGAAAGACATTTAATTATCCAGGCCCTTAATCATCATATTCCTGTCAAGGAAATAGCCGAATGCTTTTCGGTAAACACAAGCACTATTTACCGCTTACGCAAGCAGATGGAAACGACCGGCTCTGTGGAAACCCGTACCTCTCTGCGCGGCCGCAAACATGTTCTTTCCAATGACGATATCGTTCATATTGACAGCTTAATTCAACAACAGCCGGATATTACGATCAATGAGATCATGGATACCCTTCAACTGAAGGTCAGTGATGAAACTGTCCGGAAAGCCGTTTTAAAACTGGGATATGTCTATAAAAAGAAATCCCTTCATGCTTCGGAACAGGAGCGTCCCCGATGTTCGATCGAAGCGAAAAAACTGGCAGCAACATATTCCGGAGAACGACGCAAAGCACCTTGTGTTTCTCGACGAAAGCGCAATCAATACGGACATGACCAGACGTTATGCGCGGGCGAAAAAGAATCAACGGGCAGTTGACAGTACGCCGTTAAACACTCCGGCCACGACAACGATTCTGTCCTCCATACGCCTGGATGGTTCCTGTATTTATACCACGTATCAGGGAGGTACCACAGCCGAACGGTTTGAAAGTTATCTGAAATCGGATCTGCTTCCAACATTAAGCCCTGATGACATTGTTGTGATGGACAATATGCGTTCCCACCATGCGAAGGGGGTAAAGAATCTTTTAAATGAGAAGCAGATACAATATTTCTATCTTCCGCCATATAGCCCGGACTATAATCCGATTGAGAAGATGTGGTCAAAAATTAAAGCCAATATGAGAAAGCAAAAAGTACGTGCCGCAGCCCTGTTACCTGAGGCTATCGAGAAAGCGTTTTCTACCATCCACATTTCAGATTGCATTGGATGGTTTCGTGCGTGTGGTTATGTGCAATAAATTATTGGATTGCTATAG
>DWYL01000027.1 GCA_019118685.1 Candidatus Blautia merdipullorum
ATCATGGCTACAGCCTGTTTCTGACTGAATGGCTGCAAATCATATACAGAAAACCGTTCATACGCCCTGAAGTTCATTGTCGGTCTTGAAGATATCACATAAACAGAATCCGGATAACTGTCAGCCAGATAATTGATTTCCTTGCTGAATTTATCCCGCTTCTCACCTTTTAATTCATCCAGTCCATCCATCAGCAAGACGGCCTTGCCATGAGAAAGCAGAAACATCAGATCTGGTAATCTTAACTCAGGATCATGCCTTCTAAAAGCTGAAAAAAGGAAATCCGTAACATCGCCTTCCCGAGGATCATAATCCCTTATATTGGCAAATATCGGCACCTTTCCATTAATGCAGTTTTTCTTAATGGAGTCTAGCATGAAATGAGTCATCATCATAGACTTCCCAAGACCACCTGTGCCAGACAAAATGATAAAATGATGATCGTGCGGAAATTTATCGATACATGCATCTGTGATGGGAGGATTATCTTTTCCGCTGTCATAATATAAGGTTCCTGTTAAAGGTACAGAAATTCGCCGCTTAATGTCATTGCAGACAAAAAAATCATAGAACGGCCTTCTTGTCTCATAAAGAAATGTCCTTTGATCCTTATATTTGTTTTTTGCATGTTCAAGGTATGTGGCATAGCGGTTAATCCTCTCAAGAAAAGATTTATGCTTTGAGTCCGTAAAAACGATTTCAATAGTCTCTTTTCTTTTTTCATGTTCTTTAGGCTTTAGCATCTGATTTAAGGTAGGTGCTATCGCAAAAGTATCGAATGAACCCGTTTTCGCCAGTTTCTTAAATTCTTCCAAGGTTTTAGGTATTTCTTGCTCCGTACTGTAAGAAATCTCTATATCTCTATGGCCCTGCATCCCTATTCCATTCTTAACCTTGCGTCCCTTATTCTTTCCTGCATCTTCCGTGATGGCAATATACGTATCAGCTCCTACACTGTTATCGACACAATAGGTGCAGACATATTGCCAGACTCCCAGCAGAAAATTATAAAAATAGACCATCTTCAGATCTCGAAGATCTGACTTATATACAGGGATGTTTCCCGGCATAATATTGAATTTGGCGTTCTCCTTGATTTCAGCATCAGCCTCTATCATTTCAAGAATAGCCCTCACCAGCCATTTTCCATTTGTTTCGACATCCAAAGACCTTGTGACAAAAGCTTTTATTTCTTCAAGAACGGCCTCATATTCGTTCTTCAGGCGATCATTAAAAGCAGCCAGCACCACATCATCGCCAAACTTTATATATTCGGTGTCCAGACCCGGATCACAATTTCTGAATTTAGATGCGTAAGTCGTCAAGGTGTTTCCATATATGCCCTTCACACCACGATCAAAAATTACCAGCAAATCTTTTAGGATCTCTTCTTGATTTCTCACCGGCTTCTTTCTTGCCTTCAATATCAATGTAAAAAAAATACCCCCACAAAAACGAATCGGCGTTTCTCCGTCCATTTATTTCACCTTCTTTTCAAGTATTATCTGCGATCAACTGAATCAACCCGATAAACCCAAATTACTGATTGACCCAGAACTCGATAAACTCAATGATCTCCATAACAAAATAATTCGATTGCTGAAGATCTTAAGCGTGCTAAAGCAGGAGGATTACATCCCGATTCCAGAACTGTCGCAAGGCAGCCCTGGAGCCGAATGTCTTACCTCTTTGTTTTGGTGTGCTTTTTTCATGCATACATCAAAGATCAAGCCACGGATGAATCCTCCCTGATCCGGCAATCGCCAAAAAAGGAGGTTCATCATGAACAAAAAAGTCACAGAGTCAACCAGCGACAAAAAGTATTATGTACTCTTTGAAACCGACGAGGAAGGCATTCGCCAGTACAAAGCTTCCTCCCAACAGGAGCGCATCGGCACTTCTCTCTCCAAGATGCGTGTTGAAGGCGAAATGGTTCCAGCTATCAAGCTGGAAGTCGATAAATCCACCTATGACACCTTCAAGAGGGATCAGTGGATGGAAGAATACCGCTACAAACAGGAAAACCGCTGCATCATCGGCGGAGCAGGCGGTAAGTCCAGATTCTGTCCATGCAGAATTCCGAACCCTGAATACAAGGAAAGCGGCACTGCTCCCAAAACCATTATAAACGACTGCGCCAAGTGCCAGTATTACAGATCCTTCAAATCAGAAAAGGGCAAGGTTTTCTTCTCAACCCTTACCGTCACTGATAACCATGGAAATGAGGATCCCTTTGATCCCGCATCACCGTACCCACTCAATCAGGCGGACGAGTACATGAAACTTTTATATGGCCTGATCCGCTTTATCAAGATACACCATCCGAAATACAGCAAATACACGGAACTGGTGGAACTTCTCGGGCATGAACATACCCTCAAGGAAGCTTCTATCATTCTCGGTAAACCGTATCGGACGCTTTACGGATGGCTCCTTACTCTTCGTCCAATCTTTGACGAATATATAGACACCATAAGCCACATCTAAGTCTAAAGAGATCCATCCACAGATTTATTCTACGGATGGATCTTCTTCCACCTCCTCTTCACTGTCATCAGGCATTTCAGAAAGCTTCTCCTTTATTTTCGCTATAAGCTGAGTGATACACTCATAAACACGTCTTGCCTCTCTATCATCCGAAACACAGTTTTCCACTTCGATATCTTCAAAATCTTTATCTCCACTGTAAAAAGCCTGATAAAATGCTTTTACGTCAAATTGGAGATCGGTTTTCGATATTTCAAAAATATTTTCTTTGTTGTCAAAGCATGCATAACCATCCTCTGTACTTCTAAATTGAAGTGTTCTTTTCATATCGTTTCCATCTCCTTCGTAGTGTATCTAAACCACCCTCGATGTGGTCAGAAATTATATCGAGGATGTTATAATCCGCATCCCGATATTCAAGAGCTCCTGACTGAATATAAATCTTGTCATCTTCCTTCCCGATAAAAATAACATTATCGACATCAAGATTTACGATAAACTGCGGTCTATGGGTTACCATTAAAACTTGCCGATGTTCACCCATAATCTTAAACCTGTCAAGCAGATAATCCCGAACAGCCTTCTGTGAAATATTATCTTCTGGCTGATCAATGATATACATACCATCGTGACTCGTTTCATAAGATAAGATATCAAAATATATTTGAGCATCTAGTCCAGAGGACAGTTCCTGCGTCCGGTCTTTTCCCGCCTGCGTTATCGTAAATTTGTTCGCCAGATCGTCATCCACCTTTTCCTGTATTTTTGATTTCAACTCATTCAGTGCTTCTGATGGAGCTCCTGTAAAATAGGAAAGTCGTTCTGACAATTCATCCTGGCTCATTTCCAGAACAGACTTCTTAGTGCCTTTTTTCATCTCCGATGCAAAAAGGCTCTTAACATACTCTTCGTCAATTTCTGTAATTCCTAACCGACTATTAAATTCATAATCATGGACACGTTCCGTCTGTATCTGAATAGTTTCCTTCTCGATGCGGAAGTCTGGCACCGTTAGTTTCTCTCTCCGCCTGATAATAGCCACAATCGCTCCTGCTGCATTGTCAATATTCTCATTGTAAGTTGACAACTTCTTTTGCGTATCCGAAACAGAGGACTGATATTTCTGCTTAAACTTACTGACAGCGTTCTGAAAAAGAGCGATTTTTGTGTTTTCTCTTTCAGCCCTTTTCTTTTTCTTCTCATAACGCATGGACATACTGTCCAGCTGTTCAATAATATATTCCAACTGTTTTCTGTCATTTTGTTCAAGCCAGATGCTTTCCATTATCGTCTCAATCTGTTCGACAACATTATCCAGATCACCGCTGATATTATTGTAGCCTTCTACACATCGATTATTCTTTGAAACGGATCCAACAAACGTTATACTCTCTGCCTGTTCTATGTCTTCATCAAGTATCTTAAATCTGCCCAGTTGAGCTTCCAAAAGCTCCAGTGTGAATTTTTCTTCCAGGAATGCAAAAATAACATTCAGCTTTCTCTGAATCTTTTCTTTGTATGCTCCTGACTTAATTGGAGCCGGATAATACGGACTCAGAAAATCGTCAGACTTGATTTTTTCCTGTTCAAATTTATCACGGATCTCACCCTGCATATCAAAAACAAATATCTCTGCCGCAGGAATTGTTGTTCCAATCTTGATATTATGCTTTTTCAGATATTTTTCGTATCCTCGAACCACGGACTTATTGAGCAGACCTTCCTGCTGCTTTCTGTATTCTGTCAGCTTGTGCAGCAGTAAGGACTTTCCTATCGAATTGTCTCCGATAATAACATTGATGCCTCTCGAAAGAGGAACATCATAGGTTTCACCATCAATCGTAATCTGCAAGTTCTTCGTGTAGGTCTCAGTCGGATTGAAAAAGCTATTGACAGTCTTTATTCTTCTGTGATCTGTGATTGCCATAACCAGGCCTCTGAAACAGGGCAGGCATTTCACATAGGTATAGACGAAATCCGTATTATCATTTTCTGTCTCTTTGGGATAATACCGCCAGTCATGACAATCAGACCCCGTAATGAATCGGATATCCTCAGTCAGATCCTGTGCATTCAGGAAATTCTTATTGAACACCTCGTTCTTACGGTTTTTGAATTCAAACGCTTCAAAATAGTCAGTGTAAACAAACTCTTGAAACTTCTCTTCTCCAACAGTTTTTGCATCATTTTTGTACGGACGAGATGCTGTCAACGAACTCTTCTGATGAACAATAAGGGCTGTATCCAGATCAATGCTTCTCAAAATGGAGAGAAACTTTTCTTCTGAAAAAGCACCCACTTTGTCATATGCAGTTTTTCCTTTATCATCTACCAAACAATCAGCGATCTTCGCCACTTTGGTCTCATCCTCATCATTAAAAACTGCAATTACATGTAAAATGGTCGGACCCTTTTCTCCGATAAACTCAACCGTAAATTCGATACCTGGAAATACTTTTATAACAGAGTACTGTTCATTGTTTTCGTAATCCTTCAACGCCTTATACATATCGAATCGAAACACATCGTGATCCGTAATGGCACACATTTGAACGCCATTGGCATTCAGTCTCTCTGCCAGGACGGCAATGTTATCTATTGTATTGAAAGCCACCTTCTTTTTATCCTTTGCACAAGAATAAACAGAATGGATATGCAAATCAATTTTATATCCAGTTTCTACTATCTTCATAAATCTCCTTACTCAACCCCCAACGCCTTAAACACCGCATCCTCTGCGCTTTGATACGGAATTAATTGAAACGCACTCATCAACTCCGGCGGCACCGTCGCGAAATCTACAAATGATGTCTGCGGAAGCAACACCTTCTTCGCACCGGAATCCAGGCACACCTGCAGCGTATCTGCCAGGTTATCCACCTTGATCAGCGTACCGCTGATACTGATTTCACCCAGGATCGCCGTGGAACTCTGCACCGGTCTTCCCAAAGCGATAGAACACAGTGAAATCAGCGTTGGAAGAGCCAGCTTCCCAGTCATGCCGATTCCCTGCAGATCCTGATAATTGATGATGTAATCCTTCGAGGTTGTGCTGATGGATCCGCTGATCCTGTTGCCGTTCGCCTTCAGATAATTGAAAGCCGTATTAGAAGATTCTTTCGCATCTCGGTCTGAACCAAGTCCTGTCCGCTCCAGCTTGCCATTACCTGGAAGCATTTGGCCTTCCAGACGGAATACTCCGATCATCCCGGACTTTCCCTGTGATACGGTATAAACCTGTCCCGGATTGCACAACCCTTCAGGGATCAGCTTGCCGCCGCCCTGCTCAGGCACCGAAACATAATGCTCGGACATATCTTCCAGATCAATATAGGAGAAGTTCACATCATAGAACTCCATGCCGCCCAGCTTCTTTAGCTGTTCCTTAACACGCCGGCGCATTTCCAGAGAAATCTTCAGGATCTCTTCCAGCTGCTCTTTTGTATATTCACCATCCGGATACATGAGCTTCACAAGACCGCCCACCATCTTCCGGACAGCAATCGTATCTCTCTGATTCAGGTTCCTTCCTAAACGGAAATACTCATCCAGGGCATCCCCATACTGTTCTTTTCTCAATTCCCGCAGGAACTCAGCCAAATAGTCCGTAATGAAACCATAATCATTTGTAAAATGCTCCGGTCGAAACTTCGGAATCTCCCACCCCGGAATATAACAATGTATACGATCCAGAAACGCTGTATCTGTCCCCATCTCCGGCGGGAACGGATCAAATAGACTGGAAGTTTTCAACAGAACATCCACACTCTGATTAATATTTCCCACAAATACCATCGATGCGGAGGCTGCCTTCTCTTCCTTACCTCTGGCAAAGGATCCGGACGCCATATAATCCTTCATAATCTGGATCCCGTCTTTATCCTTAAAATGAATACCGGCTACCTCATCAAAAGCAACGACATCCCACATACCGACAAGGCCAATTGTCTTCCTTCCCATGTTATAGAAAAGGTTAGCCACCGTGGTCTGTCCGCCGGATACCAGTATACTGTTCGGCGATATTTCCTTATATAGATGGGACTTACCCGTGGATCTCGGACCCAGTTCACACAGATTAAAGTTATTCTCTACCAGCGGAACCATACGTAAAAGAAGCAGCCACTTCTCACGTTCAGACAGAGTATCCGGCTCCATACCGATCGAACGCATCATGATATCCAGCCACTCATCCTCTGTGAAACGTTTCCTGCCTTCCTTCAGCTCGTCAATCTCCACATGAGGCATCTGGATCGGAGTCAACCTCCGGATCTGTACCGGCATCCCATTCTTCTTTTCTTCTTCCACATACTCGTAATCAAGCTGGACAATACACCAGATACCGCCACAGAGCAGCCGGTCATACTTCTCCGGGTATTCATCTTCCAGAAGAACATTGTCGATACCCAGATTAGAGAAACTTGCAATATAAATATTCCGCTTCATATCAAGCCGTGCCGTGATCATGTCGATGACGGTATAGCTTCCTTTTTTCCTGAGCTTTGACAAGACCTTCTGCGATTCATCCGGTCGGACAAAGTTATCCGCCAGTATCCGCTTCACATTCTGTACCCCCTGCTCAATGATAGACTCATCATCGGAACTGCAATACTGACCAAGAAGGAACTCCAGCACGTACACCGGCACATTCGCTCCTTCCTTGATCTTCTTCGTCAGATCCTTTCGGACGATCTTTCCGTCAAAACTCTCACGGAGCTTGTTCTTTATTTCCTCACGCTTATCTACAGCATTTTCAGCGATAGGCTCCATATATTCTCTCCTTCCGCCTTAACTAAAGAAATCGAATTCATCCACCGCAAAGGCAATATCTATCTGGAACTCTTCCCTTGATACGACCAGACCATCCGCATCTGCGATCACAAGATAATAGATTTCCTTGTTATCATATTTCAG
>DWYL01000028.1 GCA_019118685.1 Candidatus Blautia merdipullorum
GGGTCCGCTGGGGATGGGCAAAATATCTGGGGTCGTCCACTTCTCCGATGAGGCTTTTCCGGGAAGCGATGCCGCAGGTGGGAGACACCTGATAATCGGTGTACTGGCCCACGGGAATATCCACAGAGTAAAGATTTTTGTTTTCTTCCGGAATCTGAGGCATAACATCAATGAGGATCCTGTCTGTGTGGACCCGGCAGAGCTTTTGGTTGCCGTGGCCTTCATGTTCGGAGAGGACGCTGACCAGTCCACATTCTTCCAGCTTTTTTATATGGCTGGTAAGAGCTCCGTTGGTGATCCCCAGACTTCCGGCGATCTCATTCATATTCATTTCGCCCTTTTCCAGCAGCAGCTTAATGATCTGGATGCGGAGATCAGATCCCAGGGCTTTATAAAGGTCTATACCATCTTCAATTTTTTTAATATGCAGCATAGGCGGACTCCTTTGTTACGGTGTGTTATAGATAGAATAAGAGTTAAACTTTGGTATTATTATAAGTGAAAATTCGGACTTAGGCAACAAAAGTATTTTACTTAGAACTAAATATGGATAAAAATTTTACAAAACCTCTGTTGACACACAGGCATTATCTCAATATAATATAGACAAAAGTAAAATAATTAAGAAAAATATAAAAATATATAAGGAGGAAACACACATGAGCAGAAGAGCAAAAATGGTTCTGGATAAAGAGTTCCAGATCTCCAAAATTGACGAGAGAATCTATGGCTCCTTTATCGAACATCTGGGAAGGGCCGTATATGAGGGTATCTATCAGCCGGGACATCCTGCAGCAGATGCCGACGGATTCCGTCAGGATGTAGTACAGCTGGTTAAAGAGCTGAATGTGCCTATCATCCGTTATCCGGGAGGAAACTTTGTATCCAATTTCTACTGGGAAGATTCTGTTGGACCAGTGGAAGAGAGACCTCACAGACTGGAACTGGCCTGGAGAAGCCTGGAGAAAAATGAGATCGGTTTAAATGAATTTTCTAAATGGGCAAAACAGGTAAATTCTCAGGTGATGATGGCTGTAAACCTGGGAACCAGAGGAATCTCCGACGCCTGCAACCTGCTGGAATACTGCAATCATCCATCAGGAACCAAATACAGTGACCTGCGTATTAAACACGGTGTAAAAGACCCTCATAACATCAAAGTATGGTGCCTGGGAAATGAGATGGACGGTCCATGGCAGATCGGTCATAAGACCATGGAAGAGTATGGACGTCTGGCAGAAGAAACTGCAAAGGCTATGCGTCTCATCGATCCTACGATCGAACTGGTTTCCTGCGGAAGCTCCAACAGAGATATGCCTACTTTCCCGGATTGGGAAGCAGTTACACTGTCCCATACCTATGACTATGTAGATTACATTTCCATGCATCAGTACTATGGAAACAGAGATAACGACAGCAACGACTATCTGGCTCAGTCTGATGATATGGACGACTTTATCCGCACCATTATCGCTACCTGCGATTATGTAAAAGCGAAAAAACGCAGCAAAAAGACCATGAACTTAAGTTTTGACGAGTGGAATGTATGGTTCCATTCCAACGCGGCAGATGATGACATTACAGAGAATCATCCATGGCAGGTGGCTCCGCCCATGCTGGAAGATATCTATAACTTTGAGGATGCGCTTCTGGTAGGACTTATGCTGATCACTCTGCTGAAACATGCAGACCGTGTAAAGATGGCCTGCCTGGCACAGCTGGTAAATGTTATTGCTCCTATTATGACGGATGCTGCAGGGGGCGCATGGAAGCAGACCATCTTCTATCCCTTTATGCATGCTTCCAAATACGGAAGAGGTATTGCGCTTCAGCCGGTAGTTTCCGGAACAAAGCATGCTACAGCAAAACATGATGAGATCACAGACGTAGAATCTATCGCTGTATACAACGAAGAAAAAGATGAAGTGACCATCTTTGCTGTAAATCGTAATCTGGAGGAAGACGTAGAACTGACAACAGATGTGAGAAGCTTTGAAGGATACAGAGTATTAGAACACATTGTTATGGAGAACGAAGACCTGAAGGCGGTGAACAGCCTGACTGAGCAGAAAGTTTACCCTGTAAAAGCTGACGACAGAACAAAGCTGGATGGCGGTATTGCCACAAGCGTTCTGAAGAAAGCTTCCTGGAACGTGATCCGTCTGGGGAAATAAAAAGATAGACAGAAATACGGAATATTATATGGGCAGTCATTTTGGATTGTCTTATGAAAGAGGAGAAAATATATGACAAAATTTGTGATCAATCCAAATGTAAAGAAAAGCAAGATCCACAAGGAAATCTACGGACATTTTTCCGAACACCTGGGAAGATGTATCTATGAGGGAATGTATGTAGGGGAAGACTCTCCAATCCCTAATGTAAACGGTATGCGTACCGATGTAGTGGAAGCCTTAAAGGAAATGAAGATTCCTGTACTTCGCTGGCCGGGCGGCTGCTTCGCTGATGAGTACCACTGGAAAGACGGAGTAGGCCCAAAAGAAAACAGAAAGAAGATCATCAATACCCACTGGGGCGGTGTTGTAGAAGACAACAGCTTTGGTACCCATGAGTTCTTTGAACTGTGCCGTCAGTTGGGATGCGAGGCCTATGTAAATGGAAACGTAGGTAGCGGAACTGTACAGGAAATGTCAGAATGGGTAGAATATATGACCTTTGACGGAGTATCCCCCATGGCAGACTGGAGAAAAGAAAACGGTCATGAAGACTCCTGGGATGTGGCTTTCTTTGGGGTAGGCAATGAGAACTGGGGATGCGGTGGAAACATGACGCCGGAATTTTACGCTAATGAGTACCGGAGATATCAGACTTATGTGAGAGACTATAAAGCAGATAAGAAAATTTACAAGATCGCCTGCGGTCCAAACGTAGATGACTATGAGTGGACAGAAGGAGTTATGTCGACTTGCTTCCGCCACAGCCAGCCTTTCCAGCATGGATTTATGGATGGTCTTTCTCTTCATTATTATACCCATCCGGAAGGCTGGGAGATTAAGGGAAGTGCCACAGACTTTGATGATAAGGTATGGTATAAGACCCTGAGCAAAACCCTCTATATGGAAGAGCTGATCCGCCGTCATGGAGCCATCATGGACAAGTATGATCCCAAAAAAGAAATCGGCCTGATCGTTGACGAGTGGGGAACCTGGTTCACCGTAGAGCCGGGAACCAATCCAGGATTCCTTTATCAGCAGAACACTATGAGAGACGCTCTGGTGGCTGGTATTAACCTGAACATCTTTAACAAACACAGCGACCGTGTACGGATGGCCAATATCGCTCAGATTGTCAATGTACTTCAGTCTGTAATCCTTACAGAAGGAGAAAAGATGATCAAGACTCCTACCTATCATGTATTTAATATGTACAAATACCATCAGGACGCTATGCTGGTGGACAGCCATATAGATACAGAAACTATAGGTGTGGAAGAAGAATATCAGGTGCCAAATCTCACCGAGTCTGTTTCTGTAGACGAAAATGGTGTTCTGCATATTACAGTTACCAACCTTTCTCTTACCGAGGACTATGAGATTGACACTACGATTCTGGAAAAGAATATTTCTGAAGTAAAGGGTGAGATCCTTACAGAAGAAATGCATGCTATGAATACTTTTGAGGAGCCGGAAACTGTCTGCACAAAAGAATTTACAGATGTGAAGATCACAGACAAGGGTCTGGCCTTTACCATTCCGGCCTGCAGTGTCCTGCATTTATCTGTAAAGTAAAAAAGATAAGAAAGGAAGTATAAGATGAGAGTAACAAATCCGATCATGCAGATCGATATGCCGGATATTGATATCATACGTGTAAATGATATGTACTATATGGTGTCTACAACTATGTTTGTGACACCGGGAGCGCCTGTTTTAAGATCCGGGGATTTGGTACACTGGGAAATTACTTCTTATATCTTTAACGTCATCGAAGATAATCCCGGTTATAGGCTGGAAGAGGGAAAAAATGCCTATGGGCAGGGACAGTGGGCCACCAGTCTGAAATACTATGAAGGTAAATTCTACGCCTGCTTTGCATGTAATGATCTGCAGAAAACATATATATACAGCACAGATGATATAGAAAAAACAGGCTGGGAACGTATAACCCTAGATGGTATTTATCATGATATGTCCTTTGTCTTTGAGGACGGACATGTTTATCTGGTTTACGGCAATGGGGAAATAAGAATTGTCGAACTGGAGAGCGATCTGTCGGGGATAAAGCGCGGAGGCGTACAGCGTCTTTTGTTTTCTACTCCAAAAGAGGGGATAGGATTGAGATGTGAAGGCTGCCGCTGGATTACAAAGGATAATTTCCATTATTTTTTCTTTATTGACTGGCCGGCTGTCGGCAGGAAGAGGAGACGGGTGATCTGTTATCGCTCTGCCCAGCTTTTAGGGGATTATGAGTGTAAAGTGCTGGTTGATGATGATATGGGATTCTTCAACAACGGAATCGCTCAAGGGACTCTTATTGACACAAAAGAGGGAGAGTGGTATGCTATGCTGTTCCAGGATCATGGAGCAGTAGGAAGGATTCCATATCTGATGCCTGTTACATGGGAGGAGAACTGGCCGGTGCTGGCGCCGGGAGGAAAGATTCCCCGAAGTTTTGAAACGTCTTTTGAAGAGTATAAGGCAGACCCCCTTATTATCAGCGATAGCTTTTCCTATGAGAAAGATTGTTTAAAACCTCAGTGGGAATGGAACCATAATCCTGTACCCGGCGGCTGGTCCCTCACGGAAAGAACCGGATACCTGAGACTGTTTTCTAAAGTTCCGGCAGCAAATCTTATGGAAGCTCGTGGAACACTGACTCAAAAAACAGAGAGTCCATATTCTTCTTTTACGATAGAAATAGACGCTTCAGGTATGAAGCCTCAGGAGTTTGCCGGCCTTACGGCGTTTCAGGGGACTTATGGGTCTGTAGGAATAAGAGCACAGGAGAACGGTGCTTTTGCGGTAGAAGTAGTCAAGGGAAAACTGGGGCAGGGAGAAACGGTAGAAATTTCTGTTCCTATAAAGTCCGGTCAGTGTTTTCTTAGAATTGATTTCGATTATTACGAACTTAGGGATAGAGCAGCTTTCTACTGGTCGTATGATGGAGAAAACTGGGAGACGATCGGAACACAGCTTCAGATGAAATATACTCTGGATTTATTTATCGGCTACAGAATCGGTATCTTTTGCTATGGGAATAAGACTGGAGGATTCGCAGATTTCAGAAATTTTATTTTTCAAAATAAGATATCCGGGAAGGGGGCGCTTTCCGACAGCGCTTCAGGTGTGAAATAGACCATGGATCAGCCCAAAAGATTTTGTAAAAAATGTCTTCTGGAAGATATCGCAGAAGAAGATTTTCTGAGGAACATGAGACAGTATATCCAGGGATTGGATGAGGAGATAAAAACAGAAAGCCAGGAGTATCAAAGACGCCTGGCTTTCTGCAAAGAATGTGATAATCTTATAAATGGGATGTGCCGTATATGTGGCTGCTTTGTGGAGTACCGGGCGGCGGTAGAGAAAAATCACTGTCCGGGAACAGAAAAAAAGTGGTGAAGTATAAATATGTATAAACCAGAAAATTTATTGTATACAGGAGAAACAGATATGGGAGCATATCCTAAATTTACCATGTCCTTTAGTATTGGACCATCTAATAAAGAGCGGATCGAGGCTTTTGAATTGTATCAAAGAGCTTTTAAAGCAAAAAAATTATTGGAAAGCACACCGCCGGATAACGATGATATTCATATTATGATGGAAATTTATGGACAAGAGATTTTGATCGGCCCAGGAAAAAGTATGGGTACTGGATTTCAGGGAGTTCTATGCTGTGAGGTCCGTTATGATAAGAAAGAAGATTTTTGGGAAGCTTACAATGAAATAGGCAAAGAAGCCCAAAGTTATCATACGGAAGGTCCATATCCTTGGGCAGCAATACTGGGACTTGTAGTTGATAAATTCGGGATAGGATGGGCTTTATACTATAACGAATAAATTTATTTCATCTGGAAAAGAACCGCACGGAGATGAAAAGAATGAGCAAAGAATAACCTCGTTGTAGAAAAAACTTGACAAAGACCTGCTTCTATGATACGCTTGTGTAGCGACACTGGAAGTAGGTCTTTTTTTTGTGCCTAAATTTACAGTGAAAACTGAAGTTTATAATAAGGAAAAGATCTTTGTCGCAGTAGCAAGATGTTGCGTAGACGGCAGTAACGTGAGCTGCCGGCGATAAAAGACACATGGAGGTGGAGAAGTCGTGCGCGTAAAGATCACATTGGCATGTACGGAATGCAAACAGCGTAACTACAACATGACAAAGGAAAAAAAGAATCATCCAGAACGTTTGGAGACAAAGAAGTACTGTAAATTCTGCAGAACTCATACATTGCACAAAGAAACCAAGTAATCAGGTTTAAGAGGGTGAAATATATGAAGGCAGAAAAGAAGCAGAAATCTTCAAAAGCCAGCCAATGGATACAGGGACTTCAGGCTGAATTTAAGAAGATCGTCTGGCCTGATAAGCCGACACTGGTTAAGCAGACCATTGCAGTTGTATGTATCACTGCAGTTTTAGGTGTCATCATTGCTGTTATCGACAGCGGAGTACTGCAGCTGCTGAACCTGATCATTAAGTAAGGACAAGGTGAGTAAAATGTCAGAAGCAAATTGGTATGTTGTTCACACCTATTCCGGGTATGAGAACAAGGTAAAAGCCAACATTGACAAGACAATTGAAAACAGACACCTGGAGGACCAGATCTTAGAAGTCCGTGTACCCATGGAAGACGTAGTGGAACTGAAGAACGGCGAGAAAAAGCAAGTTCAGAGAAAGATGTTCCCGGGATACGTTCTGATCCATATGGTGATGAACGATGACACCTGGTATGTCGTAAGAAATACCAGAGGCGTCACAGGCTTTGTTGGTCCGGGTTCCAAGGCAGTTCCCCTTACCGAGCAGGAGATCGATGCTCTGGGCATCGCTACTGTAAGAGATGTGGAAGTAGACTTTGGAGTGGGCGACAGTGTTGTTGTCACAGGAGGCGTGTGGAAGGATACTGTGGGTGTTGTTCAGAGTATCAATGAAGCAAAGCAGATCGTGACGATCAATGTTGAGCTGTTCGGCCGCGAAACGCCGGTAGAGATAAGTTTCGCAGAAGTTAAGAGTCTTTCATAAGACAAAAAAGCAATAGTGAGAAAGGGCCATAATGTCACATGGCTCGTGGGAGGGACATCCCCGCAATTACCACATTATAGGAGGTGCCGAAAATGGCAAAGAAAGTTACAGGTTATATTAAATTACAGATTCCTGCTGGAAAGGCTACACCAGCTCCACCAGT